>JAEWYW010000022.1 GCA_023458535.1 Bacteroidota bacterium
TCAGCAGGTAATGCCAATGTTACTGTTGCTGTAGATAAGTTGATTGATAAGTTAAATGTAGAAACACCGCGCGGACAGGTAGTGCTTTCGGAAATTATTGATATTTTCGATGCTTATGGAATGAATGAGTTTAAAGATAAATACCTGAATTACGCAAAAAACCTTAAATGTACAATCAACGATAGATTGAATATGACCATCACCTCGAATGCAAATGTTGCATTGGGTGCAACTTTCCCAGATTATAAATTTCAATCTGCGCTGAATACCACGGCAAAATCTATTAAAGATGTAAAAGCCGATAAAAAAATAATAGTCTTTTGGTCTTCAACATGTTCCCATTGCGAAACTGAACTTCCTAAATTATTAAAAGTTTACAACGAACTCAAGACTAAGAATGTTCAAGTAATTGGCTTATCCCTCGATTCTTCAAAAGAAAACTACCTTGCAAAAGCCAACATTTATCCATGGATCAATGATTCTGAGTTAAAAGGTTGGAATAGCAGTTATGTAGATACCTATAACGTGCACGCTACTCCTAATTATTTTATTTTAGATGCTAACAACAAGATAATCAGTAAACCAGATCATGTGGCTGATGTTTTAGAGTATTTTAAACTAAAATAATTTGGTGAAAAACTAAATAATATCTATATTTGCACCACTCTAACGGCGAGGTAGCTCAGATGGTTAGAGCGCAGGATTCATAACCCTGAGGTCACGGGTTCAATTCCCGTCCTCGCTACTAAAAAGGACGATTTTTACATCGTCCTTTTTTATTTCTGTATTTAATAATATCAATATTTTTTCGTAATTTGTAAATCACTTATTTTCAAATAAATGTAAAAATTGCACAAAAAATTAAGTTTATGAAAATAATATTGATATCACTTTTTTTGACGATGAATATGAATAATTGTCAGACCTCCAATCAACATACAACAGCTAACGAATTTAAAATGGAAAACGAAATCCCACAATTAGTGGAAGGCAATAATATAACTAAAGTGGAGGGCCTTTTAAAGGCTGGGGCCGATGTGAACACAACGGATGATAAGAAGCGTTCCTTACTTTTAATAGCTACCAATTACAAACTAACTGATATGGCGAAAATGTTGGTGAGATATGGTGCAGATGTAAACAAACAGGCGGATAATAAGGACAGTGCAT
The DNA here is from genome assembly GCA_023458535.1 of Bacteroidota bacterium. Taxonomy (GTDB): domain Bacteria; phylum Bacteroidota; class Bacteroidia; order Flavobacteriales; family Weeksellaceae; genus Chryseobacterium. The sequence goes on from JAEWYW010000022.1 coordinate 1,171, forward strand.
TTCTTTATGCGGGTGCTAGTGGGCAAACAGAATTGGTGAAGTTGTATTTGGAAAACGGGGCAAGGTTTGATGTTTTTAACCGATACAACGGTACTGCACTTATCCCAGCTTGTGAAAGGGGGCATGTGGAAACCGTAAGAGTACTGGCACAGACAAAAAATTACCCTATTGATCATGTGAATCGTTTAGGATGGACAGCGCTTATGGAGGCTGTAGTTCTTGGAGATGGAAGCAAGAAATATCAGGAAATAATACAAATTTTAAAAGATGCAGGAGCGCAATTGGATATTCCAGATAACGATGGTGTAACGCCACTGCAACATGCTAAGAGAAAAGGTTTTACAGAAATTGTTACTCTTCTTGAAAAATAGGATATTGTTGCTTTTAGATTATTATACTCATGAGGTTGGTGTGGAGTATTGCCTTAATCAAAATTTATAATTGACAATCAATGGTTTTTTGGGAAGTATAAAGAAGAAATCATAAAGTTTTCATAAAATTAGAAAAATAAGGATTTTGTTTTTGTTTTTCTGAAAACTATTTATATCTTTACACCGCCTTGAATGAGAGAGCATATCAAGGTAATAAATTTTTTTTCATCATTTGTGTTTTTAGAATCGTATCACTGATACGATTCTTTTTTTATGCGTTCGTACCGCACCAAAAGGTCGATGAAATAAGAGTATGTTATGCTTCCTTCCTGCTGATTAGATCTCAAAAATAAATTATTGGTCATCGCAAAAAATTCATCCATAAGTCCACTGTGTGCTTTTATAAACTGAAGTTCGTATTTTCTGTCGAGCTTCATTTTTGGAGAAAATTGTTGAAGTACACTTTTTACAAACTCAGGATCTTCATTTGCGAGATAATTGAGTAAACTTTTTAAAGTAGAATATTCGGTGCTGTAGCGAAGTTCCAGATTGGCAGAATTAATTCCGATAAGATATCCTATAAAATTGGCCTCTTGCTCCCGTGCGTAGCCTAACTGGTGTGAACTTTCGTGAGCGATGGTAAATGGAATATAAGTTGAGGGTAAATGTCTATTGTATTGAGCTTCGGCCGTAAAGGGATTGTAATAACCCAGAATTCCAGAGAAGCTCATGCCATTGCCATATAAGCTTGCCTTAATAGAATTGATTTGTGTTGCCTTCTTCGTATTAAGAAATTTGGGAATGTGATTCTGCTGGGAAAGTATTTCTCTTTCTATTTCTTGAAGATTTTTTAAAGTGAAAATTCCCTTTTTATTCTCAGATACCAACTCTCTTGTAATTTTACACTTTTGAAGGAATTTGATGGTTAGGTTTTTTACTTCTTGTGAGGTGATCTCCTCTTTTGGAAGTTTGTTGATAATCGGCTCTTGAAAATAGAGCATCCCCCAAAAAATTTGATATAAAAAATAGAATACATTAAAAGTGATGAGTAGCACTCGCAAAGCATTGTTTCTTTTTGCTTTCCAAAAAAGTGAAATAAAGTAAAATGCAAGTGCAACTCCTAATACAATATAGATAAAGTCACCTAAGGAAAATGGTATCCAGGCAAACAAATTTTGATGAAGGTTTTTCTGATTCTCAAAAAATAATTCAAACAAAACTACGGCCCAAGATGATTTCGAGAGCAGATAAAATAAAACAAATTGGACAACTAAAATAGTTGCCCAAAATGAATTTTTTCCGAAAGTTTTTTTATTAATGTACACCTTCTGCAGATTCTAAATAATCAACGTCTATATTCTGTTTAATGAGCGATTGCTTAGCAAGATAAGCAAAAACAGCTATATAAATAAAACATAAAACCGGTATAATATAAGAATTGTGAATTCCGATAATGTCCGCTAATTTTCCTTGCAGTGGAGGGATAATACCACCTCCTAATATCATCATCACCAAGAACGCTGACCCTTGCGCAGTATATTTTCCTAATCCCGTAATTGCTAGGGCAAAGATTGAAGGCCACATGATGCTACAAGCCAATCCACCTGCTAAGAAAGCATAAATAGCGATATTTCCAGTTGTTAGTAAGCCGACAACCATTGCTACTACACCAAATATACCGAAATACACCAATGTTTTTGCTGGCTTATCACCGCTTAATAAGAATACAATCACTTGTAGTGCTACGCAAACAGCGTAATAATAAAGATGTGACATGTCTTTTTGAGCTACTGTATTGACTCCTATAATCACAAGGAATGCAATGAATGGTACTATTATCATGGCAATGAGGTGATTACGTTTGCTTAAATTGAATACACTTACCGCACCTGTCCATCTCCCGATCATCAAACTACCCCAGTACATAGAAATATAGGGTGCCAGTTCTGAGGATTGGTGGTTGCCAAATTCTGGCAGCTTTAAAAGTTCACCAAGATTACTTCCAATGGCCACTTCAACTCCTACATAAGCTAATATAGCAATCATTCCCAATACCAGCTGAGGATATTTCATAGCGCCCCAACCATCGGGTTTCTTCTTAGCGCTTTGATTTGCATAAATCAAACAAGCTAAAACAACCAACAATACAGCAGACAAATAAATCATCCTTGTTTTTTCCAGCGGATGTTTTATGTTTTCTATTTCTGAAGTTTTTGTGGATATTTCAGTTTTATATGTGGCAATATTTACAGACTTGCTTTCAGTTTCTATCTTATTATTGATTTCAACAATTTCTTTTTCAAGAGATTCAATCTTTAATGCTTCAGGAGAATTGTAGCTGTTAAAAACTGGGATAAATAAACCAATCACAAAAATCGTCATCACCACAAGAATGTTTCTTGCTTTCACAGCTTTTTCCATCGGTTCGATGTTTCTACCGGCAGGAATTTTTTTGGAAAAATAAAATATTCCAGCAGCAATTAAAAACAAGGCACCCACAGCCATATAAAGCAAAATTACTTTGTCCAGTGCCAGATGCTTAATCTCTTCATCGCCCACTGTAGCAGTGGTTCCAAACAAAGCAAATCCAACAATGATGGGGCCAATAGATGTTCCGAATGAATTAACACCACCTGTTAAATTAATCCTGCTGGCGCCCGTTTTAGGATCACCCAACAAAACTGCAAGTGGATTGGCAGCTGTTTGCTGAATTGAAAAACCTAATGCTACCACAAACAATCCCGCAAGCATTCCGTAGTAAACATTGCTTTTAACCGCTAAAATCATTAACCCAGCCCCCACAGCAGAGAGAAGAAGTCCATAGACAATTGAGTTTTTGAAACCCCATTTGCCAATGAGATCGACGCCTTTTAATGTGCTTATGATAAAAAGGATGAGTGCACCAATAAAATATGCAGTATAAAAAGCAAAATCAATCAACTGTGATTGAAATTGATCTAACGAAAAATAATTTTTGCAAAAAGGGATAAAAATACTGTTCCCAGCAGCGATAAATCCCCAAAAGAAGAATACTAAAACCAGCGTGTATAACGCAGGATAGTTAGTAGGTTTTTGACTTGTAGACATTGATTTTATTTATATTGAAACAAAAATAAATAAAAAATCAACTTATCAAACGATTACTTTTATTTTGCGGACTGTTCCAGTGTTTTTTTAATTTCAGAATACGCAATATCTTTCATCTCAGTAAGAGGAATTTTAGGTTGCAAAATATCTAATAAATAGACCTGCGTTTTTCCTGGTCTGCCTTTGCTGCTATCAAAAGGAAACAATTCTTTAAGTCCAGAAATAGCGTACACAGCCATTGGAAAATGGTGTTTAGTCGAAAGAATAAATGCCCCATCTTTAAACGAATCCAAAATAATCGAGGTGTCATCTGGAACACCCCCTTCAGGAAAAATAACTATACTGTTTCCTTCCTCCATCTTTTCAGCGCACCTTCTATAAACGTCAGCTCGGCTGCGCGGACTGCTTCTGTCAACCATCACACAAACCCTTTTGTAAATGGTGCCAAATATTGGGATTTTTACCAGTTCTTTTTTTCCTACAAAACATAAAGGATGATCCGGAACTAAAATGCACATCAGCATAATATCCATGATAGAAGTATGATTCGAAATGAAAACGTATTGCTGGTTTTTATCTAATTTTTTTCCGGAGAGATTTTTTAAATCATATCTGAAACCCATTCCGTAATAAATACCATATGCCCACATTCTGATGAACTGATAAGCATATTTGTAATGTTTGCTGTTGAATGAGAGCAGATAAACGGGAATACCGAAAATAATGGTGAGAATTGTTGCTAAAATAATAAGCCAGAATCTCCATAAATAATTTAAAATTTTCGACATAATCAACCGTTAAAAATAAACTTCTTTTTTACTGTGTAATTCAATACTGATACCAAAATAATCGCTGAAATTTTACTAATCATCTCCGAACTTAGGGTAAAAAAGCCAAGATTGAAATTGTCCTTAAAAATAAAACTGTAAAATACCTGAAAAAATGTTAAGCTTAAAAGGGTCGAGATGAAAGAAACCAACATAAAGTACGCAAACTCTTTTCTTTTAGAATGCTTTCCGCGTTCAAAAACAAACCAAATGCTCAGAAAATAATTGGTGATTATTCCGCAGGTAGTTGAAAAAATATTGCTTAACGGAAAATGTATTCCATGAAAATTATATTCATTGGCAAAAATTTTTGGAATGTTGATGCTGAAAATTTTAAAACTTCCTATCTCAACAACTGCGCTGAGTCCGCCGGCTATAATAAAAAACAGAATTTGCTTGTGGCGCAGTAGATGTTGCTTCATAATATTTTACTGATATGCAAATTTATAACTATATGTTAAACCTTAAAAAAAGATGTTAATTTATTTTTTTGAATTTAATTTTTTTATAATTTAGTTTATGAAATCACAAGTTTACTGCTGAAAATGAATGTATTAAAAATGCTCTAATAGAGGTGTATTTTCTCTAAAAGTGGGCGAAGTTCAACACCAAATCATTGACTAGATATTATGAAACGTCAAAACAAGTACAGAAAATTTCAATTACAAGAAAAGAAAATTGAAAAGTTAGAAAAACAGAGTGACCGCTTTAAGAGAATTTATTCGGAATATGAACTTATGTCTGATGAACTTTGGAATTTAGAAAATACCCAAACCGATTCTATCCCAGATGATTTCATAAATGCCATGCAGCTGCAAACAAACTATTTAGAAGATGAGATTGAAGACTGGCTGATGCAATACAATGAAAACTATTCCACAGAAGAAGAAAGCTAATCTCTAAAATGGCAAGTTCTTAATTAAGAAATCCTTAATTTAGCATTCTTAAATTTTTTTCTATGGTTGCAATTGTTGATGCTGGATCTACAAAATGCGATTGGGTGATTTTGGACGACTTTAAAAAAGTTTTCCTGAAAACCGAAACAATAGGTTTTAATCCCAATATAATTAATCCCGAACTTATCGTTCCTGAAATTCAGAAGAATACCAGCTTGGTATCCACTAAAAACTCCATTAAAAAGGTGTTTTTTTATGGTTCTGGCTGTGGCGTTCCCGAAAACAGGGCGGTAGTAGAAAAAGAACTTCAAAAATTTTTTACCCAGGCAGAGATTGCAGTAAAGGAAGATCTTACTGCCGCTGCTTATGCAGCTTATAATGGCAAGCCAGCCATCGTTTGCATCCTTGGTACTGGTTCTAATTCCTGTTATTTCGATGGTGAGAATCTCAAGATTGAATTACCTTCCTTAGGATTTTTACTAGGCGATGAAGGCAGCGGAAGTTCCATCGGAAAACAGTTGGTGCGAAGGTATTTTATGAAAAAACTTCCAGATGATCTTCGTCAGGCTTTTGAAGACAAGTACCAGCTTACCATTGATGTTGCGCTGAAAAATATGTATCATAATCCTAGAGCCAACGCTTATCTAGCAGATTTTAACAAATTTGTGGTCGAGCACAAATCTCATCCCTATTTTCAGAATATGGTTTTTGATGAAATGAAAAATTTCTTCGATTACCAGGTACTTCCTTATCCCGAAGCAAAAGAAGCAGAAATCAATTTCATAGGTTCTATTGCTTATTATTACGAAAATATCTTGCGGTCAGCAGCCGCGGAATTAAACCTTAAAATGGGTTCTGTAGTGCAGAAACCTATCGAGAGTTTAGTAAATTATCACATTAAATATATATTGTAAAAAAATATTACATGACGAACAATACACATCGCGACGAGAAAAATTTTAATCAAGCCGCGTTAGATTATCATAAAAACGAACCAAAAGGTAAGATTGAAGTTATTCCATCTAAACCGCACTCTTCACAAAGAGATTTATCACTTGCTTATTCCCCTGGTGTTGCTATACCTTGCATGGAAATACATGAAAAGCCAGAAACAGTTTACGATTATACAGGAAAGGGCAATTTAGTGGCAGTGATCTCTAACGGTACCGCTGTCCTCGGTCTGGGAGATATCGGAGCCGAAGCATCCAAGCCAGTAATGGAAGGCAAGGGTTTATTATTTAAAATTTTTGCAGACATCAATGTTTTTGATATCGAAATCAACGAAAAAGATCCTGATAAATTCATCGAAATTGTAAAAGGTATTGCACCCACTTTTGGAGGAATCAACCTTGAAGATATTAAAGCGCCAGAAGCGTTCTATATTGAACAAAAATTAAAGCAGGAATTGAATATTCCTTTAATGCATGACGATCAGCATGGTACGGCTATCATCTCTGCAGCAGCGCTTATCAACTCTTTGCAGATTGCGGGTAAAAATATCCAAGATGTAAAAATGGTAGTGAACGGCGCAGGAGCCGCAGCTATTGCGTGTACGAAATTGTATATTGCACTGGGTCTGAAGAAAGAAAATGTTTTAATGTGCGACAGTAAAGGCGTTATCAATCATAAAAGAAATAATCTCACTCCCGAAAAATTAGATTTTGTATCTCAAACTGATATTGAAACATTGGAAGAAGCAGTGGTAGGAACTGATGTTTTTGTTGGTTTATCCAAAGGAAATGTGATGACTCCTGAGATGTTACTATCCATGAACGAAAATCCTATTGTTTTTGCATTGGCAAATCCAGATCCTGAAATAAGTTATGATCTTGCCGTAGAAACAAGAAGCGACGTTATTATGGCGACGGGTAGAAGCGATTATCCTAATCAGGTAAATAACGTTTTAGGTTTCCCGTATATTTTTAGAGGCGCATTAGATGTTCAGGCGAGAGGTATTAATGAAGAAATGAAGCTCGCAGCAGTAAAAGCGATTGCCGACTTGGCTAAGGAACCTGTTCCTGAGGCGGTAATCTTGGCCTATAATGTTCAGCATTTAAGATTTGGGAGAGAATATTTTATTCCAAAACCTTTTGACAGCAGATTAATTGCTAAAGTATCGAGCGCTGTGGCGAAAGCTGCAATGGAAAGTGGTATTGCAGGCAAGTCTATTGAAGATTTTCAGGAATATGAAAATCAATTGATTGACAGAATGAGCAAGGATGACAAATTGGTGAGAATGATGCAAAACAGAGCCAAGTCCAACCCAAAAAGAGTTACGCTTGGCAATGCAGAAGAATACAATGTGCTTAAAGCTGCTCAGATTCTTTATGAAGAGGGTATTGCAAAACCTATTTTGTTGGGTGAGAAAAAATTCATCAAAGAACAAATGGAGCGTTACGGGATTAATTTAGATGTTCCTATTATCGATCCTATGGATGATGATCAAGAAGAGAATAGAAAAAAATATAGAGAAACCCTTTGGAAACTTCGTCAGCGTAAAGGCATGAACGAATACAAAGCTAAAAGGTATGTGCGCCAAAGAGATTATTTCGGTCCGTTGATGTTAAAACATGGCGATACAGATGCGCTAATTGTTGGTTTTTCTAAAAATTATACTTCGGTTTTAAGACCTGTTTTGGAGATTATTGGTAGAGATAAAGGTGTTGATAAAGTTGCTGCAATGATGATGATTTTATCCGATAAGAAGCCTATCTTCTTTGCAGATACCTCTATCAACAATAATCCAACAGCAGACGATTTGGTGAATATTGCAAAAATGTCTGAGTTTACTGTAAAATCTTTTGCCATAGAACCACGGATAGCGATGCTTTCCTTTGAAAATTTTGCTGGTATTTCCGAAACCTCTAAGAAGGTTGCTAAAGCGGTTAACATCTTGCATGAGAAATATCCTCAAATGATTGTAGACGGTGAAATTCAACCAGATTTTGCCATGAATGCAGATCATTTAAGTGATTATCCATTCTCTAAGTTGGGATCTACACCTGCCAATACATTCATATTCCCGAATTTGGAAAGTGCCAATCTTTCATACAAAATCATCAGAGGTATGAAAGTAGCTCAGGTGATTGGACCTATTTTAATGGGACTTAATCAACCTGTTCATGTTTTACAGATGCGTTCAAGTGTAGATGAAATTGTAAATTTAGCAACAGTTGCGGTATTAGATGCTCAGAGAAGAGAAGGAAAATCAAAATCTTAGTGAGTTTATTTATAAATTGAAAGTCCAGCCATTTGGTTGGACTTTTTTTGTATGAATAAATCTCTATATTTGGCAAAAAAACAATCATGATATTTTCTCTACAAGGAATTGTTCAAGAACTTACGCCCACCTATGCGGTCATCAATGTCGGCGGAGTAGGGTATTATGTTGGTATCAGTCTTCAAACCTCAGAAAAATTAGTTCTTAATAAAGAAACTTTCCTGTTCATTCAGCAGATCATCAGGGAAGATGCACATTTGCTATTTGGCTTTAACACTCGTTTAGAAAAAGACATGTTTAATCTGTTAATTAGCGTTAACGGAGTTGGAGCAGTTTCAGCCCTTATCTTATTATCATCACTTTCTTTAAATGAAGTCGCTACCGCCATTTTGTCAGGTAACAGCATGCTGCTGCAAAAAGTTAAAGGAGTGGGTGCAAAAACAGCGGAGAGAATAATTGTAGATTTACGAGACAAAGTCCAAAAATTCAATATTTCAGACGAAAATATTTCTACATTTGTAAATAATAAAACAAAAGAAGAAGCGTTATCTGCATTAGAAGTTTTAGGAATTGCTAAAAAAATGAGCGAGAAAATTGCAGATCGTATTTTGAAACAGAATCCAGAGGTTTCTGTGGAAGAATTGGTAAAACAAATCTTAAAAAATATTTAACATTTGGTGAACAGGACAAGAAAACCCGGCATATATATCATCTTATCATTTTTTTGTGTTTCAGCGCATTTTTTTGAAGCACAAACCAAGCCAGAAGAGGGATATATCATTAAAAAAGACTACGAACTTCCCGATCCCACACAATATGAAGCCTATTATGACATTAAAACAGGCATGTACTATGTGTACCCAAAAATTGGGGGAATTGTAACCGGCACTCCTACGGTAATGTCGCCAGAAGATTATCAGAACTTTATAATGGCTCAGCAAGCTAAAGCATATTATAAGGATAAATCTGATAAATACAGTTTAATGTTTCGGAAAGATAAATCTGAAGCTGAAAAACAGGGTTTAATACCATCATTATACATCAGAAACAGGCTTTTTGAAAATATTTTTGGCAGTAACAAAATTGAGATCATCCCATCGGGATATGCATCTTTTGATTTTGCTGGACTCTATCAGAAAATAGATAATCCTATGGTTTTGCCTCAAAATAGAACCAGCTTCACTTTTGATATCAAACAAAAAATTCAGTTAGGATTACTCGGAAAGGTCGGTGAAAATTTGCAGTTGAAAGCCAATTACGATACCCAGTCTGGGTTTGCATTCGAAAACAGAATGAACTTAGTGTGGCAAGCCAAGGGAACTTGGAAAGATTTGCAAACTAAAGGTTTGAATGACCCTACAACTGGTGGAGAAGATAAAAAAATAAAAAGAGTAGAGTTTGGTAACGTGAATATGCCGTTATCTACCAGCTTAATCCGTGGTTCCGAGTCTCTTTTTGGGGTGAAAACAGAGTTTCAATTAGGAAAAACCTATGGAACTTTAGTCTTATCTCAACAGCAGGGTGAAGCCAGAAATATCGTAGTGCAAGGCGGAGGTGCAGTAAGCACATTCAAAGTAAATGCGATAGACTACGAGGATAATCAGCACTATTTTGTGGGTCAATATTTTCTGAATAATTACGACAATTCCTTGCTCAATTATCCACAAATCAACTCTCTCATCAATATTACCCGAATGGAAGTTTGGGTTTTAGATAGAGGAAACTCTAACCTTTCTTATCAAAAAAGTATCGTTGGGGTGAGGGATATTGGAGAAGGTGCATCTGGTTATCCTAACAATACACAGAGTGGCGTTTACCAGGCAGTAACCTCTCAACCGGGTCTGCGTGATGCCAATACTACCTATAATGCATTAAACAATCAGTCACTTCCTAATTCTTCAGGTGCTTTAGAACCTTATCAGGATGGCGAAAACTTTATATTTAATAGAAAGGCAAGAAGATTAGAGGCAACAGAATTTACCTTTCATCCGCAGTTGGGATATATATCGCTTAATCAGCGACTCAATGAGGATCAGCTATTGGCTGTATCGTACTCCTACACTGTTAACGGAAGCAATACTGTGTATAAGGTCGGTGAATTTTCGGAGGAAAGCAATGTGTTGGTTACAAAATTGTTGAAGCCAAACAGCTCTGTTAAAACAACCTCACCAATGTGGAATTTGATGATGAAAAATATCTATTCCATGGATGCAGGGCAGGTGAGCAGGGATCAGTTTATATTGAATCTTTATTATCGTGATGCACAAACAGGAGGTAAAGTAAATTATTTACCCAACACACCTGTTCAAAATACCAACTTACTGAAATTAATGAATTGGGATCGCCTTAATATCAACGGCGATTTGCAATCCAATTCTGATGGCACAACTGGTGACGGTGTGTTCGATTTTACACCAGGAATTACTATTCGTCCTGATGACGGTAAATTAATCTTCACTAAAACACAACCTTTCGGTAACCATTTGGCGAATGTTTTGGGAAGTAACGATCCTCAGTATGTTTTTAATGATTTGTATACACAACAGAAACAGGTTGCAAAGCAGAGCAATCTTGCCCAGCGTTACACCATGGAAGGCCGTTACAAAGGCGCACAAGGGCAAGGTATCAGTTTGGGTGCAGTAAATGTACCACAAGGATCAGTAAAAGTAACAGCGAATGGCGTTCAGCTCACTGAAGGAGTAGATTACACTGTAGATTACATGACGGGAACAGTTACTATTATCAATGAAACTGTTAAACAATCGGGTCAAGCGATTAACATCTCGTTGGAAAATAACTTAACCTTCAACACTCAAAGAAAGAGATTCTTAGGTTTAAATTTAGAAAGAAGATTTAGTGATAACTTCTTAATAGGCGGAACAGTTGTTAACTATTCTGAATCTCCACTTACACAAAAAGTAAATTACGGTCAGGAGGCCGTTAATAATACAATGGCGGGTGTTAACTTAATGTATAACAACCAATTGCCATTCCTTACCAGGCTTACAGATAAAATACCGCTTATCAACACAGAAGCTCCATCCAATTTAAATTTCAAAATGGAGGCAGCTTATTTAATGCCTGGTCTTAATAAAGGAACCAACAATCAATCTTATATTGATGATTTTGAGCAAACAACTTCAAAAATATCTTTAAAAGAACCTGCTGCATGGAGTTTAGCTTCCAAGCCTGAAAAAAATGCTGGCGATCCAGTATTTAACGGAGCAGGTGCCAATAATGATATTACCAATGGATACGGTAGAGGTTTATTATCGTGGTACAGCATCGACCCAAGGTTCTGGGGTATTGGTGGAAATCCACCTGCAGGGATTAATCCTGAAGCTGTTTCCAATCACGCCTCAAGACGTGTTCAATTGTCTGAGATTTACAACAGCCGAGATTTTGTTGCTGGAGAACAGACCTTTACCAATACTTTTGATATCTCTTATTATCCGCAGGAAAGAGGACCTTATAACCTCAATCCTAATACAGAAGCTACCCAGCAGAGATGGGCAGGAATCATGAGACCTGTAAGTGTTACCAACTTCGTTAATTCCAATATTGAATATGTAGAATTTTGGATGATGGATCCTTATGCCGATGGAAATAATCTTGGAGCTGACCCTAAATTATTACTTCAACTAGGGAACGTATCTGAAGATGTTCTAAAAGATGGTTTAATGCAGTATGAAAATGGTTTACCTACACCTAACGCACCATCTACTACATCCACCTCTAATTGGGGAACCCAACCTAAGCAGCCACCTATTTTATATGCATTCTCTACCGAAGGGGATGAGAGAAGAATCCAGGATGCAGGATATGATGGATTAAACGATCAGCAAGAAGCTCTTAAATTTGGAACTGATTTTGTGAATCCAGTAACGAATGAAATGGATCCAGCGTCTGATAATTTCTTATTTTACTTATCTAGTAAATTCACAGGCGCATCAGCGGGATCGCTAATTCAGCGCTATAAATATTTCAGAGGACCAGATGGTAACTCACAAAGCAATTCTTTGGAAGTTTCTTCTCAGGCTCCAGATTCTGAAGATGTTAATAAAGATTATAACCTCGATCAAAACGAAAACTATAACCAGTACGAAGTTAGTTTAGACAAAACAAATCTTACATTGGGCAGCAATTATATTGTTGATGAAAAAACAGTAAATGCTCAGTTCCAAAACGGACAAACATCCGATGTTAAATGGTTCCTGTTCAGAATTCCTGTAAAAGAATATATGGCAGGAATAGGAAATGGTGGTGATGGTGAGCAGGTTTTAAATAATGTAAGATTCGCAAGGCTTTTATTGAAAGGTTTTGATAATACCTCTACTTTAAGATTCGCCACAATGGATTTGGTTCGATCTGATTGGAGAACATATACCAGTAAAATTGCCAGTCCAGATGTACCAACTAATCAGGAAGGTATTGGTGATAGCAATGTTAATCTTGAAGTGGGAAGTGTGAATTTAGAGGAAAACGGTATGAACCAACCTCCTTACGTGCTTCCACCAGGTATAGATAGACAGGTTCTTAGTGGAAATGCAGGTGCGCAAAGACAGAATGAGGCTTCCTTATATTTGAAAGCGAAAAACCTTAGAAGTAAGGCAGCTGGTGTTTTCAAAGATACTACCTTGGACATGAGAAGGTATAAAAAACTGAAATTATTTGTCCACGCAGAAGACCCAAATCTTAGAGGCGGTGTTGGCAGCGGTTTGGTAGATGAGCACACCAAATTCTTTATCCGTTTTGGTAGTGATGCAACAGATAATTATTATGAATATGAATCTTCCGTAAGATTCACAGATAAATTGGCTACCACTCCACTGGAAATTTGGCCAACCGAAAACGAGGTGGATTTTGACATTCAGAATTTTGTTGATTTAAAAATTAAAAGAGACAAAGCTTTAGGAGGTATCATTACAGACAGATATCAGGATCCTGAATTCGGTGATAATTTTAAGAAAATTTACGTCAAAGGACGTCCATCATTAGGCAATGTATCCACCATCATGGTTGGGGTAAGAAATACCAGTGATAGAGGAAATGTTGCTGGACCAGATGAGGTAATATTGTGGGTGAATGAAATCCGTCTATCGGATATTGACAATAAAGGTGGTTACGCCGGAAATGCAAGCTTGAATTTTAACTTAGGAGATTTTGCAACCGTCAATACAAGCGCTTCTTATACATCTGTAGGTTTTGGAGACATCAATTCCAGACCTGCAGAAAGAACACAATCTACACAATCAGCTTTCAATATTAATACTACAGTAAATGTTGATAAATTTCTTCCTGAAAAAACAGGAATGAAAATTCCGGTAAATTACTCTTACTCACAAACCATTGAAGATCCTAAGTACAATCCTTTAGATACAGATGTTGAGTTCAGTAAAGCTGCCAATAAAGAAGAACTTAAAAAAATCGCAAGAACATACACCCAGCAAAGAAGTATTGGTGTAGTAAACATGCATAAAGAAAGGGTAAACACAACTAAACCTACCAAGTTTTATGATGTGGAAAATATTTCGGTAACGGCAATGTTTAACGATGATTATTACAGAGATATTTACACCAAGAGAAATCTTCGTCAGTATTTAAGAGGTTACATCGATTATAATTACACCTTCAAGCCGTGGGTCATTAAGCCATTCAATAAAATGATCAGCGATACAGCGAAGTCTACAAAATATTTGAGATGGATAAAAGATTTCAATATCAACCCGGTTCCTACAAGATTCTCTTTCCGTACGGAGATTGACAGAAACTATAATGAGCTGGAGTTTAGAAATATTGAAGCTATTTTAAGTGGTAATCCTGGAAACGATTTCGCCGCAATTAAAAATAGGAATTTCTATTTCGGATGGCAATATGGATTAGGATTTGCGTTTACAAAATCATTAAAACTCGAAGTTAATTCTGCAATGAGAACTTTGAACGATAATGTGGATGTAAACACCATGGATACCAATTCTATCTTCCAAAATGCATTCAGAGCAGGTCGACCGGTGTTATACAATCATAAAGTTCAACTGAATTATAAACTACCTTTCCAGCTGATTCCTTATCTTAATTTCTTAGATGCGGAAGTAGGTTATGGAGTTACTTATAACTGGAATGCACGTTCTACAGCCTTGTTGAATTCACCAAACGGACAAGGAAGCCTCGGATCTATTGGTCAGAACGCAAAAGTTATTCAGGTGAATGGTAGAGCAGATTTCCCATTGTTATTTAATAGTTTTAAATATTATAAGGATATCAATACCAAGCTCCAGAAACGTAAAGCTGAAATAGATTCCATTAACAATGCGAATACTTTAGCATGGGAAAAGAAAAAATTCAGATTCAAAAAATATAAGTTTAAGAATAAGCTAACGCCATTGCAAAGTGCTGCTTATCTTTTAACTGCTGTAAAAAATCTAGATGTTACGTATACACAGAATGAAGGAACGGTTCTTCCTGGTTTGCTTTCTGCTCCAAATTGGTATGGCTACGGACAAACATTAGGCGGACCTACCTATGGTTTCCTTCTAGGATCTCAGGCTGATATCAGAAGAGAAGTTATGGAAAGAGGCTGGGTGAGCAGCTCCGAATATCTTTTAGATCCTTACATCTATAATATGAACAAGGATTTTAAAGCCAATTTACAAGTTTCTCCTTTTAATGATTTCAGAGTTGACTTTAATGTGGTGCACACTTACAACAGAAACTTCTCCCAAGTAGGATTCAATACAAACGTAAATGCTTTTGCAAACGATTTTATTACCTATTCCAATTCTGCTATTTTGGTGAATACTTCGTTTAAAGATGGTACCGCTATTTATCAAACGATGAGAGAAAATGCAATGGCATTGTCACAACAGTTAGGCAGTACACCAGGACCTGATGGTTTTGCAGATGGTTACAGCATTGCCAATGCCTATGTATTAATTCCGGCATTTAAAGCCGCAGTTGAAGGTAAAGGTGTTACAGCAATGGGGGATGCTAAAAAATCTGGTACTCCACTACCTAACTGGAGGTTGGTATATTCAGGGCTTAAGAATTTCCCTATTATCAATGGTCAGTTCTCGAAATTTGATATTCTTCATGGTTATACCGCCAATATGGTGTATTCGGGAATACAATCAAGCATAGACTATTACGGTAATGTTGGTGGGAAAGATGTGAATGGGGATTACATCAATCCGTTTACCTTCTCCCAGGTCGCTTATAATGAATCTTACTCTCCATTAATTGGTGTGGACGTTACTATGAGAAATAATATGCAGTTTGGGGTTCAGTATAATCTTAACCGTTCATTAATTTTAGGGTTGGTGAATCATACACTTACTGAAGATTCAAATAAAGAATATGTTGTTAAATTGGGTTATATTATTAGAAACTTTAGGCTTGGCAACGGTGGAGGAAACCGAAGAGGGCCAAATAGAGGAAGTGATCTTAATATCCGTGCGAACTTCTCCCTAAGAGATAGTAAAACCAGCATTACCAATATATTGTTGCAAGATTCTCAGATTACGGGTGGGCAAAAATTAATGAATATTGATGTTTCGGCTGATTATAATGTTTCAGAAAGTTTAAATCTAAGGATATTCTATAACCAGATGACCTCCAAATATAAAATATCAACGGCTTTCCCTCTTTCTACTATTCGAGCAGGGATCACCGCAAGTTTTACTTTTGGTAACTCAGGATTCTAAATGATTATTAAAGGTTCCACTCGCGAAAGTGGAACCTTTTTTATAAAACATGTACCAATTGTTTGAAGCCATATAGAATTTTAATACATTTGTAAATATTAAAAATAAAAAAATGAACACACCATCAGAATTAAAGTACACCAAAGAACACGAGTGGGTAAAAATTGAAGGAAATGTTGCCACAATTGGTATTACAGACTTTGCTCAAGGAGAATTAGGAGATATCGTTTTCGTTGATGTAGATTCTATTGATGACGATTTGGCTGCAGGCGATGTTTTTGGAAGCGTTGAAGCGGTAAAAACTGTTTCAGATTTATATTTACCTGTTTCAGGAAAAGTAACAGAATTCAATGAGTTCCTTGAAGACGAACCAGAATTACTAAACTCTGATCCATATGGTAAAGGATGGATCATTAAAGTTGAACTTGCAGAAGGTGCAGACCTTTCTCAACTTTTAACAGCTGAAGATTACCAAGAGTTAATTGGATAAAATTTCAAAAATATTTAGTAAGATTTTGCCCATTTATTGGGCATTTCTTACTTATATGCTCCTCAAACCAGGAG
The DNA here is from genome assembly GCA_023458535.1 of Bacteroidota bacterium. GTDB lineage: Bacteria > Bacteroidota > Bacteroidia > Flavobacteriales > Weeksellaceae > Chryseobacterium. Next base: position 17,836 of record JAEWYW010000022.1, read on the forward strand.
CTGAGAACAAAGAATATTGGTTCATGTTCGATGGGATAGATAAACTTTTGCATTTATCTATATTCGCTTTCTTAGGCTTTGCTTTCATGGCGGCCTTTCCAAAAATAAAATTTATCGCATTTCTTTATATCATGTTAATCTATGCATTTCTCACAGAAATACTTCAGGAGGAGATGGGTTTAGGTCGATCAATGGAGAACTTAGACATTGTTGCTGATACATTGGGATGTATATTGGGGTATTTTATATTCAAACAAACAAGAAAGTATCTTAAAGTGTAAATTATTAATATACTGAAAACCAGTACTTTTAGTAATTGCTTTCATTTTTGGTATTTTCTTTGATATTGATTACATTTGATTTTCATTATTTCGCAGTATAATGTGGATAACTTTCAAAACTCTGTAACCCATTGCATAATAGATGTTTTGGTTAGCTTTTTATCCACTTTCAATTTTTTCACATATTTATTATTTGCTTTGTATTGATTCGCTGTTCTATCTTTGCACTCGCAATCAGGGATGATGGCAGCGCAGGAGGGATTAGTTGGGGGATTGTTTAAAAGGGTGCTAATGGTGCTGATTAAATAAGATTCGCAATTAATTTTAAAAAAAAACTTCAAAAAGATTTGTTTTATAATAAATAAAGTTATTATCTTTGCAACCTCAATAAAACGAGAGAGTAGGCGATAGGCTTTGATTTAGAATAGAGGATGTTTAAAAAAAAGAAATTTTTTTTTCAAAAACATTTGGTCAGGTCAAAATAAAGTTTTACTTTTGCATTCGCAAATCGGAACAACAAACGACAGAAGAAGTTGTCTGATTAGAGCGAAAAGAGAAGAGATCATTGATAATAAGATATACAACCAAGTAAGGAAAAACTAAGGCGTAGA
>JAEWYW010000023.1 GCA_023458535.1 Bacteroidota bacterium
AAATCCATTAGACCATTGAGTTTAATTTCGTAAATGGTGGAAAGTTGCATTCCCAGTTTTCCTTTGGGCATGCCTTTTCGATAAAACCATTCCAAATAGCTAATGGGTAAATCTGCTAAAACAGTCCCTTCATATTTTCCGAAAGGCATTTTTACGACACATATTTCTTTTAATATTTCGGGTTGAATTCCTTCCATTTTAAATTATCAAATCTACTTTATTGTCCTCAATATCCTTATCAGGAAGTTCTAATTCAGGGATATCGTCATCAGCAAATTCATCCCTATATACTTGAATTAAAAGAACGGTAAGAGAAATAAGAATCGGTCCGAAAATAAGTCCCATAAATCCAAATATATTCAGTCCCATAATGATTCCAAAGACGGTATTTAGTGGGTGTATATTTTCCAGTTTTTTAAGCAAGGTAAATCTTAACAAGTTATCAGTAAGTCCAACAACAATCAAACAATAAGCCGCCAAGCCTAATCCCATGGCATTGTCGCCATTAGCAATCATAAAAATACACACAGGAACATATATAATCGCAGCTCCAACTACTGGCAGCATAGAAGCCGCTGCAGTGAGGGCGAATAATAATACCGGACTTGGTGCACCGAAAATAAAATATCCTACTAGCGCAACCAAACCCTGGCCTATTGCAACCACAGGAATACCGATGGCATTGGCGATAATCATCTTTCTTATTTTATCACCTAGCAGGTTGACATTGCTTTTCTTTAACGGTGAAACATTTCTTAAAATGGTTTCAAAAGTACGCGGCTTCTCCAGCATAAAATACAATATAAAATACATCGACATAATAATTGTTAATGTATTAAAAGTACCACTGAGTGCGGTTCCCGAAAACTTACCCGCTGCAGATTTCACCTTATCAAGATTCTCTTTGCTCAGGATGTCTATATGTACTTTCTGCATCACAAAATCATGAATTTTGTCTAAGAAAGCATTGAACTGAGCCATATAAGCCTCTGCATTGCCGAGTTTATCAATCAACAAATCCACAATAAAGTAGATGGGAAGGATAAGTACTACCAAAGTTGCTACCATGATTAAAGAAGCAGCCAAGCTAGGTTTCCAGTTTTTTTCTTCCTGGAGATAGAAATTATACTTTCGGGAAATGACATATAACGTAATCGCTCCTAAAACCGATGGTATGAATAATTTAAGATTGAATATGATTAAAAAAAGCATTCCCACAATTGTGATAATCATGAAAACTTGTTTAATCTTCGATCCTGGTATAATCTCTTTATTGGGCATACATTTGGTCTTTTAAAGTTTTTGATTGGCATTGAATTTAACCCACTTCATGCGTGCAGTCAAACTAAAATGATGTTAATCAAATATAATATTTTTAACTGAACAACAAAATGGGAAAATTATTCTTTTTCGCGAAAGATATTTTTGTAAAGCGTATAGATCATCGCATTGGTAAAAGGATAAGTAAAAAGAAAACCAATCCAAAAAGCAAAAATGCCCACATACCTGAATATAAAAGCTACAATAACGCAGACTAAAATTTCTACGAAATAAATTTTCAAAGCCTTGATGGTCATGCCAATAGATTCAAAAATACTTTTGTTCATAAAAAACATGAGTGGACCTGCAAATAATGTGACCAAAACCCATATGGCTGGCAGTACTAATGTCGGGAAAATCAAAGAAAAAACCATAAACCAGAAAAGGTAAAAACTGGTGAACTTAAAGAAGCTAATCCCAATATACCCAGCAAAAAGATCTTTAAATTGTAAAGGTTCACCCAAATCTTTCTTTCTGAAAATATTCAACAAACCAATATTCAGAGGATAAAGAAAAACTACCGTTCCTATAAGATACCAAGAAAACGACGCATAATTATCTGATGCAGCCATTTCCTGAACATCTTTTTGCATAGCAACAAAATCATTTCCATGGCTCTGCATAATCGTTAAATATTGATCTAAAATCCCATACTTAACCGATGCATGGTAAAGAACAACAGAAAATATTGAAAAATACAACAAGCTGAAAGCAACTTGGTACAACATTGTGCTCCTCCAGTACAGGAAAGCTTCCCTTAAGAATTTATCCAGACCGGGTTTCTGAGGATAAACTTTTTCCATAATTTATTTTCTACAAAAATACATACTAATTGTTGAATAAAACGACAAAGCACTAAATTTGTACCATGCAGAATACGCCATCACAACAATTCGAAAAAATGAATCTTTTATCGACAAGAAAAGAGGCTTTTTTTTTCGTTATTAACTTCTTGGGCACGGAAGTGAGATTATTTACAACCGACGAATTAAACTCTGCAGATATTTATATTGATTTTCCAAATTTTAAAAAGCATACTCATCAAAATCCTATTCAGAAAGATTTTAGTTTTCTATCTTTTCCCACAACATTAGAAGAATATCAAAAGGGCTTCGACATTGTTCAGAATAATTTAAAGCTTGGCAACTCATACTTAACCAATTACACCACCAAAACACCCATACAAACAAGTTTAGATTTACAGGATATTTTCAATTTCTCAAAAGCAAAATATAAACTTTTTTATCAGAACCAATTCGTTGTTTTCTCACCAGAAACTTTTATTGAAATCAAAGGAAACATCATTTCTACACATCCCATGAAAGGCACCATTGATGCTTCCATTGAGAATGCGCCTGAAGTTTTAAAAAATGATATTAAAGAAAAAGCGGAACACTATACTGTAGTTGATTTATTAAGAAATGATCTGAGTATGGTCGCAGACAATGTGCACGTAGATGAATTTCAAAGAATTGATTTGATAAAAACTCCGCAAAAAAATCTATATGCGATGAGTTCGGAGATTTCTGGCAAAATAAAACCAGAATTTGAAGCTAAAATTGGTAGCATCTTACAGAAACTGATTCCTGCTGGCTCTATATTAGGCGCTCCAAAACCCAAAACCCTAGAAATAATTCTGAATGCTGAAGACTACGACAGAGGTTTCTATACGGGTATTTGCGGCTATTTTGATGGCAAAAATTTAGATTCTTGCGTGATGATTCGTTTTATTGAGGAAGAAGATGGAAATTTATACTTTAAAAGTGGCGGCGGTATCACACATTTAAGTAAATTAGAGGACGAGTATCAAGAAATGAAAAACAAAATCTATGTCCCAATTTATTGAAAGCATTAAAGTAGAAGATCAGGAAGCGTTTTTATTAGAACTTCATCAGAAAAGAGTAAATGACACATTTTCTTATTTTGGTAAGGATTCCGCTATTGATCTCAAAAAAATCATCAAAGATTTGGATATAGACGACGATGGATTTTATAAACTTCGGATCGTTTACGACCTCGACAAAAACTTTAGAACACAGTTAATACCTTACGCAGTATCAGAAATTTCCAATTTCCAATTGGTAGAAAACAATACCTTCGATTATTCTTTTAAGTTTGAAGACCGAAAAGAATTGGAGAAAATGAAAACACAGTCTAAAGCGGAAGAAATAATCATTGTAAAAAATAATCACATTACAGACACTTCCTTTTCCAACCTCTTATTTTTAAGAGACAAGCATTGGTACACACCTTCCACCTACTTGCTGAATGGTGTGCAGCGGCAGGACCTTTTGAAACGCAAGAAGATAAAAGAAGCAGAAATCACTTTAAATAATATCAAAACTTTTACTCATTTTCAAATCATTAATGCATTAAATGATTTTGATGATATGTTCATATACCCTATTGAAAAAATTATCAATCTACCTTCAGAAAGGTTGCATTTAGAAATCTGAAGTTAGCTCATATACTCAAAGTACCCTCTCAAAATTTCAGCGTTATTCATTTCTTCGGTGAAAACTTCTAAAATTTTGGGTTGCGTATCTGGTTTAAAGAAATTTTCCAGTACCCTGTCGAGTGTCATTTCATCTTCCACCTTTGTATAAGAAAAGCCAAAGCTTTTTGCTAAATGTTCTGCATTTCTATGATGTTTGGTAGCAATAAACTCATCTAAAATACTTTCGTTGGCATTACTTGGACCAGGAATAATTTTGAAAATGTTCCCCTCGCCATTATTGAATATAATAATTCTCGTAAATGGCGGAATATACTGGTTCCACAGACCGTTAATATCATAAAAGAAGCTTAAATCTCCTGTAATTAAGAGCGTGGGATTTTTACTTTTAATGGCAAAGCCCATCGCAGTTGAAGTGCAGCCATCAATACCACTCGTACCACGGTTACAATAAGCTTTATTTTTCTTAAAATCAAACAGCTGTGCATAACGTATCGCTGACGAATTTGAAAAATGAATATTATAGTTTTCTGGAATTGCCAATGATAGTAAATAAAACAGATTAAAATCTGAATAGCCTATTTTCTGGATATATTCTTCATGTTTCGCATCTTTTTTATCTCGCAAAACATCCCATAAATTAAAATACGGACTTGGCTCTAGATTGATCTTCTGAATTAATTGCGTAAAAAAAACTTCTGGCTGCGTTTCTACCTTTTCTGTCAGGGCAAAATAAGTATCTGGCTGCCAAACCTCATCAATATGCCAGTGTTGCTTAGGTTTTGCTTTGCGCAGAAATTGCTTTACTTTTTTCGAAACCACGTTCTGTCCCACCGTCACTAACAAGTCTGGCGCATATTGCTGATAATCTTCATCAGAGAAATTATAAATATAACGGTCTATATGCTTAAAAAATTTATCGTTATGTAAATTAGAGTTTACTTCGGAAAGCACAACAGCAGAGTGATTTTTCACCAACTGTCCTAAAAGTGTTTCTAATTCTTCACTGTAATCTTTTGTACCCACTAAAATTAAAATTCTCTTGGAAGTATTCCAATCTGCAACCAAGTTGTTAGGAATTTCATATTTTTTGTCTTTCAATGTTTTTTCAACGGACGGGAATGTTGGAATCTCAGAAACCAAATGATAAAGCGGTTCTTCTAAAGGAATATTAATGTGTACTGGACCCTGCTTTTCTATGCACAGTTCAATCGCTTTTTTTACAGTATCAAAATTAAAGTCGTCCGCATTTTCTCTGCTATCTTCTAAAAGCTCAAAATCTCCATAGGAATGTTGATGGTATAAATGTTTCTGACGAATCGTTTGTCCGTCAAAAATATCTACGAAATCTGTCGGTCTGTCGGCAGTTAAAATCAACATCGGTACGTTTTGGTAAAAAGCCTCAGTAACTGCAGGATAGTAATTGGCCGCCGCAGAACCGCTTGTACACGTAATTACAACAGGTTTCTTCTCACTTTTCGCCATTCCCATTCCCACAAAAGCCGCACTTCGCTCATCTACAATACTGTAGCAGTTGAAATCATCGGTCTCCCCAAAATGTATTGCCAGTGGTGCGTTACGGGAACCAGGAGAAATAACAACGTTATAAATGCCATATTCTTTCAACAGATGAGCCAATATCTGAATGCTTCTTTTAGATGAGAACTTTTTCATGCTGCAAATTTACTCTATTCATTGTAGATGCAAAAAACTTAATTAATTATTCTTGAAAACACCTCCATAACAATTAAAATATATGAAAGTTAGAAAGTCTTAAAATCAAAAAAATTGTAATTTAGCCCAGATTTAAATTTCAAAAACAATGGAGAAAATTCCAAGTGTAGACCTGCGTGATTTCCTTTCGGACAACCCGGAACGCAAACAGAAATTTGTAAATGAAATCGGAAAAGCTTACGAAGAAATAGGTTTTGTAGCCCTAAAGGGACATTTTTTAGATGACCAATTGGTAAGCAATCTTTATGGTGAAGTAAAAAACTTCTTCGATCTTCCTCTTGAAACCAAAAAGAAATATGCCATCCCTGGAATTGGTGGACAAAGAGGATATGTTGGTTTTAAAGAAGAAACCGCAAAAGGATTTAAAAAAGGTGATTTGAAAGAATTTTGGCATTTCGGACAATACCTTTCAGATGATTCTAAGTATAAATCTGTTTATCCAGATAATGTAAGCGTTGAAGAACTACCAAAATTCAACGAAGCAGGCAAGGAAACTTATAAAATGTTGGAGAAAACAGGAAAGTATGTTCTGCGCGCTTTGGCTTTGCATTTAGGTTTGGATGAGTTTTATTTTGATAAATATATTGATGAGGGAAACTCTATTTTAAGACCAATCCATTATCCACCGATAACAGAAGAACCAGATGATGCGGTGCGTGCTGCTGCGCATGGTGATATTAATTTGATCACTCTCTTAATGGGTGCGCAAGGCAAAGGCTTACAGGTACAAAACCATAATGGCGAGTGGATTGATGCTATTGCCGAACCAGACGAATTGATGATTAATGTAGGTGACATGCTTTCGAGGCATACGAATAATAAACTAAAATCGACGATTCACAGAGTGGTGAACCCGCCAAGAGAACTTTGGGGAACATCAAGATATTCCGTGCCGTTTTTTATGCATCCAGTAAGCGAAATGCCATTAAATGCTTTGGAAGGAACTTACGATGATGAAAATCCTAAATTATATCCAGATACCACTGCAGGCGAGTTTTTGCATGAAAGATTGGTAGAATTGGGCTTAATTAAAGAATAATCTCATTTCTAATATACATATACAACTGCTTCAAGGAATTTTGGAGCAGTTTTTTGTTTACCTTTTTGTGATTTTGAATGTAGAGAAGTGAAGCGAAAAATCTCTAAAACTATGATCAATAAGATTTCTCCTTCGTCGGAATAACAGAGTTTAGTGACTATTAATTTTTTTGAATATTAAAACAGAAGTAGAATAAATTTTTAAAATTTAACTTTTTTATAGATGTAGCTGATATTCAAAATAATCTCAACTGTTGTTCTTTTGTTCCGGTAAAATTTTCAGTTGAAAGTTGGGGCAATTCTTTGTCAGAAAAATACTTTTTCCTGCCCAATGCAAAAGTATTGTGTATCATCTCCGCAATATTCCCTTCCCCCTTATACCTTTCATAAATTCGTTTTTCACCCAGTTTTCCTCCGCGCATGGATCGGATTAAATTCAAAACCTTACTGGCTCTATCGGGAAAATGATGTTCAATCCAATTAACAAAAACTGGCTCTACCGTGTCATTCAGTCGGACTAATGTATAACCAAAACCCAAAGCTCCCGCTTCGGAAATGGTTTTAAGAATATTCAAACTTTCATCACTGGTTAATCCTGGGATGACAGGAGCCACCATTACGTGAACAGGTACTTTATTTTCTGAAAGAATTTCAATTGCTTTAAGCTTATTTTTGGTGGAACTGGTGCGGGGCTCCATTTTACGTCGAAGATCTTCATTAATGGTAGGAATACTAAGGTAATCGTAACTAAATTTTGTTCAGCAAGTTTTGTGAGGATGTCCAAATCTCTTAACACCAATGCATTTTTAGTAATGATTGATACAGGATGCCGATAGTCTAAACAGGTCTGCAATAATTGTCTGGTAATCTCAAAATGTCGTTCTGCAGGCTGATAACAGTCTGTATTTCCTGAAAGCATGATTGTTTTAGGCACATAGCCTCGCTTTTTAAAAAATTTTTCCAGTAACTCAGGAGCATTTTTTTTGACCATGATTTTTCTTTCAAAATCTACTCCTGCACTATAACCCCAATATTCATGAGTGGGCCGAGCAAAACAATAAGAACAACCATGTTCGCAACCCTGATACGTATTCATGGAATATTCCATCCTCAAATCTGGGCTCTTCACCTCATTAACAATAGTTTTGGGAAAAACTTCAAGAAAACTCGTCTTCTGAACATCAATTTCGTCCTCATCATCAGGCTCAAAAGTATAACGATCAAAACGGTTAAGCGTATTTTTAACCGCACCCTGACCTTTAATATTTGCATGCTTATCGTTCATGATGATGTAAATGTAAAACCCAAACTGATAATAATAATGAACTTTAACACTGATTTTATCCACAAAAAATCCAACACCTAAAAGCAGGTATTGGATTCTAAAAACTATTTATATGTTTATTACTAAAACTCTATTTTAAAGCTAAAAGTTCAATACCGTGATTGTCATCATCGTTGGTGTGCCATCCAAAATACGGGTGGTATTCAGAATATTTCTGAACATCTGTAATCCTTGTTTTTTTCTGCATCATTTTCTTGAAACCAATTAGTCCTAGTACAGCAATGAATCCTAATCCACTTGCGAGTAAAACTCCAACTTCTTTTTTCATAATGTTTAATTTGCTGCTAGTTAAGAGCAAAAAACATACCCAATGAAATTATTAATTAATAAATTTTTGTTAAGATTTTGAAGTGAATGATAACGTTTACGAATATTGTTTCATGGTTTAATTATTGCTATCTTTAAAATAAAAATAACAATATGTATAACGGTATGACGACATTATCACAAGTAATCAACATTTTAGCTAAAGACAGAGGCATCCATCGTGAATATAGAATGAATGAAAAGGGTGAAATGAAACTTCAGGATTTGGATAAAGTATATGAACCTCATGAACTTACCATTCTTAAATCTTATAGATTCGAGGCCAATACGAGCAGCCCGGAAGACAATGCAGTTTTATATGTAATAGAAGATACTGCAGGTAATAAGGGAATTATCATTGATGCTTACGGTGCAGACAGCAATTATCCTGGTGACCAGTTCGATAATTTTTTACGTCAGGTAAAAGTGGAAGACAGAAAAGAATACGATATTTAATTAACGAATTACTACTATAATTTAAATCGGCGAAAATGTACATTTTCGCCGATTATATTTTTACTGACTTTCTTTTTGTTCGTCTTTTTTCTTGAATACCCTTTTCAGGAAACCTTCTTTTTTAGGTTTGCTCTCGCTGGTTTTTTCTGTAGATTTCGTAACATCCTTCACCGCATCTTTTACATCAGAAACGGTAGACTTCACACCAGTTTTCACATCTTTAGCGGTAGATACCGTATTATCAACAGTATTTTTTGCTTTGATTAAATCTCCCACCAGTGTTTTCTTTAGACCTTCCTGTATACCTTTCCAGAACATATTAAAAAATGATTTGGTAGGATCTCTTTTTACAAAACCTGTATCTACACTTTCTGGAAACTGTGATGATGAAGATTTCACGACCATATTAGCAATTGCAGAAAGAACTTTTTTCTTCTCGCCATCTTCACGGAGCAAAGAAACTCGTAAATCTTGGTGCTTCATATTGAATTTGCCGCCAATACCATTTTTATTTCCTTTAAAATTGAACAAAAGTTCGCTGATATTTCCTGTGGCTCTAACTTTAAGATAGGGTTCTATAAACGCATTGATTCTCGTTGCAGGCAGATTCGAAATCGTTCCAGAAATCGTGAAGGCATCATCCATACTGGCTGTATTAATACCCCAATTTACCTTCATCGGCGAGGCATTCATAAATGCACAGTTGATGGTGATAGGTATTTGCGTGGGTTTTCCTTTTGTTTTTCCTGAGTTGAGGTTTTTAATATTCATATTAAAATTGCCAAAGGTTAATTTCCCCGGTCCTTCACTTGTAGGAGTATCTTCTTCATATTCCAATATCGAATTTCTAACATTCATATTTGCAATAAACATCGGAAACTTAATTTTTCTTAACAGCTCAGAATACATGGGTTTTATGGTAGGATCATCCTTTGGAACTTTACTTCTGAAGATATTTGCATTTAAATTATTGATGCTTAAATCTGATGCATTGATGTATTGATTAGAAGAAATTAAATCCCAGTCACCCGTCATTGAGATCGATGACGCACTCAGATCATACAAATCTTTCTCCGTCGGAATCATTTTGATAAACTGACTTCTGGACACCAGTGGTTTCAAAGAAAATCCTGCGATGGAAAGATTTTTCTTGTTGACATTCAGTTTTCCTGTTGCAAGTTTATAAAATGGATTGATATTGTACACCAGGGAATTTGCGATTAAACTAAAGTTTTCGGTTTTGAAAGGAATACCGTGTTTAACTGTTTCTTCATTCAGCTCTATTTTATCTACAGAGATGTTCAGCTGGTTCAAAGCCAAGGGCTTATTGGCTTTCTCATAAACGATGTTGGAGTTTTTAATGGAAAGATTTTCTAATTTTACTGGATAGGCGATGTCCTTAAATTCCAGTTTTTTAGCAGCTGCTTTTTGTGTAGGCGCAATAATTCTTCCATTGGCCTGATCAACAAGAAGTCTTTTAGCATCTAATTTGAGTTTATTGTTTTCAAAACCCCAATCGTTCACTAAAAAATTAATGTTTTTTACATTCGCTGCAATGGCAGTTTTGCCTGCATTATGAGAAGTCGGTTGTATGGAAATGTATCTGAGGTCTGCCGATTTACTGTTAGCCGCCGCCGCCGCAACTTTTATATTTTCTGTTTCTGAAATATAGTTGATTTTTGTTCCATCAATTTTGAATTTCTCATATTTAAATGGAATATTCCCCTTTGCCGTTTCGTCGTCCATTGCAATTTTAGAAATATTCATGTTGAGTTTTTCCACATTGAATAACCGCGATCCATTAGGTTTTAAGATTTCAATATTCCCATTTTTTAAAGAAACATCATCCAAGTTCACTATATATTTAAAACTCTTGGTCTTCTCTTGAGGGCGCACCTGCGAGGTGTGCATCTTCAAATTAGGCTGCGTGAATTCCACTTGAGACAACACCAATTTCTTTTTAGACAAATCAATGTCTTTAAATTTCATCTCGTGTGCATAAAAATCAAATAAGTTTCTTTTTTTAGGATAGAATTTCTTGAACTGAGTGTAAGTGAGCAACGGAATTAACCTGTAATTGAGAATGCTCATCAATCCATCTTTTGTGGATATCTTATCGGCAGTCATTGCATAAATATTATCCGGACGGAAATAAACCTTCTCTGCATTGATGTGATGTTTTTTGAAAACAAAAGGAATGGGATTGTCCGAATTGGCAGCCTCGTTTTCAATTTCTTCAACATCTAAATTCAGGTTTTTTACAGAAACAAATTTCCTGGATACATCTTTATAAATATCGATATTTCCATCCTTTATTTTCAGGTAATCTAAATTGATATCGGTCTGTTTTTTTTGTCCGTTCTTCTTACGGTCTGCAAGGATTATATTAAGATTGGGTCTTATTAAATCAACTCCCGAAGTGGTTATTTCTTTATTGAAAACGGCATCAACAATTCCAAATCTGTTCACTTTCAGCGTGTCTATGGTTCCCTGCAAACCAAGTTTCTGTCTGTTGTCTGGATTTTTGCTGTTGACGGTAATTCCAGAAGCGAAGATATTTCCCGTTCCCAAATCAACATCTAGGGTTTTATAGCTTATTTTATAATCTGAATTATTTCTGACATAGTCTGGAAGTTTGTATTTCAACCAGAGATTTAAGCCAAAATTGGCAATAAGAATGACAAATGCGAGAACTCCTAAAATAATGAGTCCTCTTTTCAAAAATTTATTTTTTTTCATTGTATTCAATATTTATAGCAAAGCTAAAGCAGTGTAAAAGTGCATAACAAATTATGTTCCCATCTCAATTACATAGCCTTCATGCCCTCTAACATTCATAAAGTTGCCGCCTTCAAAACACAGATATTGTCCTTTAATTCCTGAAAGAACACCCTTGAATTCTGGTCGTTTATCTAATGTAAATGCCGTAATTTTTGATGGAGCTTCGTAAGGGTAATCCAATTTTACAATATCTTCGTTTCCATTAAAAAATCTCTCAAAATCTGCAGGGAAATATTCAGCAACTTTATTTCTGAAATCTCTAAGATCGAGATCATCTTCATATTCGTCCTGTAGCATTTTTTTATAATTGGTCTTGTCTGCTAAATGTTCTTTAAGCGCCACTTCAATCATTCCTGCTTCGTATCGGTTCTCTGTTTTAGCGATGGGTAGAGCGAATGTTGCACCTTGATCGATCCAACGTGTAGGAATTTGTGCTTCTCTCGTCACTCCCACTTTTACGTCACCTGTATACGCCAAATAAACAATGTGCGGAACCAGCTGTATTTCTTTTTCAATTTCCAAATCTCTCTCCGCTACTCCCAAATGCGCAGTGGAAAGCTCGGGACGAATAATGGTATCACTGGCGTATGGACTCTCAAAAAAACAAGACTTACAAAATCCCATCCTGTAAATGGGTCTTTCCAAACCACAGTTCACGCACTCGAAACCTGTATGCTTTATAGAAAGTTCTTTACCAATAAGTTGATTCATATTTATTAAATCTCCCGAAAGATTAAGATAGTATTGAATTGGTTCACCAATCTGTGAAATCATTTTAAATATCTGACCTGTAAAAAGCATTTTATTATTCGAATTTTAAGTAAAAATAATGATTATAAAATTCATAAAACAAATTAATATCTTTGCTTTCATAAAAAAATACGAATGAATTACCTTATTACAGGAGGAAGTGGCTTTATTGGTTCTCACCTTGTAGAAAACCTGCTCAACTTGGGACATTCTGTCATAAACATTGACAATTTTGATGATTTCTACGATTATAAAATAAAAATAAAGAACACACTCGAATCCATAGGTCATTCTACCGATTTTGATTTTACAGATAAGGAAAATGATATTCTAAAACTTATTGAACAGGTTGCAAGTGAGCATTATCAATTGTATTATGCCGATATTAGAAATCGTGAGAGCTTGCAGAATATTTTTAAAGAAAATAAAATTGATACGGTTATCCATATTGCTGCCCTCGCTGGAGTTCGCCCATCTATCGAAAAACCACTGGAATACGAAGAAGTAAATGTAAGAGGAAGTATGAATGTATGGGAAATTTGTAAGGAATTCAATATTAAAAAATGTATTTCTGCTTCATCATCAAGTGTGTATGGAAATAATGACAAAATACCGTTTGCAGAAACAGATTTTGTTGACGAACCTATTTCACCATATGCAGCCACCAAAAAATGCACTGAGATCCTTGGACATGTTTATCATAGTTTATATAACATTGATATGATTTTTCTAAGGTTCTTCACAGTGTACGGACCCCGACAAAGACCTGATTTGGCGATTCATAAATTTACAAAAATGATTTCCAACAGCGAGCCCATTCCTTTTTACGGAGACGGTTCTACTGCGAGAGACTATACTTTTATTGCAGATATTACAGATGGTATTCTAAAAGCTGTTCGTTATATCGAAAATAATACTAATATATATGAGATTATTAATTTAGGCGAAAACGAAATCATTACCCTTAATGAAATGGTGGAAACTTTGGAAAACCAACTCGGTAAAAAAGCAATCAAAAACAATCTGCCGATGCAAGCCGGTGATGTCCGAAAAACCAATGCCGATATTACCAAAGCTGTGACACTTATTGGCTATAAACCTGCCACTTCCTTCCAAAATGGCATAAAAATTTTTGTGGAATGGTTTTTGAGAAATCGAGAATAAATATTGCAGAAACATTCTCTTTACCATATGTTCCAAAAGAATGACTGCAATATAGATTAAATAATATTTAAAAATATTGAAAATCAGTGATAAAATAATTTTATTTGTCACCTAAATTTATACTTTTGCAAAAAAATTAACTATATGTATTGGACATTAGAATTAGCTTCTTATTTAAGTGATGCACCTTGGCCAATGACGAAGGCTGAGCTTATCGACTACGCAATCCGAACTGGTGCACCTATGGAAGTGGTAGAAAACCTACAGGCTATAGAAGACGAGGGAGAAATCTACGAATCTATTGAAGAGGTTTGGAGCGATTATCCAACAGACGAAGATTTCCTTTGGAACGAAGACGAATATTAATAGAGATTGGCTGATGGCTTCTTGCAATTAGCCAATCGTTTTTTTAACCATAAAATAAGCAGTGAGCCAAAAGCCCATTGCTAAAAGCAACATAATGAGTTTTTTAAATAAAATTCTTAAAGGTTTCTTAGGCGACAAAAATGCCAATGACCTGAAGGAAGTAAAAAAAGTAGTAACGAAAATAAAAGCTGTGGAGCCAAATATACAACAGCTTTCTGATGACGGTTTAAGAGAAAAAACAGCTGAATTTAAAGAAAAAATTAAAGCAGCCACAACCAAGTTCACTGAACAGATCGAAAAACTAAAAGAGCAACTGAATACTTCAACGAATGTTGATGAAAAAGAAGCCATTTTTCAGCAGATAGAAACAATTAAAAAAGATTCTTACGAGGTTGAAGAAAAAGTTCTCAACGAAATACTTCCTGAAGCATTTTCATTGATTAAAGAAACATCCAGAAGATGGGCTCAAAACGGAGAAATCCGTGTGAAAGCTACTGAAATGGATAAATTGTTGGCTTCCACTAAAGATTTTGTGACCATAGAAGGTGACACTGCCGTTTGGAAAAACCAGTGGGACGCAGCAGGAACTCCCGTTCTTTGGGATATGGTGCACTACGACACTCAGTTTGTAGGTGGGGTTGTTCTTCACTCCGGTAAAATTGCGGAGATGGCTACAGGTGAAGGTAAAACATTAGTGGGAACACTTCCTATTTATCTGAATGCGCTTCCTGCAAGAGGAGTTCACGTAGTTACAGTTAACGACTATCTTGCAAAGAGGGACTCCGCTTGGATGGGACCTCTATATCAATTCCATGGTTTAACCATTGATTGTATTGACAATCACCAACCCAATTCCGATAACAGAAGAAAAGCTTACCAGTGCGATATCACTTACGGAACCAATAATGAATTCGGTTTCGATTATTTGAGAGATAACATGGTAACTTCTCCTCAAGAGTTAGTGCAGAGAGATTTGAACTTTGCCATCGTGGATGAGGTGGATTCTGTATTAGTAGACGACGCAAGAACACCTCTAATTATTTCCGGACCTGTTCCTCAAGGTGACAGACAGGAATTCGACATTTTAAAACCTTCGGTGGACAGAATTGTTGAAGTTCAGAGAAAGACCATTACTCAAATTTTTAACGAAGCTAAAAAACTAATCGCTGCGGGAAATACCAAAGATGGCGGTTTCAAATTGCTTCAGGCATACAGAGGTCTTCCAAAAAATAGACAGCTTATTAAATTTTTGTCTGAAAGTGGAAACCGTGCATTATTGCAGAAAGTTGAAGGCCAGTACATGGCAGACAACAACCGTAATATGCCTATCGTAGATCAAGATTTATATTTTGTGATCGACGAGAAAAACAATCAGGTAGATTTAACAGATAAAGGTGTAGAATACATGTCTCAAGGTAATGAAGATTCTAACTTCTTCATCCTTCAGGATATTGGAACCGAAATCGCAGAATTAGAGGCTAAAAACCTTCCAAAAGAGGAGGAATTTGCTGAAAAAGAAAGACTTTTTGCTGATTTTGCAGAAAAATCTGAGCGAGTACACACCATGAGCCAATTACTGAAAGCATATACATTATTTGAAAAAGATGATGAGTATGTTGTGATGGATGGCGAAGTGAAAATTGTAGATGAGCAAACGGGTCGTATTATGGACGGACGCCGTTATTCAGACGGACTTCACCAGGCGATCGAAGCGAAAGAAAATGTTAAGATTGAAGCTGCAACACAAACTTTTGCAACCATTACCTTACAGAACTATTTCCGTATGTATAACAAACTTGCGGGGATGACAGGTACTGCGGAAACAGAAGCGGGTGAACTATGGCAGATTTACAAATTGGATGTGGTGGTTATCCCTACCAACAGACCTATCCAAAGAAATGACAAACAAGATTTGGTGTATAAAACCAATAGAGAAAAATACAATGCTGTAATTGAAGAAATTGAAAATCTTACCTCAGCGGGAAGACCAGTTCTTGTAGGGACAACATCTGTAGAAATTTCTCAGTTGCTTTCTAAAGCCTTACAACTCAGAAAAATTCCTCACCAGGTATTGAATGCTAAACTTCACAAAAAAGAAGCAGAAATTGTTGCAGGTGCAGGTGCTCCGGGAGTAGTAACCATCGCAACAAACATGGCAGGTCGTGGTACCGATATTAAGCTTAAACCAGAAGTGAAAGACGCTGGAGGTTTAGCAATTATTGGGACGGAGAGACATGATTCCAGACGTGTAGACAGACAGTTGAGAGGTCGTGCTGGTCGTCAGGGAGATCCTGGTTCTTCTCAGTTCTATGTTTCTTTGGAGGATAATTTGATGCGTTTGTTCGGTTCTGAGAGAATTGCGAAAATGATGGACAGAATGGGTCATAAGGAGGGTGAAGTTATTCAGCATTCCATGATTTCTAAATCTATCGAAAGAGCGCAGAAAAAAGTAGAAGAAAACAACTTCGGTATCCGAAAAAGATTATTGGAGTATGATGATGTTATGAACAAACAACGTGATGTTATCTATAAAAGAAGAAAGAATGCCCTTTTTGGAGATCATTTGAAGTATGATATTACCAACATGATTTTCGACGTTTCTAATGCTATTGCAGCTCAAGGAAAAGCAGAAGGTAATTTTAAAAACTTTGAATTTGAGGTTATTAAAAACTTCACTATGGAATCTCCAGTTTCTGAAAGTGATTTTAAAAACAAATCAGTTCAGGAGCTTACAAATATTCTTTTCAAAGCTGCAGAGGAAGATTACAACATGAAGCTGAATTTACTGAAAGAAAAATCTTTCCCTATTATTGAGAACGTATATTTGAACCAAGGTTCAATGTTTAAGATGATACAAGTTCCTTTTACAGATGGTAATAAAACATTAACTATTGTTACTGATTTAAAAGAGGCGTACGATACCAAATGCGATAGTTTAATCACTGATTTTGAAAAGAATATCACTTTATCAATCATCGATGAAAACTGGAAAACACACCTTCGTGAAATGGATGATTTAAGAAGATCGTCTCAGGGTGCAGTTTACGAGCAGAAAGATCCATTGGTAATCTATAAGCAGGAATCTTTCCATTTATTTACAGAAATGGTTGAGAAAATGAACAAAGAAATTGTTTCATTCTTATACAGAGGAGAAATCCCAGCATAGAATCAAACCATATCTATAATAAAAGCTTCCAAGATTTTGGGAGCTTTTTTGGTGAAGATGATTGAAGCAAAACTTCATATTTTATGTTAAATAAAAACTTCATCATTTTAGTTGCAAACTTTTTGCTATTTTTAGAAAATCTATAAATACCCAAAATGCAGGCATCATCACAAATAGGATTAGGAATAGACATTGGCGGAACGACCACAAAATTCGGACTCATTAGTTCTAACGGAAAAATTATTGAAAAAGGCGTCATTAATACAGACGATTACGATACACCTGAAGAATTTGTAGAGGCACTTTACAATGAGATTTCACCAATTATCAACGAACATTGTCCTGATAAAAATTATGATGGTATCGGCATTGGTGCTCCTAATGCCAATTACTATACAGGAACTATAGAACACGCTCCCAATCTCCCTTGGAAAGGCATTATTCAATTTGCTGATTTGGTCACTGAAAAATTTGGAAAGCCCTGCAAATTAACCAATGATGCCAATGCAGCAGCCATGGGCGAAATGCTTTTTGGTGCTGCCAAAGGCATGAACGATTTTATTATGATGACACTTGGAACGGGTGTAGGTAGTGGTGTGGTAGCCAATGGAAAGCTCATTTACGGTCACGATGGTTTTGCGGGTGAACTAGGGCATATTATTGTAAAACCAGGAGGCAGAAAACACTGGAGTACTGGCTCCAAAGGCTCTTTGGAAGCCTATGCATCAGCTTCTGGAATTTCCATAACAGCAAAAAAAATGCGCGCGGAATTCCCATCGTCCTTACTAAATTCATATCCTGAGGAAGAGATCAATTCCAAAACTGTACACGAATGCGCCGTAAAAGGAGATGAAGTCGCTATAGAAGTTTTTAGATATACGGGGCAAATTTTAGGGCAGGCACTGGCCAATTTTATCATGTTTTCATCACCGAAAACAATCTTCCTTTTTGGTGGTGTAATTAAGGCGGGTGATTTCTTAATAAAACCCACAAAGCTTCACATGGAAAAAAACTTACTTCCTATTTTTAAAGATAAAGTCGAGCTAGTTTTCAGTGAGCTGAGCGAAGCTGATGCAGCTATTTTAGGTGCCGGAGCAATGGTTTGGGAAGATAAAAATTTTAAATCTTAAAAATTAATACAATGAAAAGGTTATTTCTTCTGCTCATTTGCATTTTTTTTGCTGCATGCAACGGGCAAGAGAAGAAAAAAGCAACAAATACTACAAAAAAGATGAATGCAAATACAAAATTGGTAATTGGCGGAGGATGTTTCTGGTGTGTCGAATCGTGTTTTAACATGCTGAAAGGTGTAGATACCGTTATCTCAGGCTATTCGGGAGGACAGACAAAAAATCCAACCTATGAGGAGGTCTGCAGTGGTGAAACTGGTCATGCAGAGGTAGTGGAGATTACCTACGATCCAACAATAATTTCTTATGATCAGTTGATGAATGTATTTTTTTTCCTACATGATCCTACTCAATTGAACCGACAGGGAAATGATGTGGGAACCCAATACAGATCTGTGATTTTTTATAACAACACTGAAGAGAAAGCTAAAGCTGAAGCTGCCATTAAAAAATCTGAGGCCTCAGGAATATGGAATGGTAAATACGTTACTGAATTAGCACCGTTAGAAAAGTTTTATCCAGCAGAACAATACCATCAAGGATATTATAAAGAAAACCCGACTCAGCCATATTGCAGCGCAGTAGTAGGACCAAAAATACAAAAGTTTAAAAAACATTTTGGTGCATTGGGTTGGCTAAAGCCTGAGGAGAATTGATTTTCTTATTGTATTTCTCTGCATTTGATTTCTAAAAAAAGTAATCGAATTAACTACGGTTAAAAGAATTGACGAGATTAATAACCTTTAGGTTTAGTCTGCATTGAGTTTCAGAAGAGGATCAATATATTCTCTGTCGTTGCTCAATCTAGGTACCTTATTTTGTCCACCCAATTTCCCTCGAGACTCCATCCAATGGTAGAAGAGTTGAGGTTTTGCAATATGCACAACAGGTTTTTGAAGCGTCATATTGTTGTAGCGCTTGGCTTCATAATCGGAGTTGAGTGCTTTCAGTTGATTATCAAAAATATCGGTAAACTCGTCCAAATTGTTCGGATTTTTGCTGAATTCAAAAATCCATTCATGGGCACCACTTTTGCCTTCCTGCATAAAGATAGGAGCTCCGGTATAGTCGATAATGCTTGCGTCGGTATCGCTACATGCTTTTGTAAGGGCTGCTTCCACATTATTGATCATCAGTTCTTCACCAAAAGCATTGATGTAATGTTTGGTTCTCCCCGAAATTTTAATTCTAAACGGATCTACAGAGGTAAAAACAACTGTATCCCCAATCATATAACGCCATAAACCTCCGTTTGTGGTAATAACAACTGCATAATTTTTTCCCACTTCTACCTCTTCCAAACTAACCACTTTTGGATTGGAGAGATGAAACTCATCCATAGGAATAAACTCATAGAAAATGCCATAATCCAACATCAGCAACATTTCGTCTGAATCTGAGCGATCCTGAATTCCGAAGAAACCTTCAGATGCGTTATAAATTTCGTAGTAATTGATGTTTCTGCCTATGGTTTTCTGATATTGTTCTCTGTAAGGTTTAAAACTTATTCCTCCATGAAAAAACACTTCCAAATTGGGCCACACATCACCAATATTATCTTGTCCTGTTTCTTGTAAAACCCTTTGAAGAAGTACCATCATCCAACTGGGAACACCAATAATGCTGCCTACATCCTCATGTTTCACTTCAGAAATCATGGCTTTGAGTTTGCTTTCCCATTCCGACATTAAAGAAACCTTCTTACTGGGCGTCGTGGTAATTTCCACCCAAAAAGGCAAATTATCAATTAAAATAGCTGATAAATCGCCAAACTTGGTGTTGAAGTCTTGATAAAGCTCTGCACTTCCTCCCAAACGTAAGTTTTTGCTGCTGAAGAGTTGATTTTCAGGGTGATTGTTGGCATAAATTGAAACCATATCTTTCCCTGCTTTCATATGGCAGTTTACCAAACTTTCGTCTGAAATCGGAATGAATTTACTTTTAGCATTGGTGGTTCCCGAAGATTTTGCAAAATGCTTAATACTTCCTGGCCATAAAACATCTTTTTGCCCTTGTCTGGCCTGCTCTATAAAAGGCTCGATATCTTCATAACAAACGATGGGAACTTTGTTTTTAAAATCCTGATAATTGCTGATGGAACTGAAGCCATATTTTTTACCGTAAACTGTTTCCTCAGCATGGAAAAGTTGTGAAAATAAAATGCCTTTCTGAACTTCTATAGGATATTTGATAAAGTTTTCGATTTGATCTATCCTTTGCTTGATAAACCAATTGACTACGCTGTTGAATAAAGCCTTTGTTGCCATTCCCAAATATAACAAATATTGATTTTATAGAAAAGTTTGGAGAAGTATATTTCTGAGTTTTTAATCCATCAAAAAAGATTACTGTGAACATTTCATCAATCGATTTACACGTTAACAGAGAGAGTAAAAAAAAAACGCACGCTGTTGCAAGTGAAGCGCCATAAGCAGTTTGTTGATTTAATTCACAAACATGATTTCAGGATGATGACGCAAAAAAAAACCGCAACCTTAGTTTGCGGATTTTTATTTTCTGATCAAAAATTACTAGCAGTACTCATCGTAAGCTGCCTGAAGGTTGGCAGCAATGGCTCCTGCTGGGTTGCCTTCAATATGATGTCTTTCTAACATGTGTACCAATTCTCCGTCCTTAAAAAGCGCCACACATGGTGAACTTGGAGGGAAAGGTGCTAAATGTTTTCTTGCTTCTGCAACTGCTTCGGTATCGAAACCTGCAAAAACCGTAGTAATGTGATCCGGTTTTTTATCTCCTGTTAATGAATAAATAACACCTGGTCTTGCAGCGCCTGCAGCACATCCACAAACTGAATTAATCATTAAAAGCGTTGTTCCTGGCTTGCTTAACGCATCAGAAACCATTGCAGCACTCGTAAGATCTTCAAAACCTTTATCTGTAAGTTCAGCCTTCATCGGCATTACTAAATCTGTTGGATACATATCTATTTTATTTAAAATGTTAGTGGTTTAAACAATACAAATTTAATTATAATTTGAGACATTGCTTCGTATTTTATTCTATCAATATTATACCAACCATCTATTGCTGACAATTTGACAAAAAAAGCCCGAAGTAAAAAACTACTTCGGACTCTTAATCAAATCGATATGCAAAGGTTGAATATCCTAAATTACAGTTGTTGGACTGTGGCTGTTGGTTGTTAGAAAAAACTATCAACTATTAACCATTCACAAACAACTTTACAGCTACGACAGCAGCTTTTTAGCCATTTCGGAAATGCTCTTGCCATCCGATTTGCCTGCTAATTCTTTGGAAGCTATTCCCATCACTTTACCAATATCTTTCATGGACTCGGCAGAAGTTTCGGCAATAATCCTCTTGATCTCTGCTTCCAGCTCATCAGCGGAAAGCTGTTTCGGTAAAAACTTCTCAATTACTTTCATTTGCGCTTCTTCCACTTCGGCTAAATCTTGTCTTCCCTGGGCTGCAAACTGTTCAAAAGAATCTTTACGCTGCTTAATCATTCTTTGTAAAATAGCAATCTCCTGCTCCATGGAAACTTCTGCCCCTTTGGCTTCGGTTTTCAAAAGGAGAATCTGCGATTTTACGGCTCTCAGAGAATCCAAAGCAACTTTGTCTTTCTCTTTCATGGCTGTTTTAATAGCCTCGCTTATGGTGTTTTCTAAACTCATAATTTTATGCTTTTGGAGATTGCCTGTTAGCTCTCAGCTTCATTTTAAGCTATTTGCCGATGGCTAACGGCTAATGGCATTAATCTACGTCTTTATTCAAAAATTTGTTCTCTCTTACGTGCATCGATCCATCTCTTTCCGATAAAAAAGAGCTTCTGTTTTGCTCAGATGGATTGCTGCCATCGATGGAGATATTTTTTCTTTTGAATGCAGGAACACTCTCAAATTCATTCACTGCATCAAAATTCTGATATCTCGAGTTGAACTCTTTTAACTTATTTCTTCGTTCAGAAACTCTGTCTTCAGAAGTTGTTTTATTAATAAAAGTAAATTCAGACTCTTCGTAAGTTTCTGTAATCACCTCCTTTCTTTCCGAGATAATTTCTTCTCTTGCAGGTGTAGAAAGTGGAGTATCTTCTTTAACTTCTTCAGTTTTTACCATTTCCTTCGGAACAAAAGTTTCCTCAAATTTCTGAACCGGCTCTTCCTTAATTTCTGCCTTAGGTGCACTCAGTTCAACCTCTGGCTCGTTAATCGGTTCGTTTACGAAAAAACTAAATTCAACTGGTTTTTCTTCAGAAAAAGAATTTTGGAAAGGATTTTCCTCTTTTTTACCTTCAACTTCAAATGAAAAAGATTCTGGCTCTAAATCGTTTGCGTCGTCCTCATAGGAGAATAAATCGAATGAGCGTTCTTCTTCTTTCTCATTATTCCAATTTTGTTCTGTTTCCTGAACATCTTCATTGTCGAAGAATTTTATTTCTGTGGTTACTTCTTCCTCAATCACTAATTTTTCAGCAGTTGTCACTTTGAACTGAGGTGAATTGCTGTCTTCATCCTCTAGCTTAAAAAAGTTTTTTCCTGAGAAATTATTAAAATCGTTAGATGTTTCTCTTTCTTGTCTGGACTTGAAAGGTGAAGGCTTATTGGAAGATTCTACAGCGTTATCATTCAAGCTGATTTTAATTTTCTCCGTTGGTCCTGCGAATTTTTTATTATCATTAGAAAAACCCGTAGCAATAACCAAAACGCTTACTGCATCTCCCAGTTCTTCGTCTGAACCCACCCCGAAAATAATGTCAGCAGTGTTCCCAGCCTCAGTCTGGATGTGATCCATAATAACACCAATCTCGTCCATGGTAACCTCCTCAGAGCCACTTCTGATAAGCAATAGTACATTTTTAGCTCCTGTAATTTTATTATCATTCAATAACGGAGAATCTAATGCTTTTTTAACCGCTTCTTCTGCTTTATTTTCGCCAGATGCTATACCGTTGGACATTAACGCTGTTCCTGAATTTTGAAGCACAGATTTAGCATCTCTAAAGTCGATATTTACATCAAAATAACCTGTAATAACCTCTGCCATACCTTTAGCTGCATTGGTTAAAACTTCATCGGCTTTTGAGAAACCAGATTTAAAACCTAGGTTACCAAACTGCTGGCGAAGCTTGTCGTTATTGATAACGATAAGTGAATCTACATTATTTCTCAGTTTATCTAAACCTAATTCAGCTTGTTCTAATCTTCTTTTGCCTTCAAAACTAAACGGAACTGTAACGATACCTACAGTAAGAATGCCCATTTCTTTTGCCACTTTGGCGATTACTGGCGCAGCACCTGTACCAGTTCCACCACCCATACCTGCCGTAATGAATACCATTTTGGTATTTTGTCCCATGGCAGCTTTTATTTCATCGATACTTTCGATGGCAGCTTTTTCACCCACTTCTGGGTCGGCACCCGCGCCAAGACCTTCGGTCATGCTGATTCCTAACTGAACCTTATTGGCAACAGGGTTATTGTCTAAGGTTTGTGCATCGGTATTGCAGATCACGAAATCTACCCCATGAATTCCTTTTTCGTACATGTGCTTCAGTGCGTTGTTACCACCGCCACCTACACCGATAACTTTTATGATTGAAGAATTTCCTTTCGGCAAATCAAATGAAAACCCTTGTGCTCCTATATTTTCCATATTTTTTGTCTTTTTATTTAAATTATTCTACTTCCTCAAAGAATTTTTTCACTTTCTCCATTAGAGATTGCCCGAAAGTAAGCTTTCCGCTTTTTTTCTGAATATTTTCTTCTTCTTTTACTGGTGTTTCTATTGTTTGTACTGCTTGGTTCGGAGTTTCTGAAGCAGCCACTTCAGTTTTAGTTTCCACAACCTCCTGAACTTCAGGTTCTACAGTTTTTTTATCACGGATTTTTAAACTTTCCATTAATAAACCAATGGAAGTTGCAAATTCAGGACCTTTTAGGAACTGATTTTTATCGTTCGCAATATATTCATTAGCAAAACCAATTCTGCTATCGAAACCAGTAGTATAATTGGCCAACTGGCGAAGATGCTTCAAATTGGATCCACCTCCTGTAAGCACAATTCCTGCGATTAATTTTTTCTTTTGCTCAAAAGCTCCATAGGCTTTTAATTCTGTATTCACCATTTCAAGGATTTCTTCTACTCTAGCGTTGACAATCTGAGCTAACGTTTTAAGGGAAATCTCCTTGTCTGGTCTGCCATGCAAGCCCGGAATAGTGACAAACGTAGAATCTTTCTCCAATTCTGGTACCGCAGAACCGAATTTCACCTTCAGTTGTTCGGCATGTTTCTCAATAATTGAACAACCTTCCTTGATATCTTCGGTAATGATACCGCCACCGTAAGGAATGACACATGTGTGACGGATGATATTGTCTTTAAAGATGGCAATATCAGTTGTTCCACCACCAATATCAACGATGGCTACACCTGCTTCTTTTTCTTCCTTGGTAAGCACTGCTTCTGAGGATGCAAGAGGCTCTAAAGTAAGCGCTTCCATCTCTAAACCTGCTTCACGTACGCATCGTGCGATATTTCTGATGCTTCCCATCTGCCCGACAACCACATGGAAATTAGCTTCCAAACGCTTACCGTGCATACCGATTGGTTCCTGAATTTCTCCTTCGGAATCTACCTTATACTCCTGTGGAAGCACGTGGATGATTTCTTCTCCTGGCAGCATTACCAATTTTTTAACTTGGTTTTTTAACGCTTCAATGTCGTCCTCAGTAATGTACTGATCGGGATGCTCGCGCATGATGTAGTCTGAATGCTGCAAAGAACGGATGTGCTTGCCTGCAATACCTACAGTTACTTTTTTAATTGGGACTCCAGCACTGGCTTGAGCTTCTGCCACCGCTGTTTTAATGGAATTGATAGTTTGAGAAATGTTATTAACAATCCCTTTGTGAACCCCAAGACTTTTTGCTTTTCCTACACCGAGAACTTCTATTTTCCCGTGTGCATTTCGCCGACCAACAATGGCAACAATCTTTGTTGTCCCAATGTCTAGTCCTACAGAATACTCTTGATTTTCCATTTTATATCGATTTGATTTTTTTAATTTGCCTTTGGCTTTGTTGTTTTATTTTTTTCCGTTGTGCTCTTTTTTGCAGTACTGCTGGTACTTGTTTTCTTGGTTGTTGCGGTGCTTTTAGGTTTTTCTTTTTCCTTTGGCTTTGCCGCAGTTTTGGGTTTCGGCTTTGTTTCTGGCTTCTTATCCGTTTTCTTTTCTGCTTTTGGTACCGAGGCTGTGTGAGAATCCTCTTTTTTCACCAAGAGCTCTGGGATTTTTGCCATTTCCTTATTTCCTACTTGCAGTATGCTGTCGTTCTCTTTAAAATGAGGATTGAGTGTGGCTACAATTTGGTTATTGAACTTCACCGAAACTTTATTAAACTTCTGCGGATCTTGATACACCAGATATTTTTCCACAAAAGTTTTAAAGCCTTTTACTTTGAAATCTATATTGTCTAAATCGCCAATTTCCACTTTATAATTTCCATCGCTGGTTAAAAGATTGTAATCGTCTTTGTATTTTGAGATTCCTATGAAATATTTTTTACTGAAATCATCATGATCAATTTTTGAAACCAATTCCGCCAATTTTTGGTATTCTGATTTACTCACATCACCAGTCACCAACATGCATGGATAGGAGTAATTGGGATAGGTAGGAAATTCCACACCTTTGCGATCCACATAAAAGTCTTTCCCATTTTTGGTTAATCTGAAAACGGGCACTCTCTGTTTTACATCTAAATTGAGTTTTCCATTGAGGTTGAGATACACATTGGCACTGTCCACGGCTGGGAGCGCATTGATCTTTTTTTCAAGCTCTGGAATATTGATATCACCCACTTTTTGAGACGGATTTTCTTTATCTACAATTTTTTTGATGTCTTTTTCATCAATAAAATAAACCTTGGTTCCGTTATCATTCAGTTTTACAGACATTTTATTATCTGTAATCTTCTGGTTGCTGAACCTCTTCAACGAGAAGCTCAACAGAAATCCCAAAATGATTACTGTGATGATAATTTTTAATATTCTGTATTTATTTTTCATTTTATAGGCTTCGCCGATTTATTTTTTTCTGCCTTTTTAATTTCGTTTATCATTTCTTTGAAATTATCTGCTAGTTCTTTTTCGTAATCCCAATTTTCATCTTCCGTTTTACCGTTTCCTAAAGAGATCATATTTATTACTTCATCTTTTTTGATCCAAAATCGACAACTCCAACCTCCAACATCTTCTGAATCGTTCTTCATCTCATATTGCAAGCTTTCAAAAGCCATAACTCTTTTTCCATTTTGGATATTGAAACTTTCACTTTCTGTATAGTTATAGTTTCCTACAGGATAGTCCCAACTTCTTTCAATATAAACAACATCATTATTTTTCTTCCAAAAATGGTAGGTTGTAAGTTTTTTATTATTTAAAATTTTAAACTCGTATCTTTTGATTGATGTATCATTTCCAATTTTTTCAACATATTTATCAATCCGCTCTTGTTCTTTTAAATCGTTATTTATCTGTGCTGAAATAAAAGTTCCGCAAAAACAGATAATCAACATGAGATAAATGCTCTTCATCGTCTTTCTTTAGGTTTTAATGCAGTTTCATTAATGCCAGATTCCTAACAGCTATCACCTTTTATTACTCAGCCATTCGCAGATTGGGTCGTATAGGGTGTCTATATTTCCTGCTCCGACAGTGAGTAAAATATCAAAGTCTTTTTCTTTTATTCTTTCAAAAGTGTCCTGTAATGCGGAAACTTCTTTTTTCTCTAAATTCACTTTATCCAGCAACCATGAAGAAGTAATTCCTTCATAGTTTTCCTGCAATTCTCTCGCAGGGTAAATGTCCATTAAAATCAATTCATCGGCATTGCCAAGACTTTCCGCAAAACCTTCTGCAAAATCTCTTGTTCTGCTGAATAAATGCGGCTGAAACACCACCAATAATTTTTTATCCGGATAAAATCTTTTGATAGAGCCCATCACAGCATTAATCTCCGTTGGGTGATGTGCATAATCATCAATATAGATTTTTCCGTTTTCATAAAAATGCTTAGTATATCTTCTCTTAATTCCTTTGAAAGCGGAAATTCCTTTTTTTAAGGTTTCAAAATCAACACCTAAAGTGTGAAGAATAGCCAATGCCACGGTTGCGTTTTCCACATTGTGAATCCCTGGAATTCCCCAGACAAAATCTGTAATTTTCTCTTCAGGAGTATGGAAATCAAAATAAATTTTATCATGATCCATCCTTAAATTATCAGAATAATAATCTGCAACTTCATTTACCGCATAGGTTTTGTGTCCTCTACCTATTTCGATACCTTTTCTCACAAATAATTGATTATCATTCGGAACCAAGGCTGCAAACTGTCTGAAACCTTCCTCTATATGGTTTTTATCTCCATAAATATCCAAATGATCGGCGTCTGTGGAAGTCACCACTGCCCAATCTGGAGAGAGGTTGAGAAAGCTTCTGTCGTATTCGTCCGCCTCAGCAACAGAATATTTGTCGCCATTGTATAAAAAATTAGACTTAAAATTCTCCGAAATACCTCCCAAGAAACACGAAAATGGCAAGTTTGCCTCTTTACAAAGGTGTGAAACCAGTGTTGAAGTGGTAGTTTTACCATGTGTTCCAGCCACCGCGATGCACTCTGTATTTTCAGTAATTAGGCCTAAAACTTTTGCTCTTTTTAAAACCTGAAAACCATTTTCATTAAAATAATCCAAGATGCCCAGCTTTTTAATTGCGGGAGTATAAATAACCAAAGTATCTTCTTTAGAAAGATTTGGTACCTTGTCGTCTACAATATCTTCAAAGCTGATAGCAATTCCCTCGCTTAATAATTCTTGAGTAAGCTTGGTATTGGTTTTATCATAACCCAAAACCTTCTTCCCCGAAGCATGGAAATAACGGGCGAGAGCGCTCATGCCAATACCGCCAATGCCTACGAAGTAATAATTTTGGTATGTATCTAATATTTTCATTTTATATTTAAGTTTGAGATTTCTTCTATATCAGAATGACATCTCTTTGGAACTTATGGATGACTAATGTCCTCCCGTTCTTAATAATTCATCAATTAATCAAATTCAATATTTCATCTACAATTTCCTTTGCTGCATGTGGTTTTGCGAAGCTTTTTATGTTTTGTGACATTTCCTGTCTGACATTTTCATTCTCACAAATTTCTTCCAGAGTTTTCCAGAATTTATCTTTCATTTCTGAATCTTTCACCATCTTGGCTGCATTTTTATCTACTAAAGTCATCGCATTTTTGGTTTGATGATCTTCCGCTGCAAAAGGGAAAGGAACCAATAAAACAGCTTTTTGCGCAACTGCCAATTCGGAAATGGCGATGGCACCAGCTCTGGAAACGATGACATCCGCCGCGGAATAACACAATTCCATATTGGAAATAAATTCCTTCAAATCAATTTGAGATTTGAGATTGGAAATTTGAGATTCGTTACTCAAACTTTCATAATCTAATTTTCCTGTTTGCCAGATGAGTTGATAGCCTTTTTCTTCAAGTTTTGAAAGATTATCTTTCCAAGCATTATTAATGGTTCTGGAACCTAAAGAGCCACCTACAGAAAGAATCAACAACCTATTTTTATCGACACCTAATTTTTCCTTTGCTTCCTCTGAGGAAACCATTCCAGAAACGATATTTTCGCGGATAGGGTTTCCTAAGAAGTACACCTTTGTATTGGGAAAAAAATGTTCCATATTAGGATAAGCCGTAAAAACTGCTTTTGCCTTCTTTCCGTTTACAGTATTGGTTTTTCCAGGTAAAGAGTTCTGCTCCTGAATAAAGGTTGGGATACCTAATTGGGAAGCCATATACAATGCTGGTCCACTTGCGAACCCCCCTGTTCCCACCACAAAATCGGGTTGAAAATTTTTAATGATTCTTTTTGCTTTGCTAAGACTAGATATCAATTTGAATGGTAGACCAATATTCTTTAATAAATTTCCTCTGTCGAAGCCAGCAATATTTAAACCTTCAATTTTATAACCTGCATTGGGAACTTTCTCCATCTCCATCTTTCCGTTAGCGCCAATGAAAAGAAATTCTGCATCGGGAAATCTTCTTTTGATTTCGTCTGCAATAGCAATAGCAGGGAAAATATGTCCTCCCGTACCGCCACCAGATAATATTACTTTTAACTTCTTATTCATTTTCTAAGCGATATCGTTTATTTCTTCAACATTTTGTTTTTTACCCATTCCTTCTTCATCGTATATCTGAATTCTTGAACTCACATTCAAGATAATCCCTAACTGTAAATAAGTGACAAGCATTGATGTACCACCATAACTGATGAGTGGCAACGGTTGCCCCGTAACGGGAATTAAATTAACTGCCACAGCTATGTTCACTGCGAGTTGCACAAAAATCATAATCCCTAAACTGAGTACCAACAACGATCCGAAGAAGGCTGGCATTTTACTGGCAATCATCACAATTCTCACAATCATGATAAGGTACATAGCGATGAGAAAAGCTGCACCCAGAAAACCATATTCTTCCACAATAATGGCAAAAATAAAATCGGATGCTGATTGCGGTAACATTTGTTTCAGAGCACTTTTCCCTGGTCCCATTCCTGTAATGCCTCCGTGCACAATGGCTGCTTTGGCTTGCATTACCTGATAATTTTTTGCTTTCAGACTTTCATCATCTACATCGGCATGCTTAGCTTTTGAAGAAGTAAAAGTTTCTACACGGCTCATCCATGTATGTACACGGTTTCCGCCAATCATATTGGTATTTAAGGCAATTATTAAGAAGAGTATCACCGCAACCATCGATGTTGAGATAAAGCCTGCAACGTATTTCCAATTGAGCTGACCTACAATTAAAACCGCTACAGAAACCATTAAAATCATTAATGCTGTGGAACCATTATCCTTAGCAACCAATACAAAAACCAACAAAATAGGCCCGAAGATGTAAAGTATATTTTCAATTGGAAGCCTTTCACGCTTAATTTTCTTAGTAAGATATCTGCACAGATAGATGATCAACATTAAGAAGGCAAAAGATGAAGGCTGAAATGAAATGGGTGTCCCCGGAATCTTCAACCAACGCGACGCACTTGCCCCATCAATGGTTTGACCAGTAAACATGGTTATCACCAACAATACAATCATTAGCCCCAACAAAATACTGCTCAGCTTACCGATATATTCGTATTTAACAGCTCCTACCAGCCTCATTATTCCTAAACCTAGCAACACAAAGAACATATGCTTCAGAACGTGGCCTGTTGTTGTACCATTGTTCACGATATATTCCAAGTTAGAACTTGCAGAATATACAGGGAAAATAGAGAATACAGAGATGACCAAAATGACCATCCAAAGTACTTTATCGCCCTTCAGAAACTCAAATTTGTTGTCTTTTTCTATATTTTGTTGATTCATTATTACCCTAGTCTTTCTATATTTATTACAAAACCCCGATTAGACAGCCAATGGCTTTAAAACCTGTTCTTTAAATTGATCTCCTCTGTCTTCGTAGCTTTTAAACAGATCAAAACTTGCACAACAAGGCGATAATAAAACCGTATCCCCTTTTTTGGCGATTGATTTGCAAACTGCTACAGCTTCTTCCATGCTTGACGTATCGTAAATAAACTGTTTTTTGTCTTTGAAGAAATCTATAATTTTTTGATTATCAACTCCTAAACAAACAATTGCTTTCACTTTTTTCTTCACCAAGTCATCAATCTCGGAATAATCATTTCCTTTATCTTTCCCACCAACAATCCATACAGTTGGAGTTTTCATGCTTTCGAGAGCGAAATAAGTGGCATTGACGTTGGTTGCCTTACTGTCGTTGATGTATTTTACACCATTGAGCTCTGCCACAAATTCTAAACGATGCTCCACAGCCTGGAAAGTCATTAAAGAGTTTCTAATACTTTCGTTGCTGATATTCAACAATTTACCTGCAATAGATGCTGCTAAACTATTGGCAACGTTGTGCATTCCCATTAAAGACAAATCTTCTAATTTCATTGAAAATTCATCTTTAAGCTTCACAATCATCTTATCATTATTGAGGTAACCGCCCTCTTTTAATTTCTCTTTCGTTGAAAAAGGAATCATCTGGGCTTTTACTTCAAGTTTTTCAAGGATATTTTTGCTCATTTCATCATCTTTATTGTAGATGAAGAAATTGTCGTTTTCCTGA
The DNA here is from genome assembly GCA_023458535.1 of Bacteroidota bacterium. Classification (GTDB taxonomy): domain Bacteria; phylum Bacteroidota; class Bacteroidia; order Flavobacteriales; family Weeksellaceae; genus Chryseobacterium. The sequence continues at coordinate 31,222 of JAEWYW010000023.1, forward strand.
TTTTCAGTGATGCGGAATTTTGCCATTGCATATTCCTCATAATCGTAGTTGTACTGATCTAAGTGATCCTGCGATAAATTCAATAATAGAGAAATATAAGGTCTGAAATTCTGAATATCATCCAACTGGAAAGAACTCACTTCCAAAACATAATAATCTCTCTTATCGTCTGCAACTTGCTTTGCAAAGCTTTTACCTATATTTCCACCCAAACCCACATTGAGGTTATCATTCTTTAAAATATGATACACTAGAGATGTGGTGGTGGTTTTACCGTTACTCCCTGTGATGGCGATGATTTTAGCATCTGTAAACTCGGAAGCAAATTCAATCTCGGAAGATATGCGAATACCTTTCTGTTGAATTTTAGCGATCATTTCAGCTTTTTTCGGAATACCCGGACTTTTCACAATCCAATCAGCATTCAGAATCCTTTCTTCATCGTGATTATCTTCTTCAAAAGGTATTTCATTTTCAATAAGGAAATTTTTGTATTCCTCTTTGATGGTACCCTTATCTGAAAGAAAGATATCAAGACCCTTCTTTTTTGCCAAATAAGCAGCTCCACAACCGCTTTCACCTCCTCCTAATACTACAATTCTCATATACTCGCTTATCTCACTTTTAAGGTAATTAAACATATAATCGCTAACATCACCCCAATAATAATCATACGGTTAACAATTTTACTCTCGTGGAAGCCTTCCTTCTGATAATGGTGATGCAAAGGGGACATCTTGAAAAGTCTGTTATTCTGGGCATATTCCAGTCCGTATTTTCTTTTTCTATATTTAAAAACAACTACCTGAAGCATTACAGAAAGATTTTCAATTAAGAAAATTCCGCAAAGCACAGGAATCATAAGTTCTTTTCTTAAAATAATGGCCAATACAGCTATAACACCTCCTAGCATTAAACTTCCTGTATCACCCATAAAAACCTGCGCCGGATAGGTGTTGTACCAAAAGAAACCTATCACCGCACCCACCATTGCCACGGCAAAAATGGTGGTTTCACCCATGTTGGGTAAGAACATAATGTTGAGATAATCTGCAAAAATGATGTTTCCGGACACATACGCAAAAAATGCCAATGTGAGGAGGATTACAGCACTCGTTCCTGCCGCTAAACCATCGATGCCGTCTGTAATATTAGCTCCATTAGAAACTGCAGTTACAATAAAAATAACTATCGGAATGAAAACTACCCAAGCCCATTCGTGAGCTTCTTCTTCACTCATCCAAAATAAGATCCCGCTGTAATCGAACTCATTATTTTTGGCGAACGGAACTGTTGAGACAGTAGCTTTCTCTGTGGGCATAAAATTGTTTTCAACATTGTTTCTGTTGACCACTTTTGCGTCTGAATATTTTCTTTTCACAGTGATATCAGGATGAAAATACATGGTAACCCCGATGATTAAGCCTAAACCTACCTGACCGATAACTTTAAATTTCCCTTTTAACCCGTCTTTATTTTTCTTTACTTTTTTAAGATAATCGTCTAAAAATCCGATAGCACCCATCCAAACTACGGTTACAAGAAGCAGAACGATATAAACATTGGTAATTCTTGTAAATAAAAGCACCGGAATTATGGTGGCGATAATGATGATAAGCCCTCCCATGGTAGGCGTTCCTTCTTTTTGTTTTTGACCGTCAAGGCCTAAATCTCTTACCAACTCTCCCATTTGTTTCCTTCTCAGGTAATTGATGATTCTTTTACCATACACAAGAGCGATTACTAACGACATTAATACTGCCATTCCCGCTCTAAAAGAGATGTATTTCAGCATTCCTAATCCTGGAATGTGAATTCCATGCTGGGTAAGGTATTCGTAGAGATAGTATAACATATATTTTGATTTTAGATTTCAGATTTTAGATTTCAGATTTTTCTATAAAAACCAAGTTCCATCCTCTTCGATCTTTAACTTTTCTTATTTACTCATTAATTGATAAAGTTCTGTAATCACTTCTTTATCATCGAAATGATGTCGAACTCCATTAATCTCCTGATATGTCTCATGACCTTTACCGGCTACGAGTACGATATCTTTAGGTTCGGCAAATTTTATCGCCATTTTTATTGCTTCTCTTCTATCTGGAATAGAAGTGTATTTGCTAAAATTCTGTGGTTGAACACCTGCTTCAATCTCCTTAATGATTGCCAAGGGATCCTCTGTGCGTGGATTATCGGAAGTAATAATCGCTAAAGTGGATTTTTTTGAAGCGATATCGCCCATCTCTGGTCTTTTGGAGTGATCTCTGTCGCCACCGCATCCAAAAACAGTAATGAGCCTTTCATTTTTTGTACGGATTTCGTTGATGCTGTCCAACACATTTTCTAATGCATCAGGAGTGTGTGCATAATCTACGATAAAGAAAATTCCGCCGTCAGATTTTAAGGTTTCAAATCTTCCAGAAACACGCTTTAAGCTGCTGATAGACTGTAAAATTTCATCCTGTTGGAAACCCAGTTCTGCGGCGATGGCAAAAACCAAAAGCAAGTTGTAGGCATTGAATTTTCCAGTAAGTGTCGTCCAGAATTCTTTTCCATTAAAGTTCAGCAGCATACCGTTGAAATCAACCTCTAATATTTTCCCTTGATAATCTGCAATGGTTTTCATGGCATAAGAAACTTTTCTTGCTTTCGTATTTTGAAGCATTACGTTTCCGTTTTTATCATCGATATTGGTAATGGCAATTGCAGAATCGTCCAACTCATCAAAGAATCTTTTTTTAGCTTTTAAATATTCTTCAAAAGTTTTATGATAATCAAGATGATCGTGGGTAAGATTTGTAAATCCGGCTACTTTAAAATGCAAGCCTTCAATTCTGTTTTGCGCAATTCCGTGGGAACTCACCTCCATAAAAGCATATTCACAACCTTTAGCCACAGCTTCCGCCAAAATTTTATTAATGGTAATAATGTCTGGAGTGGTGTGCGTTGCTGGAATCACTTCATCTACCATACGAATTTCTACCGTAGACAATAATGCCGACGGATAACCCAAGTTTTTGAAAATATCAAAAAGCAAAGTAGCTGTAGAGGTTTTACCATTGGTACCTGTAACGCCAACCAATTGAAGTTGTCGAGAAGGATTTCCGTAAAAGTTAGAAGCCAAATGGCCTAAGACCTTTGAAGAATCTTTCACGTGCAGATAGGTAACGTAAGCATTGGTGTGCTCTGGCATTTCTTCGCATACAATTACTCTCGCGCCATTTTTCAAGGCAGCGTCAATAAAATCGTGACCGTCGGAAACACTTCCTTTGATAGCAACATACAACGAATTATCAACCGCTTTTCGACTGTCGAAAACGATTTCTGAAACGTCAACATGGGTTTCTCCCTGAATGTTGATGCATGAAATTCTGTTTAATAAATCTATAAGTTGCATATCATTAGTTTTGTAGAGAAAGATAAATTCTCTGATTTTTATTGATTACAGTTCCTTCAGAAGGAAACTGATCTTTAATTTTTCCTACCCCTTTATAATCAACCCTGTAGCCCATATTTTCCAACTGTGGAATAACATTTTTACCGATTAATCCCACAACATTAGGCATCTGCTTGTTGCTCACAGCAACTTTAACGTTGGGTTCTACAAGTTTATTAAGGTTCACTTTTTTATCCACCAACATTTCCTTTTCAACATTCTGAGGTGTTTTCAAGAAAGTTTTACCTGCAATCTCCTTAAAAACTGGCGCTGAAACTGCTCCTCCATAAAAACCTTTGGATGGATTAGGTTCGCTCACCATCACATAACAGGTATATTTGGGTTTATCAGCAGGATAAAAGCCTGCAAATGAAGCCCTGTATTTCATGGGACCAGGCAACCAATATTCAAATCTTGCTGTTCCTGTTTTACCAGCCATCTTCAAATTGGGAGTGAAAATACTTTTAGCCGTTCCCTTCTCCACAGCTTTGGTTAAAGCGCTGGTCATCATTTTAATCGCTTTTTCTGAGGCCATTTTTCGCACCAACACTTCAGGCTTTGCTTGAAAATTCACCTGCCCATCCTTCATAATTTTATCGATGAATAAAGGCTTCAGCATTTTACCATTATTGGCAATTCCGTTGTAGAAAGTTGCCAACTGCAACAGATTAATATTGGATGAATATCCGTAAGAAATTGAAGCCAAGGTAGCTGCATTCCATCTTTTATTCTCAGGTGTTACTATTTTTGGTTTTGTGATTCCCGGCAGCTCAATATCCATTTTATCAAACAGCTTCCATTTTTTCAAATGATCTAAGAAGACTTGAGGCTTATCTGCGTAATATTTGGTAATTAATTTTGCTGTCCCTACGTTGCTTGATTTTGCTAAAACATCACTGATCTCGTAAGTTCCACCGCCGTGACCATCTGAAATTCTTTGCTTAGCATACGTCCAGACGCCATTTCCTACATTTACGGTAGTATTTTCATCAATAAAACCATCATCCATTGCCGCAAGAAGCGAAACTGTTTTGAATGTAGAACCAGGTTCGATATTGTCTTTTATGGCATAGTTGTAGGCATCAATATATTCACCATCATCCGTTCGTCTCAAATTCACCATGGCGCGAACTTTTCCAGTTTCTACCTCCATCACGATTACCGTTCCATGCTTAGCTTCATAATTAATGAGTTGCTTTTCCAAAGCAGAATGGGCAATATCTTGAATTCTTAAATCTAAAGTGGTATAAACATCCTGTCCATCAACTGGTTCCTGAACTTTCCAATAATCAATAGGCTTCCATTGTGAAGAATTAATTCTTTGCTCCAATCTTTTTCCGTTGGTACCAGTCAAATATTTAGAAAAAGCACCTTCAAGACCTGATTTGTAGGTTCCATTATCCATTCCGATGGTTCCTTCTCCGATTTCCGAAGTCGCCAATTCTCTTTTGTATTTTCTGTCTACGATAAAACCTCCTTTATTTTTACCTTTTTTAAAGATGGGAAATTTGCGTATCCTATCGTACTCATCGAAATCTAAACCTTTTGCAAGGGTATAATATTGATTTTTCTTTTTCTTTTGGGCATCAAATTTTTGTCTGAATTCCTTAGCAGGTTTTCCAAACATTTTAGACATTGAATCTGTTAAAGCAACAATATTATTATCGTAAACACTATCTTTTATGGTTTTAAAATCCAAGAAGACATCGTATCTCATAACGGTTGTCGCAAGGATGGAGCCATCTGATGCATAGAGATTTCCACGTGCTGCATTCAGTGTAGCTTCCCTATAATTCTTGTTGATATAATCGTCTTTAATTTCTTGAACATTGGTGTTCTGAAGAATGATAATTCTCCCCAGAAAGACAGCAAATACAGACAAAGCCACCACTGCGAAGAGGTAACCCCATCGTAACGTACGTTTACGTTTGTTATCGTATTCATTTTGCTTTGGCATCTGTACTGTCTGTTTTTATCAATAATTTACGTGGATGATTTTCTAAAGTCATCAGGGAATCTTTTATCATGGTTTTACCCAGTTCAGATTCCATTTTCACTTTTATTAATTTGCTTTGGGCATATGCATTTCTCGATTTATATTCTTCTGTCTCCTCTTTCAGAGCATTAACAATTTCTATTTTTTTATTTACCAAGTGGTTAGAATAAATCATCACCATCATCAGCACAAACAGCAACAAAAAGTAGCGGTAGTGCACGGTAACCTCATCTCTATTAAGAAAGTTTCCTTTAAGGATATCCATAAAGGTGAGTTTTTTTTGAGGTCGGTATGTTTGTCTTTTTGCCACAGACTATGCCTGATAAGTTTAATTTTTTATTCCTGTTCTCATTTTTGCACTTCTTGCACGAGAATTTTCTTCTATCTCTTCATCCGATGGAATAACAGCTTTATTTTTCACCAATTCAAAAGCTTTGCTGTAATTTCCATAAATATCTCTTTCTGGTTCACCTTCGAACATTCCATTTTTCAAAAATCTTTTAACTAGACGGTCTTCCAATGAATGGTAGGAAATTACCACCAATCTTCCACCAGGTTTTAAAACCCGATACGCCTGTAAAAGCATTTCTTTAAGCACATCCAATTCCTGATTCACCTCTATTCTTATCGCCTGAAATACCTGAGCGAAGAATTTATTTTGTTTGTGAGGCGGAATAAAACTGAAGAGCTTTTTTAAATCATCGGTTGTTTCCAGAGGTTTTTCTTTTCTCGCATGAACAATTGTTCTCGCTAACTTTCTTGCCTCTCGCAATTCTCCATACAAGTAAAAAATATCCGCCAACTCCTCTTCTTCCGCTTCATTCACCACCTTTTTGGCATCCAAACTCTGCATCGCATTCATCCTCATGTCTAAGGGCGCATTGCTCCTTGTGGAGAAACCGCGCTCTGCAACATCGAACTGATGCGAAGACACTCCTAAATCTGCCAAAACTCCATCCACTTGCGTTACTCCGTACATCAACAATGAATTCTCTAAGTATCTGAAATTCTGATTAATCAAAGTAAATCGCGGATCATCAATAGCATTATTCAAAGCATCGGTATCCTGATCAAAACTGAAAAGTCTTCCTTTATCTGAAAGACGGCTCAGAATCTCTTTGGAATGACCACCACCACCGAAAGTACAGTCAACGTAAATCCCATCAGGATTCGTCACCAAATCATCTACACTTTGCAACAACAAAACAGGATTATGATACATTTAAAAATATTTCGGTTATTTTTTTTCTATTTATTCTTCATCAAAAGCTCCCATTACATCTTCAGCGAGGCCCGCAAAATCCACTTGGTTAGTAGAAATCACATTTTCATAAGCCTCCTTATCCCAAATCTCGAATAACTCTCCAGCGCTGGTGATAACAATATCTTTTTTCAGCCCAGCATAATGCATTAGGTCTTTAGAAACCTGCATTCTATCAGCACTGTCCAATTCCACTGTTTTTACACCCGCGGTAAACATTCTAATAAAGTCTGCGTTCTTCTTAATGAAGCGGTTGAGCTTGTTGATTTTCTCCATCAACTTTTCCCAAGATTTCATTGGATACACCTCAAGGCAAGGCTGAAACACAGAACGCTTCACCACAAAAGTCTTATCCTCAAAGCCCTCCATCTGCTTAGTAAGCGATGAAGGCACTTTTAGGCGACCTTTGTCGTCTATCTTGCATTCGTATGTACCAATAAAATTCTTCATTTGGGACAAATTTATATATTTATTTCCAAAACCTCCCACTTTTTCCCACTTTTTAACTTAATGTTAGTAAGTTTTTAAATCCCTAGACTAAAAACCCTTTAAAACACTGCATTACAAAGCATTATAATATATTTTAGCTCCATATTTTATGTATTGAATAATACGTTTGATGAAAAAAATGAGAAAAAATTTCCCGATGTATTATTTTTATTTTAAATTAGGGTTAACAAAGAATTTTTAAGGTTTAATTCGTATTTTTGCGGGGCTTATTAAAGCGTTTATATGATATTTAGTACAAAGAAAGAAAAGAAATACACTTACAATGTTGCCGGTGAAGGTCGTCCATTGGTGTTGCTACACGGTTTAATGGGTGGACTGAGTAATTTTGATAAAATGATGGATTACTTTTCAGATAGGGGTTATCAGGTTTTCGTACCTCAACTTCCTATTTACGATTTACCTGTACTCAATACCAATCTTACTACCATTGCGAAATACGTTATTAAATTTATTGAAACGTATATCTCAGGACCAGTTACCATTGTTGGAAACTCTATGGGTGGACATGTAGGTTTAATTTTAACATTGGCCAGACCAGATTTGGTAGAAAATTTAGTTTTAACAGGAAGCTCGGGCCTTTACGAAAGAACGTTTGGAGACAGTTTCCCGCGTAAAAGCGATAAGGATTATATTAAAAAGAAAACCCAAGAGGTCTTTTACAATCCCGACGTAGCCACAGATGATCTTGTGGATGAGGTTTTCGCGGTGGTAAATGATAGAATGAAAGGCATTAAAACAGTGATGCTCGCGCGAAGCGCCATTAAACACAATATGCTGAATGATTTGCCAAAAATCACCTGTCCAACCTGCATTATTTGGGGAAAACAAGACAACGTAACACCACCGGAAGTAGCAGAAGATATGCATAAATACATTCCTAATTCGGATTTATTTTGGATAGACCACTGCGGACATGCTGCCATGATGGAGAAACCCGATGAGTTTAATGAAATACTCTACAACTGGTTAAAAGACAAACATTAAAATACTCAACCATTAAGACAGATTTTTACTTAATGGTTTTTTTATACCTTTACTATTATGATAATAAAATCTGCTGAATTTGTAAAAAGCAGCGGCAAATGGCAGGAATGTCCAGACCCTCAATTTCCAGAGTATGCTTTTATTGGGAGATCTAACGTAGGTAAATCTTCATTGATTAATGCAATGCTAAACAGAAAAGATTTGGCTAAAACCTCTGGCACCCCAGGAAAGACCCAACTAATCAATAGCTTTTTGATAAACGGTGATTGGTACCTTACAGATTTGCCAGGTTATGGCTTCGCAAGGGTGTCGAAAGTGCAGCGTAAAGATTTTGAGAAGCTCATTACCAACTACATTTTGAATAGAAGAAACCTCGTCAACTTATTTATATTGATAGATATAAGACACAGTCCCCAAAAAATAGATTTAGAATTTATACAATGGGTGGGCGAAAGTGGGATTCCTTTTTCTATTGTATTTACGAAAGCAGATAAAATGAAACCCAATGCAGCGATAAGCAATGTGGAAGCATATAAAACTGAACTTCACAAAACTTGGGAAGACTTACCAGAAATTTATGTTACCTCAGCAGAAAAAAAAGAGGGAGGTGACGAAATTCTCAAGTTTATAGATACCACTAACGCTTTTCTAAAAAATAACCATATATCTTTTGATGAATAACATTATTTGGAAAATAAAATCTTTCGACGAACTCACAACACTCGAGCTTTATAAAATCATTCAGGCACGGATTAATGTTTTTGTAATTGAGCAGGACTGCACCTACCCCGATTGTGATGATAAAGACCAAGTAGCCTTACACATTTGGGCAGAAAAAGAGGGTGATATTTTAGCCTATTGTCGAATTTTTGATAAAGGGATAAAATACGATGAAACCTCGATCGGGAGAGTGCTTTCAACTGAAAAAGCGCGGGGAACTGGTGTGGGCAGACAATTGGTCGATTTTGCAGTAAAAACGATTGAAAATAGATTTCACACTTCTTCAATCAGAATATCGGCACAAGATTATTTATTAAAATTTTATTCGGGATTTGGTTTTATTCCAACCGATAAAAAATATCTAGAAGACACCTTGCCCCACACAGAAATGTATCGACCATAAAAAAACCGAAGAAACATCTTCGGTTTTTTTTTATTTTTTAGGGAGCCCTTTTTTCAAAGCTTCATTAGCGTTTTCAACTGCCTTTTTTTCCTTCCAGTCCATATACTTTTTTTTGTATCGCTTCTTCATGAAGTTATCAAAGTTGCGTTGTACCGCCAAATTCCACAATGAGTGGGTTTTCACACTCCAAGATTTGTCCCACGCTCTTAATGAAATTGAGAAACTGCCGTCTAAATACTTCATCCAGTGCCACCAACCTGTCGGCATAAATAATGTGTCGCCATGCTCTAGGAAGCACTCAATACCTTCCACTCCATCCAGTGCTGGGAATTTTGTAAAGTCAGGATGTTCGATATCATAATCTTCCAATGCATAGGTTGAATATGGTATTTTGTAAAGCCTTTCTTTCCATTTGTAATCGAACAGTAAAATATGTTTTCTACCGTTAAAATGAGTATGGAAAATATGCGCCATGTCTATATCATAATGCAAAAAGGTCACTGACCCTTTTCCACCAAAAAACATACTTGGATATTTATCTAAAAAACCACCCATTAAATTTTTAGGGGAGATATAATCTTCTAATAAGTTTGGAGCATGCTTGATAGGATCGAACAGAAAAATTCTTAAATCGGTAGGTTCTTTTTGAATGAGATCTATATAATCTGCAAACTTCATCTCTGTAGTAGGAGCATTAATAGGTGCTGCAGGATCTGCTTTAGCACTGTCATACAACGGGACTTTTACATCTCCCACTGCCTGCTTCATGTAATCCATGGTCCATTTCTGGTAGGCTGGCCATTTACGAGCCATATTTTTGATAACAACGGGTTTTCTTGCCTTTAAATATTTCTCCTGAAACTCCTCCTGAGAGATATCTTCAACAACGTCTATAGGTTTTAGGATAATACCCATTTTAATAGATTTTTTAAGGTTACAAAATTATTAAATAATTGTTTATTAAATTAAGTTTAACATTATTTTAATCTATTGTAATAGTTTGCAAAGCCAATAAAATATCATGAAATAAAATATTATCACTAAATATCTAGTTATTAGCTTATTTGATGTACTTTTGGAGAATTAATCTTCTTTTTTGCTGTAACGAACACTACGGATTGATTACTTATTAAAAAAAACATCTATGAAATTTAGGTTTACCTTACTTCTTCTATTATTTTCATTTTTTGCATGGGCACAGAAAACGGTATCTGGAAAAGTGACAGATCAGGACGGTGCTCCATTACCAAGTGCTAGTGTAACTGTTGAAGAGCCAGGGCAGGACGCCATATTAGCCTATTCTATAACCAATTCTAAAGGCGAATTTAAAGTTACTTTTACCAGCGGAATGCAGAATGTGGATTTAAAAATTAAAGCATTCAACCAAAAGACACTTGTAAGGTCTGTAAGCAATAGCGACCAAGTTCTTAATTTCAAAATGGAATCTGAAGCGACAGAAATTAAGGAAGTTCAACTAAAAACAAAGATGATTACTGCTAAAGGCGATACCATCTCTTATGATTTAAAAGCTTTCGACAGTAAGGCTGATCGAACGTTGGCTGATGTAATGAAAAAAATACCTGGTATTGAAGTGAATGCTGATGGTAGCATCCTTTATCAAGGAAATGCAATTAATAAATTTTATGTCAATGGAAAAGACTTAATGGAAGGCGGTTACGGAACCATTAACAACTCCCTGCCCAAAGATGCTGTTGCAAAAGTAGAGGTATTAGAAAACCACCAACCCATTAAAATGTTGAAAGACAAAATTCCATCCGACCAGGCCGCAATCAATATTAAACTAAAAAATTCGGTGACGATGACAGGGCGTGGAGAAGTAGGAAGTGGTTTCCTTGAACCATGGCTGTGGAATGTTAAGCTGACGCCTATGTTTTTTGGAAAAAATTCTCAGTGGGTGCTCAACTACAAGACCAATAATGTGGGCGAACAGGTAGAAAATGAAGGCAATATTTTAAGCTTTGGCAGCGGTTGGGAAGGCCGAAGAATGAACGCATCACAAAACGACTGGCTGAATGTGGAAAATGCTTACACCCCAAATCTTCCTGTAAAAAGATACCTCATGAACAATGTGCATTATCTTTCTGCAAATTATTTAACAAGCCCCTTCAAAAACAAGGAATGGGAACTTAAACTCAACGCCAACTATACCAATAATACAGTTGACCGAGAAGATCGAATAGAGACAACCTATTATAATCCCGATGGAGATGTCAAATCTGTTGTCAACACTGCCGTACAAAACAGATTTTTCACAGATAAGCTCAAGGGCGAAATCATTTTCACTAAAAATGCCAAAAAAGGTTTCTTTAAAAATACGACCAGTTTCACACAATTCTGGAATGCGGACAGAGCCTTAGTTACTCGTGATAATACAACTGCTAATGAAGCGATAGAATCTCCAACATCTTCTTTTCAGAACTCTTTGAGTACCATTCTTCCATGGAAGGAAAAAATGATCAATATTAAATCTTTCATTAATTACCAAGATGATCAACAAACTTTAGAGATAAAACCCGCAAATTATCTAAACTTTGATTTTATTAACACTGATGCAAGCTCTGTTGTACAAAATTTCAGAATTAAGGATTTCGAAGCCAACCATTCTGCCAACATAAGTTTTACAAAAAAGGGTTGGACCTTCACACCAGAGGTGGGACTGAACTTTAATACCAAAACAATGACATCAGAACTGCTCGGTTTTACAGATTTATCGCTGAGAGACATGTTTTCTAATGATATTAAATTTACAGAAACAATTCCGTATGGTAGTCTGGGCATCAATTTTAAAAATGAATCTTGGAGTTTATTTGCCAATATTCCTGTGAACTTTAATTCTATTTCTATTGAAGATTTAAATACCTATAGAAATGTGGACAAATCCCTTTCAAAAATTACAATAGAGCCTAATTTGTTTGCACAATATTCTTTTGCATCTTTCTGGAAAGCTTCACTAACAGGATCTATTAACAACACTTTTGGTGATATTAACTCTGCGTATGCAGGAACTATTCTTCTTTCGCCGACAAACATAAATGCGATGGATCCCAAAAATCCTATTCCAGAGACCAATACCAAATCTGTTGGAAGTAGAATTGAATACAGAAATCCGTTGAATAACCTGTTTTTCAATGTGAATTATAGAATATCCAACATCAATAACAACCTTATTTCGTCAAGACAAATTAATGATTTAGGATTTATATCTACAAAGTTTACAGAATTGGATAATGACAGAACAACAAACGGTTTAAGTGCGGAGATAGGTAAGTATTTTCCAAAATTCAAATCTAATTTATCGGTGAGTTACAGCAATCAAACCACAAACTCTCAAGTATTTTTAGATGACAGACTGCTGGACAATAAAAATAATTCTCAGAGCACCTCTTTAAAATTCAATAATACTTATTTCTCATGGTTGAGTTTAGATTATAATATGTCTTTCTCTTGGAACAACCAACGAAATAAAGACATCAACCTTAACGAAAATATTTTCAGAACACAGGGTTATAATCATAATTTATCGGTGTATGGTTATCCTTTAGAGAATCATACTATTGGTTTTTATTGGGATCAGGTGAACAGTATTAATGGGGATATGCATCTTAAAAATGGATTTTTTGATCTGTCTTACCAATATTCGTGGAGTAAGAAGAAAGTAGATTTTGAGCTTAAATGGTTAAACATCGCCAACACCAAAGTATTTGAGAATTATACCGTGAATACAAATTTTAATACAGCTTCGTACACTAGAGTTCAGCTTCGTCCATCACAAGTAATGCTGACAGTAAAATTTAATTTTAAATAGAATTTATGATAAGGTAAAATCAGTATCGGCGAGCCAGAGGCTCGCCGATACTGATTTTAAAACAAATAATTCTTAATGATATTCAGATCTCAACTGGTCAATATATTCATACGCCGTAAGATCAAACTTTACAGGCACAATAGAGATGTAGCCATCCGTTAAAGCAGTTTCGTCGGCGTCTTCAGACTCGTCCATATTATTGAAATACCCCGTTAACCAATAGTATTTTTTGCCATGAGGGTTTACCCTTTCATCAAAAGACTCTTCCCATTTCGCATCGGCTTGCTTACAAATTTTAATACCTTTTATTTCCTCCTTGGGAAGCTTTGGGATATTCACATTCAACACCACACCTTTAGGCATCGGATTTTCCAGAGTTTTTCTCACTATGGTCTGTATATAATCTTTCGCTTGCGAAAAATCTGCTTCCCAACTGAAATCTAATAAAGAAAAACCTATTGCGGGTAAACCCTCTACACCAGCCTCTACTGCTGCAGACATCGTCCCAGAATAAATAACATTGATGGAGGAATTGGCTCCGTGATTAATCCCGGACACCACGATATCTGGTCGGCGTGTTAGTATTTTATCCAAAGCCATTTTTACACAATCTACAGGAGTTCCACTGCAAGAAAAATCTCTCTGTGGACCGTCCAAATGTACTTCTTCAAAACTTAGGGTAGAATTAATGGTAATGGCATGTCCTTTCCCGCTTTGCGGCGAATTGGGTGCAACCACAACCACCTCACCAATTTCGTTCATAAAGCTTACCAGGTTTCTTACACCAGGCGCTGTTATTCCATCATCATTGGTTACCAAAATCAATGGTCTTTCCATAAAAATATATTTTCTGTAAAAATACTTAAAAAGTATTCGTAAATTGTAATTAAGGTATTAATTTTGATTTTATGTATTTTCGTGTAACAAAAGCACGTTTTGTGTCAACCAATAGATTTATAAAAATTATTTATGTTTAAAAAATTTAAACTCAATACACTGTTGTTAATGCTCCCATTAACGACATTAATTTTCTGCTTCAATGCACCTAAAAATGATGAGGAGAAAATGCAAACCATTATGGTGAGCGTAAAAAATACTTTATCTTATCTTCACTATAGTCCTAAAGCCATTAACGACGCTTATTCTAAAGATGTTTTTAAGTTGTACTTTGAAATGATAGATCCGCCGAAAAGATTCTTTATGAAATCGGACATTGATGAGTTTGCAAAATACGATACAAAACTGGATGATGCTTTAAACAAAGGTGATCTTACCTTCTTCAAATTGGTAAATGATAGATATACGCAGCGTTTGAACGAAATTGAGGTGATTACAAAAGATATTTTGAGCAAACCTATCAATTTAGATGAAGATGAAACCTATATTCTAGATTATAAAACAGCTAAAAATCCGGCCAGCAAACAGGAAATGACTAATGAATGGAGAAAATTTATTAAGTATTTTATTTTGCAGGAAATGGAAACCATGACTTCTAAAGAAGAAGCCCAACAAAAGAAAAAAGATTCTGTGGTGGCCAATAAATTAAAAGATACCATTAAAGTTGAAAAACTGACAATGGATCAAAAGAAAATTAAGGCTACGGGTGAGGCAAAAGATTATTTCGACGTTTTCCTAAAAAGACTTCGTAAGAGAAAAACCATGGACTGGTTCTCACAATATATGAATGCTTATACAGAGGTTTTCGATCCTCATACCAATTATTTTTCGCCTAAAGATAAAGATGAGTTCGACACACAATTTAAAGGAAAAGTAATTGGTATTGGTGCAATTATTCAGGAGAAAAAAGGTGATTTGTATTTAGGAGCTTTAACTATTGGTGCACCAGCATGGAAATCTAAGCAACTTTCCGAAGGTGATAAAATTTTAAAAGTAAAATCTAAACCTAAAGAAGAAGCGGTTAATGTTTTGGGAATGCTTTCTGATGAAGCCGTAAGATTAATTCGTGGTGAAAAAGGAACACCTGTAACTTTAACGGTGCAGAAAAAAGACGGAACCATCCGCGAAGTAACCATGGTTCGTGAAGAAGTAGCAATTGAAGATACCTTTGCAAAAAGCATCATCGTCAACTATCCCAACGGTAAAAAATACGGCCTGATCAGTTTACCAAGCTTTAATGCAGATTTCGACGATCCCTCTGGAAGAAATGCCTCAGACGATATCAAGAATGAAATTATAAAACTGAAAGCTCAAAATATTGAAGGAATTATTTTAGATTTAAGATTTAATGGAGGTGGCTCTCTTACGGAAGTTGGAGATATCATGAGCTTGTTTATGAATGCCGGTCCTTATGTTCAGGTACGAGATGGAAATGGTAAGATTCAAACTTTAAAGAGTAAATCCAATTCACCAATTTGGACGGGTCCTCTGGTAATTATGCAAAATGAATTATCAGCATCTGCTTCAGAAATCTTAGCGGGTCAGATGCAGGATTATGGACGAGCAGTAGTCTTAGGTTCACCACAGTCTTTTGGTAAAGGCACCGTGCAAACATTTGTAGATTTGAATAGATTTTTAAATACCGAAGACGATTTCGGGTCGTTGAAACTTACCATTCAGAAGTTTTACAGAATCTCTGGAGAATCTACTCAGAGAAAAGGTATTGAATCTGATGTTAAGATGAAAGATTTATTCTCCTACGCAGAAGTGGGTGAGCGTTATGATGATTATGCGTTGGCTTGGGACAAAATTCCTGGTGTCAATTATCAAAAGATGAATATTCTAGACATTCCTGCTTTACAGAAAAGCAGCGATGCGAGAATGGCTAAAAATAAAGATTATCAGTTATTAATTGAATCTGCAGAGTGGAGAGAGCAATTGGATAAAGAAAAAACCATTTCGCTTAACCAAACCAAATTTGCAGAAATTATGAAACAGAGAAAAGCGCAAATTGAGAAATTCAAACCTATAGAAAAATACAATATTGGTGCAGTATTCACTCAGTTCCCTAAAGACCTGGAGCGAGAGAAAAAAGATGAAGCTTTCAAAAAGAAAAATGAAAACTGGATTAAAACACTAAAACGCGATGTGTATTTGCAAGAAGCCATCAATATTATTTCTGAAATAAAGCCTAGTTAGGTCTGAAAAAACATCAATAAAAAAACGCTGGAAAAAACTTTCCAGCGTTTTTTTATTGATGAGATTACTTAATCTCCACACAACCTACTCTTCCACCAGCATTACCTGTAGGTTGAGTTTTAAAATCATCCTTATCTGCATGTATAATGATGCTCTTTCCTATGATGTTTTTTGAAGGATCTTTACAGCCCATGCACCACTTGTCTGTTCTGAAGGTTAAAGTAGCTGTACCATCTGTTTTGGCGTTCAAATTACCAATATCACCCATGTGGAAATGCCCTACACCCCACTTTCCATGGTCATGTCCACCAGGATTCCAGTGTCCACCTGCAGAAGATGCGTCAGTTGCGGAGCAATCTCCTTTCTCATGAATGTGGATGGCATGAGGACCAGAAGTAAGTTTATAAGCATTTACTTCCATAATCACTTCCTTTCCGGATTGCTTAAGGTTTACAATACCTTGCGTTTCAGTGCCACTCTTCGGCATTATGGTATAGGTTTTAGCCGTTCCGCATGAAACAGCCACCATTGCTACACCAGCCACCAGTAAAATTTTTGATAATTTCATTTCTTAATAATTTTGATTGTCTTAAAATTACTAATTATTTTTTGAATTGGCTTGAATACAGAAATAACGATTCGGCATTCATTTTCAACCATTCGGCAAATTATTTTTGAAATTTTACTCCAAAACAACCTAGATTTGAATAAAATTAAAACCTTCATGAAATATCTATTTGTTTTGCTGCTTACCCTAAATTTTTCTTTAGCACTAGCCCAAACAACCGTTTCGGGCAAAATTACCTCCAAAGGAAAACCTATAGCTGGCGTTAACATCAGCATTAAAGATAGCTACGATGGTGCAACTTCTAATGATGAAGGTTTTTACAATTTTGAAACCACTGAAACTGGCGAACAGACGCTTCTCTTTCAGCATCCAAAATATGAAGAAGTACAGAAAACAATTCAATTGGGTAAAAGTCCATTATCTGTTAATGCAGATTTGAAAGCACAAATAAATGAAATAGACGCAGTTGTCATTACTGCAGGTGCAATAGAAGCCAGCGACAAAAAAAGAGCGACGGCACTTTTATCACCCATAGATATTTACACTACTGCAGGATCAGACGGACAAATAACCAAAGCTTTAGAATATCTTCCAGGAACACAAAAAGTAGGTGAGACCGAAGGGCTTTTTATTCGGGGCGGAACTGGCAGTGAGGCGAAGATTTTCATTGATGGGAGCTTGGTGAATAATTATTTTTCTAATTCGGTGCCCGGAATTGCAGGAAGAGACCGCTTCAACACCTCACTTTTTAAAGGAAATATTTTTTCAAGTGGTGGCTATTCGGCATTGTACGGACAGGCTTTATCTGGAGTGCTTATTTTAGAAAGTGTTGATTTGCCCGACCAAAGTTCGTATGATTTTGGAATTTCACCGATATTTTTAAGCGGTGGTTTGCAAAAACTCTCTCAGGATAAAACGTATTCGTATGGGATTAGTGCAAGTTACTCGCTGTTAGATTTGATGCAGAAAATATTCAACTTTAACACCCATTTTACAAAAGCTCCAGAGTCTTTTAATGGCGATGCTAATTTCAGAATTAAAACCAAAAATGGTGGAATGATCAAATATTATGGCATGTTTGATACCAATAAAATGGGTGTGCAATCCGAAAGTTTAGAGCCTGATTACGATTTTTCAAATGTGTTCTTAAAAGCAAAAAATACATTTCACAGTTTATTATACCGTCAGAAATTTGGGAAGTATACTTTCAATTCAACGGCATCACTTTCTTACAACCATTCAGATATGGATTTATCTACAGAAACTCAAAACATTGAAAAGCCAACAGGAAGATTAAGCAATACTGGAAATTACATCAATTTTAAAACTTTTTTAGAGAGAAAAATCAACAGAATTAGTGCTGTACGCGGTGGTATTGAACTGAATAACGCCAATGAAATTTACAAATATTACAATTTTGCCAGAAAATATGTGGATTTAAATTCAGCGGTTTTTCTTGAGACAGATTTAGGCTTCAGCAACCATCTTTCCGCAAAAATTGGGGTACGGGCAGAAAACTCTTCCTACTTTAGCCAGTCGAGTATTGCACCAAGAATAGCCTTAGCTTACAGACTATCTAAAGACTGGACAACCTCTGTGGCCTATGGAATTTTTTATCAGAGTCCTGAAAGCAAGTATTTAAACTACCCTGCTGCATTAGGTTTTCAAAAAGCAGATCACTACATATTTCAATTGCAGAGAAGTTCTGAAGGCAGAAGTTTGAGGTTTGAGGCTTTCTATAAAAACTATGATGAATTGATAAAAACCTCTGGAAATAATTACTTTCAAACAGCTGTTAACAACGACGGAAAGGGTTATGCAAAGGGCTTAGAAATATTCTGGCGAGATAAAAAAACATTTAAAAATATAGATTACTGGATCAGTTATTCCTACTTAGATTCAGAAAGAGATTTTATGAACTATCCTTTTCAGTTGCAGCCAAGTTTCGCATCGAAACATACTCTTTCTGCGGTCGCTAAAAAATTTGTAATGGAATGGAAAACTGGTTTCAATCTTTCTTACACCTACGCCAAAGGCCGACCTTATTACGATATCATATCTCCTGAAGGTGAAAATATTAATTTTATTAGAAATCAGGGTAGATTAAAAGATTATAATGCACTTAATTTTAGTGTTAACTATCTTCCCAATTTAGGAAAAAAAGATAGCAAAGCATTTACCGTACTCGTTTTGAGCGTTAGTAATATCCTGGGGAGCAAAAATATTTATGGTTATAATTTTTCCAATGATGGTCTGCGAAGTTCTGCCGTTGTCCCACCAGTGAATACATTTGTTTTTGTAGGTGCCTTCATAAGTTTTGGAGTGGATAAAACACAAGATGCTATTAATAACAATTTGTAACACACCAGTTTAGCATTACAATAAATTTTATATTTGAATATACTTTTAACTCAAATTTTTTTATTATGAAAAAAATATTTTTAACGTTTGCGCTACTTCTAATAAGTTTTACAGCATTCGCCCAAAGCGCTTACGAAAAAGCAATGAAAGAAAAAATTGCCAAACTGGAAGTTTGTAAAACACCACAGGATTTTGCGAGTTTGTCTAATGATTTCAAACGAATTGCAGATAAGGAGAAAAACCAATGGCAACCCTATTATTATGCTTCTTTTGCATTGATACAGCAAGGAAGAGTTCTTATGCGCGAAAATAAAATCGCAGATGCAGAAACGCCCGCAACCGCAGCCTTACAGTTAGCAGGGACAGCGGCCAGCTTATCGAAAGACAATGCTGAAATCCATATTCTGAATAAAATGGCCAATAGTCTTTTGATGATGAAAGATCCGATGACCCGATACATGACCTACGGACAAACCGCTGCTCAAGAACTTGAAATGGCTGCAAAACTGGATCCAGAAAATCCCAGACTGACACTTTTAAAAGGGGAAGATTTGTATTTTACTCCAGAGCAGTATGGCGGCAGCAAACAAAAAGGTATGGAATTGATAAATAAATCTTTAGAACAATTCAACACCTATAAACCAAAAACTGATCTAGATCCCAATTGGGGCAAATCGGAAGCGGAATACATGAGCAAAATGAAGTAATAGATTTTCTTATTTTCTTAAAACCTCAAAATCTTTTGAGGTTTTTTTATTACCATTCAAACAGGAAAAATCGCCCTTCAGTAAGAAATGTTTTTGCAGAGAAAATTATACTGCTAATTTTGACTCTATAATTGCAAGGTCATGAACAAAAAAGAAATTAAACAAATAGCAAGTGTATCGTTTTTTATATCGATTGTTATTTTTATTCTTTTTGTGAAAGATAAATCACTTTTCACATTTATTCAGAGTTTGGGAATTTCAGTTATGTATACCGTTGCATTGGGTTATGGCAATTTTTTTCTCAATCATTTTCTCAACAAAAAATACCCTTGGGAAATCAAAACAAGAAAGAGGGCCGTTATCAGCATTATAACCATTCTCGTTCTTAATATTGTAATGGTTTATCTCTGCAATTATGTCAATTTTGTAATCATTCAGAAAGGCATTTCTACTGAAGAATTTTTTTCAGACAAAAATATCAACTTCATCAATTGGTTTTACATCAACATAGCCCTTTTAATTTCAGCTTTCTTACATGCGAAAAGCTTTATGGAGGATCTTAAAAAATCGCGGGATAAAGAGGTTACTGAACAAAAAATTATTGCACATTCCGCTAATGCACAGTTCGAAAGTTTAAAAAACCAGTTAGATCCACATTTCCTTTTTAATTCGTTGAATGTGCTGGATGCTCTTATTGAAGAAAATCCAGGGAAAGCGCAACAATTTACCAACGACATGTCGAAGGTTTACCGTTATGTTTTGGATCAGAAAGATAAAGAACTTGTTACCGTGGAGGAGGAATTGGATTTTGCAAAACGATATTGTGAGCTGTTGAAAACAAGATTTGAGGACAGTGTTCATTTTGAATTTAACATTTCGGACGATGTAAAGCAGATGTATGTAGTGCCGTTATCGCTTCAGTTGCTTTTAGAAAATGCCATTAAGCACAATCATGCAACTTCAAAAAATCCCTTACACGTTAAAATTTATTCTGAAGACAGTAAACTTTGCATCGAAAACAATTTACAACAAAGAGAAATCTTAAAAGACCGAGAAGGAATTGGTCTATCCAATATTGCCAGCCGCTATGCTATTTTTGGTGAAACAGAGCATGTTGTAATTGATCGATCGGAAAATTCGTTCAAAGTAAAAATACCTATTCTAAAAGAAAATAATTCTGCAATGCAAACCATATCATCACCAGATCAAGATGCTTTGGCCTACGAAAAAGCCGCCAAGCGAGTAAAAGAAATTAAAAAATTTTATGGCAATCTCCTATCCTTCTGTGTATTCATGCCCTTCATCTTTTTCATCAACTGGCGCACTACACCTGGCTATTGGTGGGCCGTATGGCCGCTTTTAGGCTGGGGAATTGCTATGATCATTTCTGCAGTTAAATTATTCGGAATTGGGAAAGATTGGGAGGAAAAGCAAATTCAAAAACACATGAATAAAGAGTTTAAAAATAAATATCAAAAAAACTAAAGCATGGAAAATTTTAATCAGAATCAAATCAATTATGACATAGCAAAATCTCGTGTGAACAGTTTGAAAAAATTCTACTTAAGCCTAGCATTTTTTGGAATTTTTATGATATTTTGGTGGATTAAAGATTTTGTAACAGGCAATTTCAATCATGTTCCTATTATTAAAAAGCCACATTACATTTTGTGCATTTGGGGACTTTTTTTAACTGTAAGAGCAATTAAACTCTTTGTTTTCAATACCCAATGGGAAAAAGAGATGATTTTTAAAGAACTTAAAAAATAATTTTAATGGAAACTTATAGCAATCACAAAAACCAACAATATATAGAAGCTCAAAAACACGTCAAAAATTTGAAAGGCTTCTACATTCATGCAATTGTTTATATCGCCGTAAATGCTTTTATCATTTTAGATAATGTTTTAGACGATCATCAATCTATTTTTGATATGGACAATTACTGGACAGCAATTCTTTGGGGAATAGGTTTGGCAGCTCATGCATTAAGCGTTTTTAATCCTCATTTTATTTTTGGGAAAAACTGGGAAGAACGAAAAATAAACGAAATTCTGAACAAAGAAAAGAAAATGCATGTTAATAACCGAGTTTAAATTTTAAAATTTTTGGAAAATTAACTTTAATCTTGAATAACTTTTATTATTGAAATGAGCATTAGAACCATCATCATAGAAGACGAAAAACCCGCAGCACGGAAGCTTGAGAGAATGCTAAGCTTACATTCTGATTTAGAAATAGTTGCAACTCTACATTCCGTGGACGAAGCAGTTAATTGGTTTCAAAATAATGCAGACCCCGAGCTCATTTTTTCGGATATTGTTCTCGGCGATGGTTTGTCTTTCGACATTTATGATAAGGTTTCTACTAAAGCTTTTATTATTTACACCACGGCTTTTGATGAATATACGCTAAAAGCTTTCAAACTCAACAGCATAGATTATTTACTCAAACCAGTAGATGAAGGTGAACTCACCAAAGCAATTGAAAAATTTAAAACTTTTCTACCTTCCGAAAGCTCCAGCAGCGGAAAGGAAATCAGAGAAATGACAACTCAGCAAAAAGCACATCTATCCAGAATTTTAGTGAAAATTGGCTACAATCTTAAAGTCATTTCCATCAAAGATATTTCATGTTTTTACTCCGAAAATAAAATGGTGTATCTGCAAACATCAGAAAGAGCTTATCCAACAGATTTTACTTTAGATGAACTCGAAAACCTGCTTGATAACGAAACCTTTTTCCGAACGAACAGGCAGTTCATCATCAGTTCAGATTACATCAAGAACATTTCCACTTCGCCCGTTTTCAAAATAGAACTTTTGCATCAGCCCTCAGAGGAAATTACGGTGAGCAGAGACCGAGTGAAGAATTTTAAAGATTGGTTGAGCAGATAAATGTGAAATGCCACTCTTTTCGGAAATATTGCAAGGAATTCCACAATAAATTTTTTACTTTTGAAAAGTTAATATTTTTAGTTCATCTAAAAATGCTTAATAAATTTGAATGTTCGAACTTATATTTTCTGCGATAGGACTGGGCTTTATGCTGAGTTTGGTTTTTATAGGACCCATATTTTTTCTGCTGATAGAAACCAGTTTTTCGCGCGGACCCAAACACGCCATAGCACTCGATTTGGGTGTAATCTCTGCGGATGTTTTATGCATTATCGCTGCCTATTACACCAGTGCCGACTTGGTGTACCTCATCGATAAACACCCTGGTTTCTACAGAATTACCGCCTTAATCATCTTGGTATATGGTATTTTCATGATGGTTTCAAAAACAAAAATGCACATTCGAGGCGAAGAAAGACTTATTAGTCAGAATTATATCAAAACTTTTATCAACGGGTTTCTTCTCAATCTTCTAAACGTTGGCGTTATTCTTTTTTGGTTGGTAACTGTTATTTCTGTTCGAAACCAATACCCTGACCATAACGATTTTTTACTTTATCTAGCGATTGTTATCCTCACCTACTTAGCTGTTGATCTTTTCAAAATAGGCTTAGCAAAGCAGTTTCACGATAAATTAACACAAAATATTGCCAATAAAATCCGAAAAGTAGTGGGCATTATCCTCATTATTTTTAGTGTATTTATTTTTATGCAGAGCTTCAAAAAATTCAATCAATTCGATAAAAAATTAGAAGAAGCTGAAAAACAAGAACAAAGACGATAAATGACACCCATTATTTACCCAAAAGCTCTAAAAAAAGGAGATAAAATCGCCATTATTTCACCAGCAGGTTCTGTTGATCCGAAACAACTTGAAGAGGGATTACAGATGATTTCAGATAATGGTTTTGAGCCAGTGTTGGGAAAACATCTTTATTCCAAATATTCGCGCGGCTATAATTATGCTGGAAATGAGGAAGAAAGAATTACTGATATGAACTGGGCACTTAATAACCTAGAAATAAGTGCAATTTGGGCTTCACGAGGTGGTTATGGTTGCCAACATCTGCTGCCTTTTTTAAATTTGAAAGAATTTAAGAAAAATCCCAAATGGTATATTGGCTACTCCGACAATACCGTTATTCAAAGTTATTTATTAAAAAAAGGATTTGCGTCCATCCATGGGCAGACCATTAAAACATCCAGTTTTGGGGTTACAGAAGAAAGTTATGATGTAACCTTTGATATTTTGATGGGTAAATTTCCAAAATATAAAATTCAAGAGAATGAATTTAACAAAAGAGGCAACATAGAAGGTGAACTTGTTGGTGGAAACTTAGCCTTAATCTATGCACTTTTAGGAACACCTTATTCCTTTGATTTTAAAGATAAAATACTTTTTATTGAAGATATTGGTGAGAATTTTTATGCGTTAGACAGAATGATGATAAGCTTGGATTTAGCAGGAGTTTTCAAAAAAATTAAAGGCTTGATAGTGGGCGGAATGACCAATATGGGCGATGAAAAAGAAAACTCAGAATACGAAAACAGCTTCGATACACTTGCTTACTCTATCATTTCTGAAAGAATTAGCAAATACAATTTCCCTGTAATTTTTGGTTTCCCGAATGGACATATCCACGATAACAGACCTTTAATTATTGGCGGTAAAGTAAAAATACAAGTTTCAAAAGATTCAAAAATTGAATTTCTAAAATAAAAATATTGTTAGTCATTCAACACTTATAACTCATCGCTCATACTTAAAAACATGGCTTCTCACAACGATTTCGGACATCAAGCAGAAGATTTAGCAGTCGATTTTTTAATCAAAAAAGATTACCGTATTCTTGCCCGAAACTTTCGTTATCAAAAAGCTGAAATAGATATTATCGCAGAATTTCAGAATAAAATAATCATCGTAGAGGTTAAAGCACGTTCAACAGACGTTTTCAATCTTCCGCAAGAAGCTGTCAATAAAAAGAAAATAAAACTTTTGGTGATGGCAACAGATTATTATTTGGAGGAAAATAAAATTAACAAGGAGGTGCAGTTTGATATTATTTCGGTTTTGATGGATGCCAACAAACATTTAGTGATTACACATATCGAAAATGCGTTCGAAAGCTTTGATTCTATGTAATTACACAAAGACTTTAGACTAAAAAAATCTAAAATTTAATGAAAACAATACTCATCACAGGTTCTACTTCGGGAATTGGGCGAGCAACTGCCGAACTTTTCGCAAAACAAGGTTTAAGAATTATCCTTTGCGGACGCAGACATGCGGTTTTAGAGGAAATGAAAGACGAGTTGTCTGCTTTTACCGAAGTTTACACTTTACAATTCGATGTGCGGCATTTTGATGAAGTGGAAAACGCCATCAATTCGCTCCCAGAAGATTGGAAAAATATAGATATTCTAATTAATAATGCGGGAAATGCACACGGTTTAGATCCGATTTCTACTGGAAGTATAGACGATTGGGATGCCATGATGGATGGCAACGTAAAAGGTGTTCTGTACGTTTCGAAAATGATTATTCCGCAAATGCAGGCACGAAATTCAGGTCATATCGTGAATATTTCGTCGGTGGCTGCAAGACAAACATACGCCAATGGAGTGGTATATTGTGCAAGTAAAAAAGCTGTTGATACGATCTCGGAAGGGATGAGAATAGAATTAACAGAATTCGGGATTAAAGTAACCAACATTCAGCCAGGAGCGGTAGCCACAGATTTCTCCAAAATTCGTTTTAAAGGCGATACCGAAAGAGCAGCAACGGTGTATGCAGGTTACGAAGCCCTAAAAGCAGAAGACATTGCGGATGCCATTGCGTATTGCGTGAATGCCCCAGAAAGGGTTTCTATTGCAGAATTGTGCATCTATCCAAAAGCGCAAGCGGAACCAAGGATGATTTACCGAAAATAATGAGAAAAATCCTTTTTATTTTTATTCTTATTTCTTCGTTTTCTTTTTCTCAAAATCTAAATTCAAAACTTGAGAGAACCATTTTAAATATGGATGTATTGATGCAAAATAATGTTGAAAATATCGTTCAATTTTTTGCGGATGATGTGTCTTTTGGACATTCCAACGGTTGGATTCAAAATAAATCTGATTTTATAAGAGATTTTAAATCCAAAAAAGTTTCTTACGACACTATTCGAAATATAGTATTTAAAGAAGTCAAAAAGTCAGGCAAAATTTACAGTATTCATACAATTATCCAAGTCGCTGGAACTATAAAAACATTCATTTTTCAATGAAATTATCCACTTTAGAAGTTTGGAAAAAACTGCAAGGAAAATGGAAGCTGTGGAGCAGACAAAGTGTTGAATTAAAGCCTTAAATTTGCATTATGAAAATTTTATACCTCGAAACCTCCTCCAAAAACTGCTCTGTTGCTATTTCAGATAATGACGAACTCCTGTGTTTATGCGAAGAGGTTTCAGAAAATTATAAACAATCTGAAAGTCTGCACACCTTTGTTGAGTGGGCTTTGGAAGGCGCCGAAATCTCTTTACAGGATATTGAAGCCGTTTGCTTAGGGAAAGGACCTGGTTCTTACACAGGCTTGAGAATTGGAGCGGCTTCTGCAAAAGGCTTTTGCTTTGGATTAAACATTCCTTTGATAGCAATCAATTCTTTAGACTCGTTAGCGGAACCTTATTTCAATCAAGATTATGATTTGGTTATCCCTATTGTAGATGCGAGAAGAATGGAAGTATATTGTAAAATTTTCAACGGAAAAGGCCAAGAAATTTCTGAAACAGAAGCAAAAATAATTGATGAAAACAGCTTCTCTGAATTTGGAGATAAAAAAATTGTATTTGTAGGCGATGGTGCAAAAAAAGTACAGGAAACAGTAAACCTAGAAAATACAACTTATATTTCAAATGCTTATCCATCAGCAAAAAACCTGATTAGAAAAGCTAACGAACATGTAAAAAATGATCAATTTGAGGACGTTGCCTACTTCGAACCCTTTTATTTAAAAGACTTTCACGGAGTTAAAAAGAAAAGCTGAGAATAATTCTCAGCTTTTTGTTTATTCTGATACAGCCATCACTTGTTCTGCAAAATACTGTTCCAAATCGCGCAAAGTTTCGGGGTTGGTTTGTATATCTTTTACCAACTCTCCCTTATTCAGTACTACAATCCTATTGCAGACCTCGGTGGTATGAGATAAATCGTGACTTGAAATAAGGAAAGTAACATTATCATTTTGAGACCAGTTTTTAATCAGCATCTTCAGTTTAATCTGAGTGGATGGGTCGAGGTTAGCAAAAGGCTCATCCAAGACAATAATTTTGGGTGAACCAACCAGTGCTCCTACGATACCTACTTTTTTCATGTTTCCTTTGGATAAATCTCGGATGTATTTTCCAGAGTTTAAAATTTCACCATTGAAGAAGTCTGAAAACTGCTGTAAAAATTGGTCAACATTAGCTTTATTTTGTCCACGAAGTTCTCCTAAAAAATAAAAATATTCTTCTGGTGTTAAATAACCTATCAAGAAAGATTCATCGATAAAAGCAGAAACATCGCTTTTCCATTTTTCAGATAAATTTACCTGTTCACCATTGATGGTGATGTGACCTGTTGTTGCCTGAATCAAATCCAGCAAACAGCTAAAAAGTGTTGTTTTTCCTGCACCATTATTGCCCACCAAACCGAAAGTTTGTCCTGTAGGCACTTCCAAACTAGCAATATTAAGAACTTTTCTATTACCGTAAACCTTTGATATATTTTGAATTGAAATCATGAAAATAGGAAATTATTTATATTGAATTATTCTGTTTTTTTAAACGCTTCTAAAGTCTTATATTTTTCCGACTGGTAGACTTTTACTATATAATCGAAAACAATGTCTTTTAGAAGGAAGCCTATTATTCCTAAAATTCCCAGACTGGCAACACCTCCATATATTCCAAAAAAATATTTCATAATGGTAAAGACCAATACCGGTAATAACAACTGTGGAATCGTCAACAACATCGTTTTCATGTTAAAATTATTCTTGCCACCGCCGTAAGATTTCGTACTGGAATTTAGATCTATTGGTTGTCTGTTGAATGCGCCTGCTAACAAAACGATATAAGAATTTACTCCTAAGTTATACAATCCCGCAGCAAATACCGTAAGATAGACCTCAAGTCCTAAAAAAAGATACGCTGTAGACAAAATTAATGAAACTACGATACCTAATACGATGAGTGCCCATTTACCCATTAAATACTTTTTATAGGGAACATTCTGCGTCATCATCAGTGGATAGTAGGAACTGTCCCACGATGGAACTCTTTGCCCAAACATCATCATGAAACCACCAGAAACAAATATTCCTCCAAATAATTTCATATAATCCCCTTCATAAAATCCGTTAAAAAACAGCAGTCCATAAAACAAAAACAGAAAACTCATAACAAGTGCTGACCGTGCTGCTTTGCTTCTTTTCAACAAGCGGATATCATTATTAATAAAAGTGCCTGTGACTCCAAAACGATTTAAAAATTCGATATTTTCAGATTTACCACTTGCTTTCTTAAGTTCTAGTCCTTTATCTAAATAAAAATCGTTATAAATTAAACGATACGCTAAAATAGCTACTCCCACAGCTGCTAGCAAAGGAATTATAGCCAGAAATGGATATTGATACATGCTGTAAAATATCCGTTCTGAATAAGTGGTTACTTCTACAAAATGGTAATATTCCAGTATTCCAAGGAGCGCAACAAGTCCAAAGACTAAAAAAACCACCCAATCTTTTCCATTAAGTATAATATTGAGAAAGTTATTAAAGTAAAAAATGCAGTAAATACCCAATGCAAAAGCAATAACCCGTACTGCAGAGAAATCGCCATCGAAAATCAACAAACCTGCAAAAGGTATTAAAAACAGTAAATTGCCCCAATTGAAAAAATGTGTGATGATTTTTAACATAGTATAATTCACCAAAACATTTTTCTTAAGACCTGTGGTAAGAAACGGTTTAATGTTTTGTGTAGGCATAGCCTGAAAAAAATACCGTATCAGTAAATCTGCTGCCCAATAAAAAATAAAGTATTTACAGAAAAGTTGTAAAGGATTGGTTTGAAGTTCCTCTTTTGCAAAAAAATATATCCCAAACGGAAGCAACGCAAACACGAATGCAAAGCTGGCAAAACCAATAAAAGTTAAAATTTTTAAAACTAAATTGGTTCCAAACTGTGGATTTCGGATAAAGCTTTTGAATTCAAATTGCAATAATCTTCGATACATCGACTATAGTTTTAGAGAATAAGTCGAAAAATAAGGAAAATGTTACAAATAAACTAGTTCATTAGTTGTTTCGCTTGCTCAATGGCTGCATCTGTAATTTTTGAACCCGATAAAAGCTGTGCAATTTCCTGAAGTTTTTCCTCGTCATTTAATGGCACAATAGTAGAAATGGTTTTTCCAGAAACATCCTGCTTTACCACTTTATAATTGTTGTCGCCCTTCGCAGCTACCTGCGCCAAATGAGAAATCACGATCAACTGCATATCTTTACCCATTTCGTGCATTAATTTACCCATTTCTTCGGCAACACGCCCAGAAACACCCGTATCAATTTCATCTAAAATTAAGGTGGGAAGTTCTGAATTTTCAGCAATAATTTTCTTTACAGCCAACATTACCCTCGACCTCTCACCTCCTGAAATGGCTCCTTGAATTGGTTTTAATGGAAACCCAGCATTGGCTTGAAAGAGAATGCCAATTTTCTCGCTTCCGAATTTATTAAAAGTATCGCTTTCTGTAATCTCTACACCAATTTTTGCTTTCTCTAAACCTAGTTGCTTCAATAGAGTTTCCATCTTCTTTTCGAATACAGGAACAGATTTTTTTCTGTTATCGGCCAGTTTTTTCGAAAGTTTAGTCAATTTCTTTTCTAAGTCGACAATTTTATTGGAGGTTTCCTGAATGAAATCTTCAAGTTCAGCAAAACCAGACTGCTCGCCAGCTAACTGGTTTCGCAATTCAATGAGTTCTTCGATGGTTTTCACATCGTGCTTTAAAAATAAAGCATTGATTGTATTCACTTTTACATTCAGCTGATCCAATAATTCCT
Source organism: Bacteroidota bacterium (assembly GCA_023458535.1). Lineage (GTDB taxonomy): Bacteria > Bacteroidota > Bacteroidia > Flavobacteriales > Weeksellaceae > Chryseobacterium. The sequence continues at coordinate 61,083 of JAEWYW010000023.1, forward strand.
GGTTGACATCAATTTTTTCGGCACCATCCTGCAGTTCAAAAAGGACATCTTTAAATTCCAGAAAAATACTTTCATAACGGGCTGAAAGTTCAGAAAACTCATGCGATAATTCTGCTACCTTGGATAATTTATTACGAACGTCATTTAAACCATCTAAAACTCCAATCTCCTCCTGATCCATTCGTATAAATGCCTGAGCGAGATATTCAGAAATGGCTCCTGCATTCTCCTGAGTGGAAAGTTGAGCCTGCAAATCTTCCCAGTTCACTTGGTCTAGATCTACTTCTTTGAGTTCATTTAACAAAAATGTTTTGTAATCGGATTCTTTATTGCCTTCCAACACTTGGTTTTTGAGCTGTTCCAAATGTTTTTTGAGCATCTGCCATTCCTGAAAAGTATTCTGGTAGTCAAGGATTATTTTTTTATTATCGCTCAGTCCATCAATAATGGAAAACTGGTAATCTTCATTGAACAGATGGGAAGTTTCAAACTGCGAATGAATGTCAATCAGTTTTTCTGAAAGTGATTTTAAGACATCCAAATTTACGGGTACATCATTTACAAAAGCCCGTGATTTTCCGGATGGCAGAATCTCTCTTCTTATGATGCTAGGGTTCTCAAAATCCAAATCATTCTCATCAAAAAAAGTTTTTAAAGTATCCTTAACCACAAATTCAGCTTCTATAATACTTTTGTTTTCTGTATTTGAAATGGCTTTTGCATCAGATCTCTCACCTAATATTAAGCGCAAAGCTCCCAAAATAATAGATTTTCCCGCACCAGTTTCACCAGTTATCACCTGCAGACCTTTGTGCAAGTGGATTTCTAACTGATTAATAAGCGCGAAATTTTGTATAAATATTCTTGAAAGCATTGATGAATAGGCAGATTTATAATCTACAAAGATATGGGTTTAGAAATGAAAACAAGAAAAACTACAAAATCTTATTTCCATTTATTCCACTTGGTATCATTAAATTTTGGAGCGAAAAGAATCATCAATTGTTTCAGTTCGTTCATGTTAACACCACCATTGTTGCTGCTGTTGAAAATATTATAAATTTCATCACTTTTAGCATCAATAAAGAGATTAAAAGGATAGTTCTGCTGAAAAGAGTTCTCGTACATTTTCAGTCTCATTAGCGCATCAAAAATAGCCTTTTTCCCTAGTGTGGGATCCTGATTATACAAATTATCCAACCCAACTCTGTGATAAGCGTAATAGCTCGCTCTCAACTGATTCATATTGGTATTTAGGAGTTCATTTACCAAAGTTAACCGTGCTTTCGGACCTTCTACCTGTGCCCATCCTTCATAGCCTCTGTTCTGCGCATTTTGTGCAATGGTTTGTGATTTTGTGAACCACTGTGTTCCTGCATTTGTTTGGAAACTATCTGCGTCATAGCCTAAAATAAGGTAAATATAGTAGCTGATAACATCGGTAAGGTTTTTCCCTGAAAATTGTCTTTCATTAAAAATTAAATTCTCATTTTCTGCATATTCAAATGAAAATTTGGTATCATTGAGATTCAACATGGGAGATTCATAAGTGCTTCCATAAACTGGACGCACAAATTGCACAATAAGATTTCCTTTAAAAATATTTCCATTTCTTTCGCTGATCACCATGGCAAAATTAGCTTTGATTTTTTCAAAATTCTGAAGCTTTTTACCTGTCCAGCTGGTATTATTAATGAAATCTCTCACTGATTTTTCCAGTGTTTTGTAAACCTGCTGATTACTTCCGCCCAATTGTTGTGCACTAACCTGCACTGTAGATAGAATTTCTTGTGAAAATCCTAAATGAAAGATGGAAAGAAAAAATATGATGATGAACTTTTTCATTGTATAAAAAATTGAGAACGGAAATTTAGCGAATTTATTTGATTTAGGATTTGTAATGTTTAAGGATTCAAGTGCATAAGGTTTTCCAAGGTATTCAAAATATCTTTAGCTACTTCATCTTTACTTTTCAAATTAAACTCCAGCTTCTCCTCTTTTGTGAAAATTTTAATTTTATTGGTGTCGTTCTTAAAACCTGCACCTTCATCTCGCAAAGAGTTTAGAACAATCATATCCAGATTTTTCTTTTGAAGTTTTCCTTTGGCATTTTCTTCTTCATTTTGAGTTTCCAAAGCAAAGCCCACCAAAAACTGGTGCTGCTTTTTTTCGCCCATCGTTTTTAAAATATCGGGGTTCTTTACCAGCTCTATCACCAATTCTTCATCATTTTTTTTAATTTTTTCTTGAGCAACCTCCTTTGGAGCATAATCTGCAACTGCAGCACTTGCAATGGCAATGTCCACATTTTCGTAAAACTCAAAAACTTTCGCAAGCATTTCTTTGGCGGAAGTTACTTTGTGAAGTTTAATATTAGGATTTTGTGTGCTAAGATTACTTGGGCCAGAAATTAAAATTACTTTTGCGCCCCGCTTACAGGCTTCCTCAGCTAAAGAAAAGCCCATTTTCCCAGAAGAATGATTTCCTATAAAACGGACCGGATCAATAGCTTCATAAGTAGGCCCAGCAGTAATAAGTACTGTTTTGCCATTTAATGACTTTTCATTGACTGCACTTTCAAAAAATTCTTCAACCGCTTTTAAGATGGTTTGGGGTTCTGCCATCCTGCCCTGACCAACCAGTCCACTTGCCAGCTCGCCATTTTCTGCGGGGATAATAATATGACCAAAGTCTTCAGCGAAATCTAAATTTTGCTGCGTGGAAGGATGTTGATACATGTCTAAATCCATCGCTGGTGCAATAAAAACTGGGCATTTAGCAGACATATAGGTGGCTATGACTAAATTATCGCACATGCCATGAACCATCTTGGATAAAGTATTTGCCGTACAAGGAGCTATAATCATTACATCTGCCCAAAGCGCCATTTCAACATGACTGTTCCAGGTTCCGTTTAATCCATAAAAATCACTGTACACAGGATTCTTGGATAGTGTAGCCAGACTAAGCGGAGTAACAAACTCAGCAGCATCTTTGGTCATAATCACCTGAACTTCTGCACCGTTTTTAATAAAATCTCGTATTAAGAAATGTATTTTGTAGGCTGCAATACCTCCTGTAACCGCAATGAGAATTTTTTTCCCTGAAATGCTCATACTAAATTTTTTAATTGCACTAAATTACTAAAAATTGCTTGCAATACTGCAAAAATAAAGGTCATTAAGACAATCCTTAATGACCTTTTTTATCTAAAACTAAAATTTTAGTTTCTGTCTTCAGTTTTTCTGAAATAAATTTCATCATCTAACCATTCTTTGATGGCAATAGATGTAGGCTTAGGAAGTTTTTCGTAATGTTTAGAAATTTCGATTTGCTCTCTGTTTTCGAAAACTTCTTCTAGCGTTGAATTATGCACCGCAAATTCATCCAATTTATTATGAAGCTCAGTACGGATTTCTGCATTCACCTGCTCCGCTCTTTTACCCATAATTACAATAGCTTCATAGATGGAAGCTACTTTATCTTCAATTTTATCTTTATCGTAAGTAATGGTACTTAACTCTGCTGTAGAATCTTTTACACTCATTTTCAGGAATTTATTTTCTTTTGGAATTGCAAATTTACGAATTATCTTTTAATTTCGAAAGTAGCCGCCGGAGGAGGTGTTTGAAGCTTCGCACTATCTCTCTGGATTTGTTGAGCTCTCTTCTCGGCATCTGCCTGATCTTGCAATTGTTGATTGGTTTTATCTCTTTGGGCTAATTTTTCAGCCTCTCTTTTTTGTTTTTCAGTAAGAAGCTTAAGGTTTTCTTCATGCTTCTTTTTTACCGTTACAAAATCTATTTTTTCTTTTTCAAGCTTTTTTCTAAGCTCAACTGCTGTTTTAGCATATTCCGAATTTGGAAGTTCTTTCTCTACTTGTCTTGTAAAAGCAATAGCATTATCTAAACGCTCATCTTTCAGCGTAAAATTAGACCTCATCGCCAGTTCATATCTAGATTTTAATATGTAGTCATAAATCTTAGGACGCAACTTGGTACTTGGAAAATCGTCTAATACATTTTGCAACGCTACATTAGCTGCCTTGTATTCCCCCATTTGGTAATATTGCTTAGCATTCTCGTAAGCTTTAATTTCCAATTTATTGGTAAGCTCATCAATCATTTGGTTGATGTTTCCTGCTTTTTCTGAATTAGAATGATTATTAAGGAAATCCTGCAACTCATTGATTGCCGAAAGTGTATTGCTCTGATCTAAGTTGTAATCCATTGATCCTTCATAATAACATAATGCAGCCATGTATGCAGCATCTTCTCTTCTTGGATCTTGTGGAAAGTTGACAGAAAAATTCTTGAACTGGTGTCCCGCCAACTTATAGTTTTTATCGTAATAATTAGCGTAAGCAGTGTTATAATGAACATGGGTAACCTCATCTGTTCCCGCCACAAGCTTTGTTAAACGGTCGTATAAGGCCAATGCATTTTTCCATTTCTTTTTAGCGAAATTTTCATCTGCAGCCTTCAATATGAAGTTTTTGTCCGCACTTTTCATCGCTTTTTCTTGTTGACTAACACAACCAGATAAAACTGCAACTGTTAAAATACCAAAGAATAATTTTTTCATAAAAATTTTACTGTGCCCAAATGTCGATCAATTGATATTTAGGCTAATCAATTTGCAAAAATAAAGTTTTTTTATCAATGATTATTTTTTTATAACTATTTAACAAAAATTTCAGTCGGAAACGTATCCCAAAGTCGCAAAAACCGTAAATAACAGATTGGTTTGAACCTTTTTTTCTGCTTCAGTGAGATAGGAATCTTTATCTTTATTGGGAATATAGAGTTCAAAAAATGTTTTATTTCTAATTACAAAGAGGGTTGCTCCCAAAATATTCGTCAGAATATCCTCTGATTTTGGAGCGAACGTGAAAACTCCCAATACGATGCCTTTCTTTACAATTTCATCCAATGTATTAACACAGAGTTTATAAAAATCCAGCAATTCATCTTTAAGATTGTCGGTATGCTTTAGCTCTTGCGTTACGAAACCATGAAAATAATTATACTTAAACAGCTGCGAAACAATGTACTTAATAATCTCCTTCATCTGCATATCTGGCTTACCATTTTGGATGGTTGCCGCAAATTCTGAAAAATTTTTACGTGTTTTTTGCACCCGATATTGGTACAAATATGCCATCATTTTTTCCTTAGATCCAAAATAATAGGAAATCATCGCCACGTTAACATTGGCTTTTGAACTTATTTCGCGGACAGAAGTTCCCTCGTAGCCCTGTTTGGCGATAAGTTCTTCTGCAACGTTCAAAATATTTATTTGTTTTTCAGAAAGTTTCATATCAAAGAATCTGCATCTTATTTTCAAAAATATAAACAAATGTTTAATGTATAATATTTATTTTTGAAAATGTTTTTTGATTTTCATCATCATCATCCCTTTTATAAATACGGAATCTACAATCTTCCATTATTTGAAGAACCCACAGAATTTCCCTATTCAGCTGGCATTCATCCCCAACATATAGTTGAACATGATTCTTCTTCCATCTGGGATTGGTTACATAAAGTTTCTGCAAATGACAATTGCTATGCTATTGGAGAATGCGGACTTGATGGATTAATTAGCACGCCCAAAGAGATGCAAATTGAAATTTTTGTTCAGCAAATAAAGTTAGCAAATGAGCTCAAAAAGCCTTTGATTATTCATTGTGTTCGCATGTTTTCAGAAATCATTTCTTTTAGAAAGAAAAGTATTAAGCCTATGGTTATTCATGGGTTTAATAAAAAACAAAAAATAGCGGAGGATTTGATTCAGCATAATTTTTACCTCAGTGTTGGAAAAGCAGTACTCTATAATTTATCTTTGCAAAAAACTTTGGAATCTGTCCCTTTAAACAGACTTTTCATTGAGACCGATGATGCTGATATTGCAATTGAAGATATTTATGAAAAAATTTCTTTTATTAAAAAAATACCAATCAGCATTTTACAAGATGTGATTTTAGAAAATTTAGAAGATATAAAAAATGGATAAATTTTGGCTTGAGAGAACCGAACTATTGATACAAAAACAAGGTTTAGAAAAATTGCAAAATGCCTCTGTATTGGTGGTGGGCTTAGGCGGTGTGGGTTCTTTCGCGGCAGAATTTCTTGCGAGATCGGGTGTAGGCAAAATGACTATTGTAGACGGTGATACTGTTGACATCACCAACATCAACAGACAACTTCCCGCCTTGCATTCAACGATTGATCTACCCAAAGTAGAATTGGTTGGTAATCGCCTTGTTGATATTAATCCAGAATTGCAACTCACAAAAATCAATGAATTTTTAGTTCCCGAAAGGATGGAGGAAATATTAGATTCTGAAAATTTTGATTATATCTTAGACTGCATTGATAGCGTTACACCAAAGATTACTCTAATAAAAGCTGCCCGCAAAAGGAAGATAAAAATTGTAAGTGCGATGGGTGCTGGAGGAAAACTGGATCCCAGTAAAGTAATGGTAAGAGATATCAGCAAAACACATAACTGCTTTTTAGCTAAGCAGGTAAGAAAAAGACTAAAAAAGGACAAAATTAATAAAGGTATCCGTTGCGTCTTCTCCAACGAAATACAGAAGGAAGGAAGTTTAAAAATGACCGATGGCAGCAATTACAAAAAATCTTTTTATGGAACTATTAGTTACATTCCAGCTCTCTTTGGTTTGTATGCTGCATCAGAAGTGATTAATTATTTAATAAAAGAAAATTAATCCAATGTCTGAATTTTCTTATTCGAAGAACGAAAAACTTAAATCTGAAAAAGAAATTTCTTTGCTGTTCAGTAAGGGCAAATGGAAAACGTTTGGCAAAATAAGAATCATTTTTTTAAAAAACCATTCAGAACTCACGAACAATTCAAATAAAGTGGGGGTTTCTGTTTCGAAGAGATATTTTAAAAAAGCAGTTCACCGAAACCGCATAAAAAGATTATTAAGGGAAACCTACCGTTTAAATAAACCTCTGTTCCAAGATGTTTTTGGCGAGAAATCTATTGCAATGCTATTTTGGGTATCTGGAGAATTGCCTAAAAATTATAACGAAGTGGAAACAGAATTTCTCAATCTCTGCAAGTTGCTTAAAAAAGACTAAGCTATTGGTATATTTTTAGTAAATTCATCCTTACTTAAAATAAAAACAATATGCTGGATAGTATTCCTTATTTTCCGTATATCATTAGTGCATTTATTGGAATAGGCTTAGCAGCTGCAACAGGTTTTAGGGTTTTTCTCCCCATGTTTGCTGTAAGCTTAGCTTCGTATATGCATTGGATTCCTATGAGTGGTAATTTTGAATGGCTTTCAGGCTTGCCCGCTCTTATCACGACAGGAATTGCTACTGTAGTAGAAATCTTAGCTTATTACATTCCCTATGTTGATCATCTTTTAGACACCTTATCGGTACCTTTGGCGACCGTTGCTGGTTCGGTACTTTTTGCCAGTCAGTTTGCCGACATAGGAACATTTCCACAGTGGGCGTTAGCGTTAATTGCTGGAGGAGGAACAGCAGCTACAATAAGTTCTGGTTTTGCAGGTACAAGAGCTGCTTCTACTGCATCAACGGGAGGATTGGGAAATTCCGTAGTGGCCACCACTGAAACTGCTGGTGCGGGTATCATGTCTTTCTTGGCAATGGCAGCGCCTTTTTTGGCTGCAATATGCGCAATTGCTTTAGTCATCGTGGTGTTTGTATTAGGTAGAAAAATATGGCGCCGATTCAGGAAAGCTGATGCGCCTACTTAGGATTACAGACAAAAAAAAGCATCATTTAAAAATAATGCTTTTCCCTTTCAATTTTTACTTTTCCCATTTTCCCGGGACAGGATATAAGTAAAAAGTCTGGCACAAAACCAGACTTTATTTTTATACTACACCTTGAGCCAACATTGCTTCAGCTACTTTCACGAAGCCAGCAATATTTGCACCTTTTACATAGTTAACATAGCCATCGGCATCCTTACCATAGTCTCTACACGCTTTGTGGATACCAATCATAATTTCTTTTAATCTTGCATCTACCTCTTCAGACGTCCAGTTCAAACGGATAGAGTTTTGCGTCATTTCTAATCCAGAAGTGGCAACACCACCAGCATTAGAAGCCTTTCCTGGAGAAAATAATACTTTGTGATCTAAGAAATGGTTAATCGCTTCTAGTGTGGAAGGCATGTTGGCAGCTTCAGTAACACAGATTACGCCATTTTCAACCAATTTTTTAGCATCCTCTAAATCTAGTTCGTTTTGAGTTGCACATGGGAAAGCTACATCACATTTCACCTCCCAAGGACGTTTACCAGCATGGAATTCTGCGGAAGGATATTGTTTTACATAGTCCTCAGCTCTGTTGTTTCCTGTTGATCTAAGTTCCAATAAATACTCAATTTTATCTCCATCAATTCCATCTTTATCATAAATGTATCCATCTGGACCGGAAATAGTAAGAACCTTACCTCCAAGCTCAGTGAATTTTTTTACAACACCCCATGCTACATTTCCGAAACCTGAAACAGTTGCCGTTTTACCTTTAATTTCTTGATTGATGCTTTTTAGCATTTGTTCAGCGAAATATACAACTCCATAACCAGTAGCCTCTGGACGAATTAATGATCCTCCATATGCTAAACCTTTCCCCGTTAAAACTCCAGTAAACTCATTACGGATTTTCTTGTACTGGCCAAATAAGTAACCAATTTCTCTGGCACCTACCCCAATGTCACCAGCTGGAACATCGGTTTCTGGACCTATATGTTTGCACAATTCCGTCATGAAGGCCTGACAAAAACGCATCACCTCCATATCTGATTTTCCTTGTGGATCAAAATCTGAACCTCCTTTTCCGCCTCCCATTGGAAGAGTGGTTAAAGAATTTTTAAATACCTGTTCGAAAGCCAAAAACTTCAAAACTGATAGATTTACCGTAGGATGGAATCGGATTCCTCCTTTATAAGGGCCAATGGCTGAATTCATCTGAATTCTAAACCCTCTGTTTACTTGAATTTCTCCTTTATCATCTACCCATGGAACTCTGAAAATAATGATTCTTTCTGCTTCTGCCATTCTTTCCAAAAGCTTCATCCCATTATATTCTTTTCTTGTTTCAATAAAAGGAATTACAGTAATTGCAACTTCTTTAACTGCTTGTAAAAACTCTGGTTCATTGGGATTTTTTGCTTCGATTCTCGCAATGAAGTCCTGAATTTTTTGATCAATTGTATGTTGTTCCATATGGTTTGTTGATATATTCTTGCTGACAAATTTAATTTTTTTTTCAAGACGCACAACATGCAGAATATAATTTGTAAATAATTTATCTAGAAAATTTATTTTTTATCACATATTCTCTTCAAATGCAATAAAAAATATAAAATTTTAATTATTTAGCCCATAATAATGCAATATTAAAAACACCTTAACATTAGAGTGCCAGAAATTTCCTTCCAGAAAATGCTTGTAATTTACCCAAAAGCTCTAATTCTAAAATAATAGGAAGGAGTTTATGCGAAGGCATGTCTGTAATTTCAGACAAATCATCCAAAGAAATATAAGGTTTCTCTACAACGGCTTTATGAATTGTTTCCTGAGGATCAGTCAATGTAACTGTTTGTAGTTCAACAGGAAACAACTCTTCCATTTTTTCTCTTGATTTCTTAAAACCGAGCTGTTCAATAAGCGATTTAATGGTAGAAATAATGTTGGCTTTATTTTGAAAAATAAGTTGATTACAACCCTGACTGTGCGTGTCTGTAATTTTCCCTGGCAGTGCATAAACGTCCCTATCATAAATATTGGCAAAGTTGGCTGTGCTCATAGAACCTCCACCAAAACCCGTCTCAACAACTAACGTAGACGGTGACAAACCTGCAATAATTCGGTTTCTTTGTATAAAATGCTCGCGATCTGGTTTCTGACTTGAATTGAATTCTGTTAGTAAAACCCCTTCTTGATTCAAAATTTCTTCAGCAAGTTTTTTATTTTTTGCAGGATATAAAGTTTGAAATCCGTGTGCCAGCACAGCAACTGTAGGGATTTTATGCAATATAGACTGCTCGTGAACACATGTATCCACTCCTAAAGCAAGTCCGCTCACCGTCTGTAATTTAAATTTGGAAATCTGCCCGAAAAAATCCTCTAAAAATGTCTTACCATACACGGTCATATTTCTTGTTCCGACAATACTTAGTGAATGTTCTATTATTTGAAGATTTCCTTTGATGTATATGATGGCAGGTGCATCCACACATTCATTGAGCAGTGAAGGATATTGTTCCGTATGTCTTAAAAAGATTTGAACAGCGTTATTTTCGCAGAATTTAAGTTCCTTTTCAGCAAAATTTAAATGTTCTTTGGAGCCAATCTCAGAAATCATTTTTCTGCCAATGCCCTGAACAGTATTTGCCATATCGGATTTTGCAAACTCCCACGCATTTTTAGCAGATCCATACGCATTTACGAGCTTACTGAAATTAATATCCCCAATAAAGGAAGCCTGCCTTAATGCTATAGAATACAAATGCTCTTCGGAAAACATATCTGCGTTTTCATCAAAGATAAGTAAATTGTGGCTTTATTTTCTTCGTATTTCATCTAAATGTTCCCAATGATCTTCTTTCTTTTTATAAGGAAGTTCTAAAAAATCTTCAGGATGATTTTCTTTGTATTCGTTCCAAAGTTTATCGTCTTTTTCGCTGTAATAATTGGGGAATTCCCAAATAAATTTTCTTTTTTTTTCACCAGATTTTCTGTAATAAATGGCTAAAGCAATTCCTACGATAGCTCCTGCAGCATGTGCCTGCCATGATATTCTACTCGGTTCCTGTAGGTCTCCGAACAATTCTTGCGGGAATACTCCCCAAATTAAACTACCATAATATAAAACTACAACTAGAGAAACGGTGATGAGTTTGAGTTCTCTTTTCAAAACGCCACTTAGAAACAGGAAAAACGCTAACACATACACTACTCCACTTGCACCAATGGTGCATGTATACTGATATTCACCTGTTAAAAGATCGATGGGTGGTAAAACCCACACCAGTAAGCCAGTAAGTATCCACCCTAAAATAAAAACTCTATTGGCAATCTTGGGATAGAATTGATACAGTAGAAACATTAAAGCGAGAATGGGCACTGAATTACTTAATATATGCTCAATATTTCCATGTAATAATGGCGAAGTTACGACTCCCAAAAGACCTTCTGGCAACAATGGAATGATGGCTCCAAAGCAACTGTTGAAAAAGCCCAAAAACTGCAGCAAAAAGAAAAACCACATGGCCATAAGCATCATGATGGGATAATAGATTGCTTTTTTAGAGATTCCTGTTTTAAACATGAGGGTAAGCTTTCAAAATGAGAACCAATTTTAAAAATAGGAAATTATGACTAAAACATTTAATATTAATGAGAATTATACGTCAAAATGTTGTTTTAGCTAACAACAAAAATATTCTTAATTTTGCAGCTTCAAATTTATAACCTCATGAAAAAAATTTTATTAGCCCTGTTTTTCTCAACAGCAGTTCTGATGTCCGCTCAGGAAGAAGCTCAATCAGACGTACCAGCAGTGGACAGCACCAGAGCCTGGTCCATACATGGTCAACATACTTTAATGCTGAACCAAGCAGCCTTTTCTAATTGGATTGGTGGTGGCGCCAACAATGTGGGTTGGCTAGCAGGTGTAAACTATAATCTTACGTACGAGAAAGACAAAGATTTATGGGAAAACATTATTATTTTAGGCTACGGACAAAATAACACAAAAGGCATCGGGACGCGAAAAACGCAGGATGTGATTAATCTATCCACCAACTATGGGCGAAAGATTTCTGAGAGCTGGTACGCATCAGCAGGTGCCGGTTTGCAAAGTCAATTTGCTCCTGGTTACGAAGATGGGAATAACCCTGAGGCTAAGAAAATATCAAACTTCATGGCTCCTGGATACTTGAATTTGGGTGCTGGCTTTACCTACAGACCGAATGCCAACTTGACAGTAACTTTGAGGCCAGCGAATGCAAGATGGACTTTTGTTTTGGATAAAGATCTGCAGTATGCCGGAAATTATGGGTTGAAAAACGATGGCGATTCCTCATTATTCCAATTTGGATTTTTGGGAACGGCGATCTATAAAATAAAGCTGATGGAAAATATTGATCTTACCAATTCTGCATCTGTATTATCAAATTATTTAGACCATCCTGAAAGACTGGTTTTATCTTACAGCGGAATTTTAAACATGAAGATCAACAAATTTATATCTACAAATATAACTTTGGATTTGTTGTATGATCATAATCAGATTCAAAAAACGCAACTTAAGCAAACCCTAGGTGTTGGTCTGGCTTACAATTTTGAAAATGGCAAGAAAAGATCAGAGAACAAAGAGAATCAATCTTGGAAAACAAAATAAATCAAGCTCATTTTTATAGTGAGTTTTTTTTATACTTTTCTTTTTGGGGGATTTTCTTTTTCATCGTTGCTACTTTTACCTTTCTAAACGGTTTTATGAATTTCTTTATCGGACTAAGTGTTCTCAAATAAATGCTTATAACTAAAGAAATACAGGCTGCCGTGCCTAAGGCTCCTCCAAAACCTTTCAATTCTTTCGAGATATTGTGATAAATAAGAGTAAAAAGAATAGGTGCGATAAAAAGATTAAAATTTTTAAAATGTTTCCTAGAAGAGATCATCCCAATGAACGTAGAACCAATCACGATAAAAGGGACATCTTTAGGTAAATCAAAATGCCAAAACCAAGTATTCAATTGATAAAATCCACCCACCAACATCGCTATTAAACCCGACGCGCGTACTTGACCCAACTTTAAATTTTTATTGAGATGAAACGTAAGCCACGCTCCACAAATAGCCAAAATAATATTGAGCAGTAGAATCATGGCAAGATTAATTTATAAATAACGTAAGCATACAAAACTCCCATAAAAGCTAAAGTTCCCAACTTTCCGCCGATACCGTGAAAATAATGATGTGAAAAAGAATAGAATATAGCTGTAAGAAATGTAGAAAGAAATATAAACAGATAGCCGTATGGCAATTGCGTCATACCTACAAAGGCACCGCAATAAATGGCAATGGGCCGATGAGACAAAGATTTGTACTGATGATGTAAATTACGGGTAAAACTGCCAAAAAAACCTACGCTTCCTGCCGCAAAGACGGTATTCAGATGAAATGTAGTATGTAAAAAATAGGTGGTAAAACTTCCTACCAGAAACCATAAAAAAAGAACATAATGAAAGTCTGGTTGATGCTGGATGTGAAGTTTATGCTTCTTACGATATGACAAAAGCATTCCTATAATTATTATAGAAAAAACAAAGATGAACCAAGAATGCAGAGGCTTTTCTCTAATAATCGCTACAACGAAATATACTTGTGCGACGATAAAGAGGAGCAGAAGAAATCTGGTTAGTAAGAACTTCAATTGTTTTCTTGCAAAATTAAGATACTTTGGGCAATAAAAAAAGCTACCCGATTCGGATAGCTTACCTTTTATTGTTTCACTTTAATTTCTTTTATCTGAACATCTTTAGCAGGTGCATTTTGAGGAGCCTTCTTTTGTTGGATTTTCTGGGCTGGCTGTCCAAATCCAGCATTAGGGCTTCCTGGCGGTTGCGAAGGTGCCGCATTCTGGAGATTGCCTTGAGGAACTCCCTGATTAGCATTAAATTGCTGAACCGGCTGACCTGGAGGGCTCTGCGGAATAACATTTCCTTTGTTATCAGTAGGCTGAAATTGCAGCTCACTCTTTAGGTAATTCAACATTTCTTTAGCTTTTAAACCCTCTGGTGTTTTTCCATAGTTGAGCGCAATCTGTTCCAATTGAAGAATCATTACTTCTTTACCGCTCATTTTCCCAGTATTAAAAGCATTTAAGAGTGCAAGTTTAGGCACTAATGCATCCTTTGGATATTGTGAAATAGCCTGTTCTAAAATATTTTTACTGTCCTGAAATTTTTCTTCTTCGTAAAGTTGAAACGCTCGTATGTATGTGCCTTCAACACTTGGATCAGATTTAACGAATGTGGAACCTTTTGGATTTCTTACAAATTCTGCGTAAGAAGAATAAGGATGATCTCTTAACAAAATCTGCTTTGCCCTATCTGCCGCATTAGGATTTTTCTCATAATTCATCGCAAAGATTTCATAGAGAGCCTGCAGCAGAACTTTTTCTTCTGGCTGCACATCTACCAAGTCATACAAAGTTTTTGTTGCTAACGGAGTATTGGTAAAATAATTTTGGTACATTACCCCCATTCCGAGCGAGGCGGTATCTCTATCTTTCTTCAGCTGAGATAGCAATGTTTTATCAGTCGGTATTTTTTCAATATAAAATTCTGGTTCATAACGACGAGGGTTGGGAGTATTGCTGATGCCTAAAGCTTCATTTTTCTTATCTTCAATTGTCGCCATAGTTTGCGAATACCTCCAGTTATCTGATAGTCCGCGACCTCCCCAAACCTGTTTAAAAGAAGCACTTCCCTTGGAAACTGTACTCTGATTACTGAAGTAAAACCCTTTGGTAGCTACGCCAAAATCTTCAAATGAATTTCCAGTGGTTCCAAATATAGAGTTGGCATTATAATCACCAGTATCAAAGCCTTTAGCACGCTCTGCTCTTCTTCTTTCCTGCTCTTCTTTTTCCTCCTTAACTTTTAGCTTTGCGATAAAATTATTGAAGTAAGATTTTTTCTGGGCTTCATCCATTCTCGCAAGATTTAAAATGCTATCATTTTTCTTTATTAAATAATAGTTTTTGGCGATCTTTTTAATGTTTTCAGATTGTTCCTGTAGTAAAATTTTCGAAGGCTCATAGGTCATTGCAACTAATGCTGAATCGTAATATGCCCCAGCACCAATATAATCGTTCTTGTCTAAATAGCTATTCCCTATTTCATAGAAAGTAAGTCCACGAATCTGCGGATCTGAAACTTTTTCTTCCAGAGATTTTCGGAAAAACGTTTGTGCTTCCTCTTTCTTCCCAGCTTTATTGGCCATTAAGCCTAAGGCATAATAGAATTCATTTTTACGGGAACCATAAGTTCCTTTTTTACTAATGCCTTCTAGATAATTTTTTGCGCCTTCATAATCCCCTTTTCCATTGTATGTTTTTGCGATTTCAATCTGAGATTTTACCTCAAACTCAAAATTGTTGGCATATTTATAAGCTTCTGTAAAACTTTCTCTTGCTTGGTCGTTTCTACCCATATTTTGAAGTAACTGTCCGCGTAAGAAAGCAATCCTACTTTTCAATTTTCGGTTTGAGTTTACTTCAAACGCCTTATCCAGTTCGGTTAAAGCGGCTTCTTTTTTACCTTCATCTAGTAAAGATTCGGCATAATAAATACTAAAAATCTTGTCATATTCTTTAGTTAAGCCTTCAGCTTTTACCTTTGCAAAAACTTCATTGGCCTTCTCATAATCTTTCATTTTTGCGTATGCAACCCCTTGATAAACCCTTGCCAACGGTAAACGCTTATCATCTTTCATTTTAGCAAATAAGGTATTGAGAATATCTAATGCAGCAACAGGTTTATTTTGATAAATTCTGGACTGTGCAGCGATGATATATGCGTCAAACAATGTTTTATTTTGTTCGGCACCTTTTCTCAGAACGGAGTAATTTTCAATTGCCTTTAATGCTTTGGCTTCAGCAATCTGCAGCGCAGTTGCACCTTTAGGCTGCTCCTGCCCTATGGTAGAACCAATATTACCGCCAGGTGGCATTCCTGGTGGACCAAGTGTGCTTCTTCCAGCATCTTTTTGTATTCCCGAAGGACTATTGTTAACAGAAGCCATTTTCATAGTGTTGTCGGCGAACGCTGCTGACTGACCTAAATCGCTGCCTAAGGGCTGATCTTCATAGGTAAGTATGGGTATATAAGGTGCATAAAAATTGTCTTTATGACCCTTATCTCTCGCTTCAAATTCATATTTTAATGCATCTTTTGCATTAAATAAAGTATTATAGTATGTTGAAAATCCTTTTAGAAATTTCTTCCTTTTCTCTGGTTTTTTGGCATTTGATGCACAAGAAAAAAGAATGGAAATTATTAAAAGAAATAAAATGTTTTTTTTCATTGTAGTTGTATAACTTGCTAAAAGCCTTTTTATTATCAATAATCTTGATAAAGATGTAAATTTAATGAAAAAATATATTTAAAGGCTTCAATTATTTACATCATGTATTAATTTATACACCAAATGTGTGGGTAAACCCATAATCGTGTAAAAACTTCCTTCTATTCTACTCACTTTTGCCATACCAATCCATTCTTGTATTCCATAACTGCCTGCTTTGTCTAAAGGCTGGTAATGGTGAATATAATACTTAATTTCATTATCAGATATCTCGTCAAAATACACTGTTGCCACATCCGTAGCACTTGCCATATTACTTTTTGTTTTGATGGTAACCGCAGTATACACTTGGTGCGACTTCCCTGATAGCAGTTTTAAAGTTTCAACTGCTTCTTCTGTATTCTTGGGCTTCCCTAAGATTTTTCGATCAAAAACCACAACCGTATCAGCAGTTAACAGAATTTCATCTTCTTTAATATCTTGGAAAGATTTCGCTTTCAATTCTGACAAATATTCTGCTGCTTTATCAGCTCCAATGTCTTGAGGAAGTATTTCTTCACAATCAATTTTCACAACATCAAAATCAAAACCTAAATTGGCTAAGAGTTCCTTTCTTCGCGGCGATTGCGATGCTAAAAGTATTTTCATAAGAATTTAAACTGATTGTGTATTATCTTCCAACCAAGTATTCTGTGCCTTCATCACCTGTTCAATAACATCGCGTACTGCTCCACTTCCGCCTTTAATACCTGAAATATAATGTGAAACTGCTTTTACTTCTGGAACTGCATTTTCGGGACAAGTTGCAATGGCTGAGTTTTCAAGAAGGTGAATATCAGGTAAGTCATCACCCATGGTCAAAATCTCGTCGTTGGAAAGATTATATTTCTTCTTAAAATCATTATAATCCACCATTTTATTGTGAGATTTGGGATAGTAATCTTTAATACCCAGGTATTCAATTCTATGTTTTACATTAGGATCATTTCCGCCTGTAATCACCCCAATAATGTAATTGTTTTTAATTGCTTTTACTACTGCATAACCGTCTAAAACATTCATAACCCTACACATATCTCCTCCTGGCATCAAATATACGCTTCCGTCAGTGAATACGCCATCTACATCGAACACAAATGCTTTAATATTTTTTAATCTCTCTTTATAAGACATTTTATATTTATTAATTGAATTGATTTTTAATTGTAAATAATGAACTACTCTAATTTAAAAAGCAGTTAGGTTAATAATTGTTTTATAGATCATACATACTTTGTATGGATTTGTTAATGGTTTTATATATTTCTAGACTCTCTCCTTCTAATAATTCTTGATGAAGTTCGAGTATTCTTCTGTCATCTCTCACTGCAGGTCCTGTCTGTGCATCTTTAGGATCCATAAAATGTATTTTTTCAGTAGTTTCATCTATCAATGGAAAAAAATACGAAAATGGAATCTTTTGACTGTCTGAAATTTCCTTGGCTCGTGCATATAGATGGTTGGTAAAATTGCATGCAAAAACAGCCGTTAAATGAATATATTTCCTTTTTTCATAAGTACTTTTCATAACCTTGTCAGAAATCTTGCCTGCCAACACCATCAATTGGTTTTCGTCTGACTGACTTTCGGCTTCGATAAAAAAAGGAATTTCAGTATAGGTGAGATTTTTATCTTTAGAAAAAGTTTGAAGCGGGTAAAAACTTGCCTTTCGGTAATTTCCTTGCAGTACCTCCTTAGGTAAAGAACCAGATGTATGCGCTACTAAAGAATTTTCATTAGTAATAAGTTTTGAAACTTCGGCAACTGAAGCATCACTAACGGCGACGATATATAAGTCTCCGGGTGATAAATCAATTGAAGAAAAGGAAAATCCTGTTTCAGAGGAAATTGCCTTAAGTTGTTCCTCGTTTCTTCCAAACAGCTGTTTCACCTGAATATTACTTTCTTTAAAAGCCTTTGCGAGATGATATGCTACATTTCCAGAACCTATAATAACTATTTCCATACTACAAATATAAAATATTAAAAGTTTGGTTTGAAATTAGTAGTATTAAAATGCAATAATGTATAAAATCAATGATTTAGAACACTGAAACATTGATGATTACTAACATTGTCAGATTAAAATTAGCATAACATTTAACTTTTGAATATTTTTGTAATCCAAACAACTGAAGCATCTTATGAAGACTAAAGACGCCGAGATTATTGCAATGATGCAAGACCAACGAACCCAAGAAAAAGGGCTTCGAGCGTTGATGGATGCTTACCAGAGTAGATTGTATTGGCATATCCGAAGGTTAATTGTAGATGCAGATTTAGCACAAGATGTTTTACAAGAAACTTTCATTAAGGTTTACCAAAACTTTCATCAGTTTAAGAATGATAGTCAGTTATATACCTGGCTGTACAGAATTGCAACCAATGAAGCTTTACAACAAATCAATAAGCTGAAAAGAATGCAGAAAACGGATGAAGATGCAGATTATTATTTGCAGAATATTGTTTCAGATCAACTGGAAGATAACGGTGATGAGATTCAAATATTATTGCAAAAAGCCATACAGAGTTTGCCAGAGAAACAAAAATTGGTATTTACCATGAGGTATTATGATGATTTGCCTTATGAGGAGATTTCAAAAATTGTAGACATGTCGGTAGGAACCTTAAAAACCAACTACCACTATGCAAAACAAAAAATTGAAGATTATATTAAAGAAAATTATGATAAATAATTTCTAAAGAACAGAAGATGAAAAATTTTGATATAGAAAATCTGGAACGTAAAAACATTTACATAGTACCTGACGCTCTTTTTGAGGATATTCAGAAAAATGTAATGCAGCATGTTCAAAAAAATGAAGAGGAAGATGTGAAACCTACGAAGGTTGTAAAGCTTAATTGGTGGATGGCAGCTGCGGCATCAGTAGTTTTGTTGTTCGGTTTGGGATGGGTTTTTGGTGATGATATTACTGCTTCAGAAGCACCACATATCGATACGCTGGTTAAGACAGATTTACCACATAGCGCAGCTGAAAGTCAGTATGCTTATAACACCTTAAAATCTGACATCAGTTCTGTTGAAGTACATGTACCCACACAGAAAAGTCATGAAATGGATGAGACACCAACTAAAACTTTAGTTTCGACAACCAACAAGGATGACGCTGCCACAAAAAATGTTAATAATAAAAAATCTGAATTATCTGAGGAGCAGATGAATGTTTATCTGGATGCACTTTCGAGCAAAGAAATTTCAGAAATTGCCCAAAATTCGGTTTCAGATGTATATTTAGATTTATATAACTAATAATGTATGAAAAAGTTTTTATTATTAAATGCACTATTCATTCTTGGGTTTAGTATTGATGCTCAAAAGCTGAATTACGATTGGAAAAACATGAAACCCGAGCAGAGAAAAGAAGTGATCAACAACCTTTCTCCTGATGATAGAAAAGAACTGCTGAAAAAATTCAGAAATAATATGGTTATTGAAAATCTTGAAGTAAAGCCTGAAAACAAGGAAGAGTTTACCAGAATTTACAACGAGTATTTAGAGAGCCAGACCAATATAAAAAGACAGTTTAATCCAAATTTCAACCCTGAACAGCTTTCAGATCAGGAAGCCAAACAAAAACTTCAGCAAAGTTTTGAAATGGGACAGAGTTTATTGGATAACAGAAAGAAGTACGCTGAAAAATTTCAGCAAGTAATCCCGCCTCAAAAGGTTTTAAAACTATTCCAAACAGAAGGAATGGTGAGGGATAAAATGAATGAGAGGAAAAGCCCTAATTCTAGGAATAATTCCCCTCAGACCAGATCTAGATGATCTCATAATAGTTTATTTTTTTAATGTTGGACGACCCTTGTAGATTTTTCTGCACGGGTCGTTTAATTTTTATATTTTATATAATCAAAATCAATTACATTTGTTATAAATGTAATCATTATGAAAACACTATTTACCATTTCTTCTATCTTTATTTTCTCATTAATATTTGCACAAGAAGTGGAAGTCATTAAGCTTAATAAAAATATCAAAGACAAAAAAGGGCTTATAAAATCATTGACTGTCATTGATAACAGAACGGACAAAAATATCGGTACCATAACGGACGAAAAGAAATCAGTAAGTTTAAAATTTGAAAATGAAGATCTTAAATCTTACATAGAAAATTGGTTTAAAGCGGATAATAAAGACACGGGAAATACTGATATAACTTTAATGGTTGAAGATATAAAGGCTTATCAGGAGCAAGATGCTTTAACTAATCAACCTATTCCAAAACTTAGAGTGAGAATATCAAGTTTTTTGAAGAGAAATGACAAGTATTACTTCATTAATAGATTTGACAATATAGCTGTTGTTAATGAAAATAAGGCAGCTTTTTCACAAAAATATTTTGCAGATCAAATTTCAAATCTGTTTACAAACTTCATAAAAAGTTCTTACAAAGAGCAAGTCTCAAGTAATATAATTCCTGAAAATCAAATAAACAGCTATGATGCATATCTTTTAAAAAACAATTTGGCTATGTCGACAACTGTTTTGAAAGATGGAGTTTACAGAACAGTTAAAAATTTTACTATGCAAGTACCGGATACTGATTTTATTATTGAGAAGAATAAAAAAGGTGAAGTGAAAAGGTTTATGTATAAAGACGAAAGAGTTCATGAAGAACTTGTGTTTTGTTATGTGGAAAACGGAAAAGCCTATCGTTTTATTCCGGGTGGTTTTGTAGAAATGTTTAAAGATGACAATGGTTATTATTTTATGGCTTCGCGAAAGCAACTATTTGAAGAAAACGTGAATGGTGCGATGATTGGTGCAATGACTGGTGGAGCAATTGGAGCTCTTATTGGAGGATTAGCTGATGCCGCCTCAACAACTAGTAATTCTGTTAGAATGACAGCTTTTGGTTTTCCAAATAAAACTGAATCTAAAGTTTATTTAGATTTTTTAACAGGAAGATATATTTTCACTCAATAAGAGGATTTTTTCAGACTCTAGTTGAACCAATAAAAAACGCTTTGACATGAAAAACCTCTTTATTTTTTTATTAATTTCAGTCAACATATTTGCACAGAAAACCGTTACTGTTCCATTTAGGCAAAACTTGAAGGATAAATCTAAAATGGCAAAATCTTTAACGGTACACGATATCAGAGAAGATAAAAACATTGGAAGTATTGTATATAGAAAGGAAAATTACGACATTAAACTTCCCGACGATGATCTTACAAACATTCTCGAAAAATCATTTGATGAAGACAATAAAACCAAAGGGAACACAGAATTTTTAGTTGTCGTTAAAAAAATTAAAGTTGGACAAATCCCTAAAGGAAAATCACATCTCTCTAAAATTGAATTTGATATAGCAAGTTTCATTAAAAAAGAAGACAAATATTATTTCATTGACAGAACTAAAAAAACTGCATTTGTAAAACCTGGTCCCAATGAGGATATACCAAAGCTTGTAGCTTCTAAGATTGGTTCTAAACTTTCGGATTTCATTACCGATTCTTTCTCTCATCCTGTTAGCAAATACAATATCACAAATGATCAACTTCCCAATTATGAAACTGCCGTAGTGGCGCAAACAAAAATTTTTAGTAATGAAAAATTAGTTGACGGTGTTTATAAGGATTTCATTCACTTCATTAATCAGGAACCACAGAAAAATTATTACGTTAAAAAAAATAAAAAAGGACAAATCACAGGTGTGGGGGATGTAGATGGGTATGATGTTTTTAAAAGTAAAGTGTATGCATTTGTGGACGAGGGGAAACCTTACCTTTTAACACCCTTAAACTTTTGGGAAATGCAAAAAGATGGTAATGGTTATTATTTATTTGCCTCTCGCGAGGCTATAGATCCCGAATATAAAAACAATGGTGCATTTGTTGGAATGGTTGCCGGTGGAATTGTTGGCGGAATCGTGGGTGGATTAATTGATGCTTCTATCTCCAAAAACAAAGTAAATGATCAAAATAACTTCTATAATATTTACATCGATTGTTTAACGGGAGAACTTCTCTACGAAAAATAACATTTCGCTGAAATACAGAAAAATGGGACTTTTTAAGTCTCTTTTTTTATCTTTGCAAATTACAAGATTTATAAATGAAAAATATAAGAAACTTCTGCATCATTGCTCATATCGATCACGGTAAGAGTACATTGGCAGACAGACTTTTAGAATATACCAATACCGTTACCCAAAGAGAGCTTCAATCTCAAACTTTGGATGATATGGATTTGGAAAAAGAACGTGGAATTACCATTAAATCTCACGCCATTCAGATGGATTACGAGTACAAAGGTGAAAAATTCGTTCTCAACCTTATCGACACACCCGGACACGTTGACTTTTCGTACGAAGTTTCCCGTTCTATCGCCGCTTGTGAAGGTGCTTTGCTTATTGTGGATGCAGCACAAAGCATTCAGGCGCAAACCATTTCTAATTTATATTTGGCCTTGGAAAATGATTTAACGATTATTCCGATTCTTAATAAAATTGATTTACCATCAGCCAATCCAGAAGAAGTTACCGACGAAATCATGAACCTTATCGGTTGCGATTATGAAGATGTTTTAAGAGTTTCAGGCAAAACCGGTGAAGGCGTACACCATCTTTTGGAGCAAATCGTAGAGCGAATTCCAGCGCCCGTTGGGGAGCCCGATGCACCGCTTCAGGCATTGATTTTTGACTCTGTATACAATCCATTCCGCGGAATTGAGGCTTATTTTAAAGTCGTAAACGGAAGCATTAAAAAAGGTCAGAAAGTGAAATTCATGGCGACAGGAAAAACCTACGACGCCGATGAAGTGGGTACTTTGAAGCTAAAACAAGTTCCAAAACAAGAAATAAAAACCGGTGATGTTGGTTATATCATCTCTGGAATTAAAGATGCTCGCGAAGTAAAAGTGGGTGATACCATTACCACTGCAGAAAATTCAGCAGCCGAACCGATTGATGGTTTCGAGGAAGTAAAACCAATGGTTTTTGCGGGTATTTATCCAATTGAGTCTGAGGATTTTGAAGAATTGAGATTCTCCTTGGAAAAACTTCGTTTGAATGATGCTTCTTTGGTTTTCGAACCTGAAAGTTCAGCAGCTTTAGGTTTTGGTTTCCGATGCGGATTCTTAGGAATGTTACACATGGAAATTGTTCAAGAGCGTTTGGATAGAGAGTTTAACATGAATGTGATTACGACGGTTCCCAACGTATCGTATCACGGTTATACCAAAAAAGAACCTGAAGTTCCTATTTTAATCAACAACCCATCGGAAATGATGGACCCGATGACCATGGATCGCGTAGAGGAACCTTTCATTAAAGCTTCGATCATCACCAAATCTGATTTCGTTGGACCTGTGATGACGCTTTGTATTGAAAAACGTGGCGAAATTGTTAACCAAAGTTATTTAACCGCAGATCGAGTTGAATTGATTTTTAATATGCCTTTGGCGGAAGTTGTTTTCGACTTTTATGATAGATTGAAATCTATTTCCAAAGGTTATGCATCGTTTGATTATCATCCGATTGGTTTCCGTGCATCCAAATTGGTAAAAATGGATATTTTGATCAACGGTGATATGGTAGATGCCCTATCTTCATTAATTCACGATTCCAATGCCTACTACATTGGTAAGAGAATGTGTGAAAAATTACGTGAATTGATTCCAAGACAGCAATTTGACATCGCTGTTCAGGCAGCTTTGGGAGCAAAAATTATTGCCCGAGAAACGATTAAGGCGTTAAGAAAAGACGTTACTGCAAAATGTTATGGTGGCGATATCTCCAGAAAACGTAAACTTCTTGAAAAACAAAAAGAAGGTAAGAAGAAAATGAAACAAATTGGTCGTGTAGAAGTTCCACAATCAGCATTTATGGCTGTTTTAAAACTCAACGATTAATTATCACTAACTAATAATATAAAACTAAACCCGCCGCGAACTTTGTTGACGGCGGGTTTTTATTTGTACAAAATTTAGATTCTGAAGAAAGGTATTTATACAAAAAAACCTCTTCAAAGTTGAAGAGGTTATATATTTCTAAATTTAAATTTTCTTAGTGATGGTGGTGATGACCATTTCCATGTCCGTGATCATGAAGAAAAGGACCATTCCCTTTCGGTTGATTGTAGATTACTTCTACACCTTCCTGCTCATAGATATTTTTTCTTCTGATATCTTCTGGATCAAATGGTTTTGTTTTACCGAAGTATTCCATTAAACCTTCAGATAACCACATCGGGATAACTAAACCAAAGAACATAAAAATACACCAAAAGCCCACAAGGAACATTGTGATGAAATAAACTGTCCAAAGGAACTGGTAAAACGGCCAAAATGCTGATAACATCATGTCTTTAATATTTTATAAGGCAAAAATAGAACTTTTTCTTTTTCTAACAAAGTAAATAAGGCCTATTTTCTGAATTAAGATTAAGTTTAAATAATTAATGAGCCAAATTTGCAAAGAAATCATTGCCTTTGTCATCGGTGATGATGAACGCAGGGAAATCCACCACTTCAATTTTACGAACGGCTTCCATACCCAATTCTGGGAAATCCACCACTTCTACAGACTTAATATTGTCTTTCGCTAAAATTGCTGCCGGTCCACCGATAGAACCCAGATAAAAACCACCGTATTTTGCACAAGCATCAGTCACGTCTTTGCTACGGTTTCCTTTCGCCAACATCACCATGCTTCCGCCATTGGCTTGAAATTCATCTACGTAGACATCCATTCTTCCCGCTGTTGTAGGTCCGAAACTTCCTGAAGGCATTCCTTCTGGTGTTTTTGCCGGTCCAGCGTAGTAAATAGGATGATTTTTAAAATATTCTGGCATTGGCTTTCCTGCATCCAAAAGTTCCTTGATTTTTGCGTGTGCGATATCTCTAGCTACAATTAAAGTTCCGTTAAGTTTTAAACGCGTTTTAATTGGATATTTTGAAAGTTCAGCCAAGATTTCTGGCATCGGTCGGTTCAAATCAATGGTTACAGGCGCTTCCAAATGCGGTGGCGTTGCTGGTAAAAATTTCTCTGGACTGGTTTCCAGCTGCTCCAAGAAAATTCCGTCTCTGGTGATTTTCCCTTTGATATTTCTGTCCGCAGAACAAGAAACACCCATTCCCACCGGACAAGATGCGGCGTGACGAGGCAAACGAATTACGCGAACATCGTGCGTTAAGTATTTTCCACCGAACTGCGCTCCGATGGCACTTTCCTGGCAAATTTTCTGAACTCTTTTCTCCCACTCCAAATCACGGAACGCCTGTCCGCCCATGTTTCCTTCGGTTGGAAGATTATCGTAATATCCTGCACTTGCTTTTTTCACGGCAGCCAAATTAGCTTCTGCTGACGTTCCACCAATCACCAACGCCAAATGGTAAGGCGGACAAGCCGCAGTTCCCAAATCCATAATTCTTTCGCGCACAAAAGCATCTAAAGAAGTTTCATTCAACAAAGATTTTGTTTTTTGATACAAGAATGTTTTGTTGGCAGAACCTCCGCCTTTTGCTAAAAATAAAAACTTGTACGCATCGCCTTCTTCCGCATAAATATCGATTTGAGCGGGTAAATTCGAGCCCGAATTTTTCTCATCAAACATCGTTAAAGGCACAATTTGCGAATATCTTAAATTCTGTTCTTGATACGTGTTGTAGATTCCTTTGGAAATCCACTCTGCATCGTTGGCGCCTGTGTACACATTTTCACCTTTTTTCGCAACGCAGATGGCAGTTCCCGTATCCTGACAAGACGGCAACGCTCCCTGAACCGCAACGGCGGCATTTTGAAGCAAATTATAAGCAACAAAACGGTCGTTATCAGTAGCTTCAGGATCGTCGATAATGTTTTTCAACTTTTGTAAATGCGATGAACGAAGCATAAAAGAAACATCTTTCAAAGCATTTTCAGCCAACAGCTCCAAACCTTTTGGGTCTACCGTTAAAATTTCGCGATCGCCCAGTTGATCAACTTTTACGTATTCTGAAGTCAGTTTTTTGTATTGTGTGTCGTCTTTTAAAATAGGAAATGGCTCCTGATAAGAAAATTCCATGTGTGAAAAAATTTTGAAGCGTAAAAATACGCATTGCCCAAGCCTCAAATTAAACAAAATGAGTAAAATCAGTCAGCTTCATTGATATTTATAATGATTATAAATTGGCTTTGCTGTTTATTCTTGCTACCTTTAATCATTGAATGAAAAGGATGCAAAAAATAGGAATTATTGGCTGTGGTTGGCTAGGTCTTCATTTAGCAAAACACCTGTCCAGACAGTACAAAATCTATGGGATAACCACGTCGGAAGAAAAATGTTCGCAGCTTGAAAAACTAGGTTTTGAATCTGAAGTCCATGCATTTTCTGATGTTAAAATTGAAAGTGATGTGGAACCTTGGGAGATCTTACAAGAATTGGATGCGGTAATTATCATGATTCCGTTTCCCAAAAATACTGGATTTGATAGGCTTCGAAATCGGTTTAAAAACATGATTCGGTTCATTAAAAATTTTGATAAACCAATTTTCTTGATGAGTTCCATTGGAATTTACCCTCAAATCGATGAAGAAATGAATGAAACCAATGTTTTGGAAGAATATTTAAATCAAAATATTTTGGGTATTGAAAATTTAATGAAAAACGAATTTCCGCAAATCAATATCCTTCGATTAGCAGGATTAATGGGCGGTTCACGCGTTTTTAGCAATTATAAAATCTCAAATCCAGAACAAATCGTCAATCATGTTCATTATGAAGATATTTGTTTAATCATCGAAAAAATGATTTCCAGAAAAATGATTTCTAAAACGTATAACGTAGTAGCGCCACAACATCCAACCAAGCAAGAAGTTATTGATTTTCAAACACAAAAAGATACAAATCATACAACCGATCAAAACAAAGGCAGGAAAATTGTTTCCTCCACCTTAGAAACCGAATTGGATTATCAATTTTTACATCCCAATCCCAAGAAATTTAAATAACAAAATATGGATTACAGAATAGAACACGACACAATGGGCGAAGTGAAAGTTCCCGCAGATAAATACTGGGGCGCCCAGACCGAAAGATCTCGTAATAACTTTAAAATAGGCCCCGATGGTTCGATGCCCCACGAAATAATCGAAGCATTTGCTTATCTAAAGAAAGCTGCAGCCATTACCAATGCGGAGCTGGGCGTTCTTCCACAAGAAAAAAGCGATATGATAGGACAAGTTGCCGATGAGATTTTAGAAGGAAAACTCAATGATCAATTTCCTTTGGTAATTTGGCAAACTGGCTCTGGAACGCAGTCGAACATGAACATCAACGAAGTGATTTCCAACCGAGCCCATGTTTTGAATGGTGGAAAATTAGGTGAAGCTTCTGAAGTTCATCCCAACGATGACGTCAATAAATCTCAGTCATCCAATGACACTTATCCAACCGCGATGCATATTGCTGCGTACAAAAAAGTGGTAGAAGTTACCATACCCGCAATTGAGAAACTAAAAATTACGTTGAAGGAAAAATCCGAAGATTTCAAAGACATTGTAAAGATCGGAAGAACGCACTTGATGGACGCCACGCCTTTAACTTTGGGACAAGAATTCTCGGGTTACGTTGCTCAACTGGAATTTGGTTTGCGTGCTTTGAAAAATACACTTCCGCATCTTGCCGAATTGGCTTTGGGTGGAACGGCAGTAGGAACTGGCTTAAATACACCTAAAGGTTACGATGTAAAAGTCGCTGAACATATTGCAAAACTGACGGGACTTCCGTTTATCACCGCAGAAAATAAATTTGAGGCTTTGGCAGCACATGACGCCATCGTGGAATCTCACGGCGCTTTGAAACAGTTGGCGGTTTCGCTGTTTAAAATTGCTCAAGATATTCGAATGTTGGCTTCGGGACCACGATCTGGAATTGGCGAAATTCATATTCCTGAAAATGAGCCTGGTTCTTCCATTATGCCTGGGAAAGTAAATCCGACTCAGAACGAAGCCATGACGATGGTTTGTGCACAAGTGTTAGGGAATGACACCACCATTTCTTTTGCTGGAACGCAAGGAAATTACGAATTGAATGTTTTTAAACCCGTAATGGCATACAACTTCCTACAGTCAGCGCAATTGATTGCAGATGCCTGTATTTCGTTTAATGATCATTGTGCGGTGGGCATCGAGCCGAACTTGCCAAGAATTAAAGAACTTGTAGATAAATCTTTGATGTTGGTAACTGCTTTAAACACGCATATTGGCTACGAAAATGCCGCAAAAATTGCCAAAACAGCACACAAAAACGGAACGACTTTGAAAGAAGAAGCCATCAATCTCGGGTTGGTTTCAGCTGAAGATTTTGATAAATGGGTAAGACCAGAGGATATGGTTGGAAGTTTGAAATAGGATTTAAGAGTAGAGAACCGAAAATCTAGATTTATTTTTGAAATTGATCATACCTAACAGGTTTTGGAAACCTATTAGGTTTTTCGATTATATTTTAAATATCAAAAATTTGCGCCCCCGATGGTAGCGGTTACCCCACAGCGACGAAGGAGCGAGGAGTATGAGCGGACAGCGGGAAAAGGCACCCAAATAAAAAAAACAATAAATAGCCTTTCGACGTAGTCAAATGGCGCCCAAAATAAAAAAAATAAACCTCTAGAAATTCTGGAGGTTTTATTATACAATATTAGTTGGAAAAATCGTCGAGCATATTTCGTGTGGGAACGAAAAATAAGGTTCCGGTAACGGCAGTACTGAAATCGAGAATGCGGTCGTAATTTCCTGGTGGATTGCCAATGAACATATTTTTGAGCATTCTTTCGGTGGTGGAAAATGTACTCGCATAGGAAATGAAGTAGGTGCCAATCTCGCCAGTAGAGGGTGATCCGAAAGGCATATTGTCGCGCACAATTTTGAAATCGTCGCCGATATTGGCTAAAGCGCTGTGAGAATTTTTAGGTTTTTCTTCATCGGTCATTTCGATATCGTTGGCTTTTGAACGACCAATCACTTTTTCCTGATCGTGGGTGGAAAGTTTCGTCCAAGCATCCATATCATGCAGGTATTTTTGAACAAAAAGATAACTTCCTCCTTGGTAAGTGGGATCTTCGGGTCCCACTTTTGCAAAGAAATCACGGTCTGGACCATGCGGGTTTTCGGTACCATCTACAAAGCCTAAAATGGAACGTGAATCCCAATATTTAAAACCGTGTACTTCGACTAAACTGTCGGCCACATCAGCCATGAATTTAGATATAGACCATGCCATATCGAAACAGATGCTCTTATTTTCTCCCCTCAGATGGAAATGCAAATCGCCCTCTGTGGATACCGCAGTATGCTTGTCACCTTTTATTTCTTGGAATGTTTTCAAT
This sequence comes from Bacteroidota bacterium, assembly GCA_023458535.1. Classification (GTDB taxonomy): domain Bacteria; phylum Bacteroidota; class Bacteroidia; order Flavobacteriales; family Weeksellaceae; genus Chryseobacterium. The sequence continues at coordinate 90,572 of JAEWYW010000023.1, forward strand.
TCCTGAGGAGGTGGCGTCGGTAGATTGAGTTTTTGCCACGCACTGTAACTAATTCCCAGCACACAACTCACACTTTTTCCTGGAAAACGGTCGGTTGCTGAGTTGTTTAGGTTCAACATTAGTGCGCAAATTCTTTTAAAAACAGGAATATAATTGGTGCCTTCTCTAAATTTCCAAACCATAAAAATGGTATTGGTGTTAGGGTAATCGGTTACGTTTTGAGAGTCTAGTTTCATTCTATTTATTCTTAAGCCGCATAAAAATACATTATAATTGCTATACTCAAAAATTTAAATGATTTATAATGGCAAGTTTGTATATAAAAAAAGACTGCAGATGCAGTCTTGTATTTTACATTATTCCACAATTAAATCCACACCGAGTTTTTCGGCTAAAAGTTTGGAAACTTTTTGTTTTAACGGTTCTATGTCAATATTTTCCATGGCGTCGTGGGCAAAAGCGTATAGTAAAAGAGCCTTGGCTTCTTTTTCAGAAATTCCACGCGCACGAAGATAAAACAAAGCTTCGCTATCCAACTGACCCACTGTACAACCGTGTGAACATTTTACATCATCAGCAAAAATCTCCAACTGTGGCTTCGAATCGATGGAAGCGCCTTCGCTTAACAAAACGTTGTTGTTTTGCTGATAGGCATTGGTTTTTTGAGCTTCTTTCTCCACAAAAACTTTTCCGTTGAAAACTCCGTGCGATTTCCCGTTGAAAATTCCCTTATAGTTCTGGTACGACTCACAGTGGGGAAAACGATGATGTACAGCGGTATGATGATCCACCAACTGCTCGTCATTAATCACCGTAATGCCATTCATAAACGAGTTGATATTGCTTCCGTTATGGATAAAATCTAGATTGTTACGAACCAATTTCCCACCAAAAGAGAACGTGTTTACAGTCGCCAAGCTGTCTTTTTCCTGTTTCGCATAGGTGTTATCCACCAAATACGAAGTGTCGCTATCGTTCTGCAACTTGTGCCAATCGGCCTTTGCATTTGGGTAAACGATTATTTCTGTAACTGAATTGGTAAAGGTAAACGTATCATCAAAATTATGATGACTTTCAATGATTTCTACTTTCGAATTATCTTCAACAATCAAAAGATTTCTGGTATTGTAAAACGTGTTTTCCCCTTGATTTTGAGAAAGGTAAAATACATGAATTGGTTTCTCGATCACGGTGTTTTTCGGTACGTGAAGGAAAAATCCGAATTTACAGTACGCATTGTTTAAATCCACAAACGGATTCTCTTCCGAAGAAATGGTGTTGAAATATTTCTCAAAAACCGCTTTGTGATTCTCATCATTGAGAGCATAATTGAAAGAAAGCATCTCGATATTTCCAATCGATATTTTCGACAATTCCTTGCGCAATTCCCCATTTACGAAAACGATATAATCGAAGTTTTCTTCACCCAAATGCAATTCATCAATCTGCTCTTTGGATATATTATGTTCCTTTTTTGCGAAAAAATTGTAGTCTTTTTTTACAATTTCAGCAAGGTTGGTGTATTTATATTCTTCATCCTTTTTTGTGGGAAAGCCTAGTTTTTCAAACTTTTTTAAAGCCTGAATACGTGCATCATCTAAAAAACGATGATTCAGCGTTCCTAAAAAATCCGAATGCGTATTTATAATTTGTTCTAGTAGCATATTTGAGATTTGAGATTTGAGATTTGAAATTCTGTGTGATTGAACTCCACTCAAATTCTATTCTTTATTTCTATTAAATTTATTCCCTTTATGTTCTGAATTTTTCAAATAATGAATAAATCCAGAAAGTTTTTTTGAAATCTCTACACTTTCATTTCTCAACATAAGATAAGTCTTTTCATCCAAATATTTTCTATCGAATGCTCTTATTAATTGTGACCGTACCTCTCCAGCAGAGCCTTTGGACATTGTGAGAAAATTGACAAATTCTCGGTTACCTTCTCTTTCAAAACCCTCGGCAATATTATCCATGATTGAAGAAGAAGATCTGTCTATCTGTGATTTATCGTGTTTTTGAAATTGATCATTGAGTAAACAATGCTTAAAAATGGAATCGCAAAATTTTCTTGACTGTTGCCAAATTTCCAAATCTTCAAAATTATTGATTGTTCCCAAAATTTCAAATTTCAAATAGTGAATTTCAAATTATTTAAGAAGCCAATCGTAGCCTTTATCTTCCAGTTCTAAAGCCAAAGATTTGTCTCCAGTTTTGATGATTTTACCGTCCGCCAAAACGTGTACGAAATCAGGCTGAATATAGTTCAAAAGTCTTTGGTAGTGCGTAATTAAAAGAACAGCGTTACCTTCGTTTCTAAATTTATTCACCCCATCAGCCACGATTCTCAACGCATCGATGTCCAATCCAGAATCGGTTTCGTCCAAGATGGCTAATTTCGGGTTGAGCATCATCATTTGGAAAATCTCGTTTCTCTTCTTTTCACCGCCCGAAAAACCTTCGTTTAACGAACGAGAAAGGAAGTCTTTTTTGATTTCCAATAATTCTGATTTTTCACGGATCAAAGCCAACATTTCTTTAGCTGACATTTCTTCTAATCCGTTTGCTTTTCTGGTTTCATTTAAAGCAGCTT
>JAEWYW010000024.1 GCA_023458535.1 Bacteroidota bacterium
CGGTCTCTATCTATTGCGGGCGTTAGATGTTTGAGAGGGCTTGAATCTAGTACGAGAGGACCGATTTGAACAAACCTCTGGTGTATCAGTTGTACCGCCAGGTGCACCGCTGAGTAGCTACGTTTGGAAGAGATAAGCACTGAAAGCATATAAGTGCGAAACTCGCCTCAAGATGAGACATCTTTTAAGGGTCGTTGGAGATGACGACGTTGATAGGCTACAGGTGTAAAGGCAGTAATGCCATAGCCGAGTAGTACTAATTACCCGTAGATTTATAGCCTGATTGGCTGACGCTGGGTTGCGCAATCAAGGTTCTCTCTTTGTGAACGTTTTTATCGATAATTATTGGATCAAAAGATAATAGACTGATAGATGATAGACTTTCAATAGTCTCTAGTCTCAAATCTATTAATCTCGAATCTGATAATATAAATATACCGTACATCCTTTTGTACGAACAGCCTTTAGGGTGGTTCTAGCAGAGGGGCTCACCTGTTCCCATTCCGAACACAGAAGTTAAGCCCTCTAGCGCCGATGGTACTGCGAAAGCGGGAGAGTAGGTCGCCGCCAGTTTTTTTTTAAAGCTCATCAACAAAGTTGATGAGCTTTTTTTATGCCCTAAAAACAAGAAAACAAATAAGTTAGTCTAAGGTTTAGTTTAAGGTTTAAAGTCTAAAGTCTAAGGTCTAAGGTTTAAGGTCTAAAGTTTAAGGTTTACAGTAGTTAACCAACTTCCTATTTAAGTTCCTGGTTTTGCTCAAATACAGGTTTTTCAGTGGGAAGAGCAGTCCGACGAATATAAAATCTATAATCTAAAATTAAATTGGAGTGTCTCTAGTTTTATAAGAATATAATTCAACTTCAACTTCAAACTTTAAACCTCAAACTGAAGCGACTTATCATAATGATAAGTTTTCCTCCTATTTTACTCTTTCCTAGCCCCGATAGAAGCGGTTACCCCGCAGTAAGCTAAGGAATAAGCCAAGAACGAGGAGTAAAAGCGAATAGCGGGAATAAGCTCCTAAGAAAAAATCTTACAGAATAATATTATACCGACAAATCTTCCGCAAGTTGTGCTTCTTTGTTGTTGATTTCTTGTTGGATTTCTTCGCCGATGTTGGCGAAATTTTTCGCGGTAGCATATTTCAATAACAAATATCCAATGAACATTCCCATGGTATTCAGGAAAACGTCGTCCACATCAGCGGTACCACGTGCGGTATAGTATTGTACAAGCTCGATAGATATGATTGAGATCATAAAACTTACACTCAGCAGTAAACCATTCAGTAATTTGTGGTGGATTAAGCCTAGTGCTCCAAAGGGAGAAAATACAAATATTTTCCCCAGGATGTTAACCAGAAAGTCGCTCAGTGGAACACTATCTATAAAAAAATGAGTGATGGTACTAAAAGGGTTGAGCTGGATGAAACCCATTGTGTAGGCATCTCTGCCTGAGGCGAAAAACATCATGTACAATAGTAGCAATGTGTAAGGCACAATTGCTATGGTATAGACTCTTTTCATAAAAACTTCTTTTCTTCTAAAGGAAATTTATACCATGCACTTCATTTTAATAGGGTTAATTTTTGAAGTCTATTTCACATCAAGAATTACACCCCAAAATCAATTCTTTAATATTTCATTAAGATTTTGGTTATTATTTAATAGTAAATTATTATTTGTTAAGATTGTTTAACAAAATGTAGGTTTTGGTGTTTTTACGCTAGCTAGAATCTGCTGAGAATTCCCCAGTGTATTTTGAGATCATTGAATTTGAAAGGGTTTCCGAATTCGTTACCATTAGAAATCTGAAAGCTCATTAAGCCTAGAGGGATAAAGAAATTAAATCCTAGTCCTACACTATAGAGTTTAGGCTTTACATTCAAAGATTTATTGTTGAGTTGACCATACTGCCCGAAAAAGTCAAAAAAGGCTGAATTACCAATTAAATAACGGTATTCCAGACCTCCGTAAAAGAAATAATCGCCAGCCAGAGACTGTTCATTAAAACCGCGTATAGAGTTCCAGCCTCCAAATCTAAATAATTCGTTGGCAGAGAATTCATTTTTTGAACTCATAAGAGCACCTTCACCCTTCAGATTTAAAAAGTGGTTGCCCGAGATATGGAAATTATGCTCTCCAAAAAGGTAGGCCTGCGTCTGATTGGCTTTAATATCTTCCAATGAATATTTGGTCGTTAGAAGGCTGAATTCGGCTCTTATTTTTGTCTTGTGGAGGAAGAGATCGATATCTGTAGGTTGAGTAATTTCATACCAAATTCCGACACCCTGTTTGTTGTAATCTTTTCCTGCGATATAGGTAGAATCTAAAATACTGGAACTCTCGAAAATCCCTTTAAGTCCGATTTTCTGTTGATTATTGATGTTAAAATATACGGCTGGCTGAAATTTCACATTGGCAAAAGTAGAATCCTGTCTAAAAATATTAACCTGCAAGTTGGTTCCCACATTCGATTTGAAAAGGTACGGAATATCGGTCTGTAGATTAAAGGTCTGACCTTTATCCGGGTTTCTTTGCCAGTAGAGATTGATCGTTTCGAAACCGTTAAACATATTTCGGAAATTCACGTTCATGGTTCCGTTGAGGGTAAATTTCTCCGATTTATCATTTCCAAATCCGATTATTCCATCGAAAGTATTGGTTTTCTTCTTTTGTAAGAAAAGAAATATTTGAGTAGAATCTTTGGTGAACAATGTTTGTGGAGGCCGCTCTAAAGTTACGAAAGGATGACTTTGGAAGTTTTTTGAAACGGCATTCAGGTTTCGCTCATCGTATGTTCGGCCCTTAAATTCCTTTTCAAGATTTTTCATAAAACGTTTTGGTACTTTGGTGTAGTTTTTCACCACGAAGCCATCAATCGTTCTTTTATCATTTTTATTAATGTCAACTTCTATAATCGGAAAACCTTCCTTTTCACCTTTAAATTTTGATTTAATTCGACTGAAAGAATAACCTTTTTCAACATATTTTTTATTGAGGTCCTTCTTAAGTGAGTCAAGATTTTTAGTGAAAATTTCTTTTGATATTTTCAAATCTTCAGCAACTGCATCACTAAGGTTAACGAATCCTTCGTTGTAGTTTTTACCTTTATCGTAAGAAATTTCTATTCTATTATCAATTTCTTGAACACCTTTTAAATCTGTAAAAAAATAATTGCTCTGAGCTAAAGAGTCTAAAAATTTTGCTGCCGAAGCAGAGTCTTTTACCTTCTTTTTTTGTTGTGTTTGCACATCAAGCATCCAATACTCTTTGTTTTGAGCATTATAAAAGGTGCAGACGATAAGCAATAGTATTGTAAGGTAAATTTTCAAGATAATTAAGAAACTTATATTAACCGAGTTTATTATATTTTCGCATTAAGTTTTCGTAAACATTTTGTGGAAGAATCCATTTTAGAGGAACTCCTATTTTTTGCCCGAATTTTCCGAAATAATAATGGGCTTTCCACTTGGGTTTCTGCAAAAGTTTTTCCACGTAAAGCGCAACTTCTAATGGTTCTGTACCATCGTCTACATGGGCATTCATTACAGAATAGACCTTCGAGAAAATATTTTTGTAAGGTTCTGAAACCTCCGTTTTTACTCTATTTTCAGCAATATTGGTTTTAATATCTCCCAAATGTAAAGAACAAACCTGAATATTCCAATCTGAAACTTCGTATCTCATCGCTTCAGTTACTTTATCTAAAGCCGATTTGGAAGCAGAATAAAATCCCCTGAAGGGAAGTCCCATTTCACTCCCGATACTTGAAACATTGATGATCTGTCCCTTTTGATGATCTCTCATATTGGGAAGAACTTCGCTCATCATTTGTACCACTCCCACCAAGTTGAGATTGAATAGGTGCAAGATTTCTTCTTTTTTAGAATCTTCTACAGCACCTACCATTCCCATTCCCGCATTATTAATTAAAACATCAATTTTCTTTTCGGTGATAAGAATTTGCTGGATAGCGTTTTTTATTTGATTTAATTGAGTAACATCAGTGGGTATGGAGGTGAAGTATTTGGACTCCACAGATTTTCTGCTCAAGCCAAAAACTTTATGTCCTTTTTTTCCGAAATATTCTGCGAGAGAAAACCCAATTCCGCTGGATGTTCCTGTGATTATAATGGTCATTTTTACATAGGTTTTACAATACTGAAAAAATCTTCCCAAAAATTGATATAAGATTTTTCAACAATATTTTCTTTTTCAATTTCTAAACTGTGTAACAGGCAAAAAGGAGCAAAACTCATTGCCATTCTGTGGTCGTTGTAAGTTTTTATGAAAATTTCCGATTCTGGTTCCGTAAATTCTATAGATTGAATGCTTTCATCTGTAATTTCTGTAACACAACCAATTTTTTTCAGTTCAACATGCAGTGCTTCCAAACGATCTGTTTCTTTTACTTTTAAAGTGGAAAGTCCAGTAATGTGGAAAGGTATTTTGAATGCAGCTGCCGTTACACAAAGGGTTTGAACAATATCTGGACAGTTGTTCATATCCAATTCAATTTTTTCTGGAAATTCAAAATTGGCATCGGGAAGAAGTGATATTTTGTGACCACCATGATCGGAAATCGTGTTGACTCCGAAAAAATCCCAGTACAACTGCTTTACGATAGAATCACCCTGCAAAGAATGGGAATAAAAACTTTTTAAATTGATGTTTTCTCTGGATATCGCCGCTAACGAATAAAAATAGCTTGCTGAACTCCAGTCGCTTTCTACCTCGTAAGATCTTAGTTTTGTTGAAATTGCAGATTCTTTGAAGGGGTAAACTTTTATGACCTTTCCATCAGTTTGTGTATGAATTTGAAGTTCATTTAAAATTTTCAAGGTCATTTCCAGATATGGTTGCGAGGTGATATCCTCTAATAAGTGCAGTTCTAGGCCGTTTTCCAATTTCCCACCAATCAGCAGTAGAGAAGTAATAAACTGTGATGAAATATTCGACTGAATACTGACCTTAGATTTACATAATTTTTTACCCCGAATTTTTAAGGGCGGAAAGCCATCTTTCTCTTCATATTCAATGTCTGCTCCCAAGGTTCTCAAAGCATCGACTAAAGCCGATATGGGGCGTTGTTTCATTCGTTCCGAGCCGGTTAAAACCACTTCTCTGTTCTCCTGAATGGCAAAATATGACGTTAAGAAACGCATCGCCGTACCAGCGTGGTGAATGTCTATGACATGATCTTCAGAATCTAATGCCTTCTCAAAAAGATGGGTATCTTCGGAGTTGGAAAGATTCATTAAAAATATATTTCCAAACAAACGATTTAAAACAAGCAAGCGATTCGAAATGCTTTTCGAACCGCCGATGTTGATGCTTTGGTCTGGAATAATTTTAGATTTTTCTAATTTCATTCAAATATTTGTGTTTTAGAGAAACTCATTTAAGTTTCTCGTTATTGTGGTGTCTGTTTCTATCCCGTTGGGTTTTCAACTCCATTTTTTTATCGAAGGCTTCCTGCAAATTAATTCCTGTCTGGTTTGCAAGGCATAGCGTTACAAATAGTACGTCCGCCAACTCTTCACCTAAATCTTTAGTTTTGTCGGATTCTTTTTCACTTTGTTCCCCATATCTTCTGGCAATAATTCGCGCCACTTCTCCTACTTCTTCTGTGAGAATGGCCATATTGGTAAGTTCATTAAAGTATCTTACACCCACGGTTTTTATCCATTCATCTACTTGGTTCTGAAGATTTAAAATTTCCATTGATGATAAACTATTGATATGCTCCAATGGTTGGACTGCTCGTTCTGCTCACTCCTGCAATATCTAAAGGAACACTTGCAGCAACGGCAACATCACCTTTATTTTTAGCCGGAGAATCAGCCTTCACACGTAGATTTTGCTGTTTCGCAAAATAATTCATGAACTTAGGATCAAGATTTTTAAGGCTCTGAATAACATTGGTATTGGTGTCAAACACAAATCCTGCAGCGTTAGAGTCACTGTATTTCAACAAACTGTTTTTAATGGTGAAATTAAAAAGTTGCCCTGGTGTTTGTTCGAAAGAAACCGCATTATCTCTGTCTGAATACAAAATGCAATTCAAAAGATCTAACTTTAAAGCGCCTTGTTCAGTGACGTTGTTGGGGTTTTTCCATTCGTTAGTGGCATGCAAACAGCCTCTGTTAAGCGAAGACATTATATCTGAATAATTCGCAATCGTAGAATGTTTGAATTCATATGTTCCTCCCCTGTAGATTCCGATAGCAGATTCACCACAATTATTCATCACAAGATTTTCAGCATGAATCGTTGAGAATACCGAATAAATGCCATACTCCTGAAAAGTATGTATTAAAGAGTTTTTGATGCTGGCATTGGTTTCTTTAAGGTCTAACCCTCTGGTACCACCAAATAATCTTGCATAATTCATATTCAGTGTAGAACCTGCTTCCATTTTTATTGAATTCCAATTTTTAGGAAGGGTATCGTATTTAGGATCATTTCTGTCACCTCTTAAAACCACCTCATTTCCGAGCGTTCCATTAATAAAGAGATTTCCACCAGTTTTTACCTTCATGCCACTGTTTTTATGAAAGTAAACCTTTGTTCCTGGTTGAATATCTAAAGTTCCCGATGGACTGATGGTAAGATCACCATAAATAATTTTTGCTTTATTATTTGTCCAAGTAGTGGGGGAACTGATCACATTAGGATTGGTAGGTGTTTCTATGAAAAATTCAGCATCCTGAACTACAGAGAATAGCGTAACATGTTGTTGTCCTACTGCGGTATTGAATACAACCCTGTCTTCTGCAATGGCCTCTGGCCCTGTTGCTGTTGGAGCAATTTCTACAAAAATATAAAGACTGTCTTTTTTGCGTAAAGGCACGTTCTTAAAATCGTAACCAGGAGAGCCGTCAACATTAATTCTGTATAACGAAGACGCACCCTTCTCTAATTTTATGGAAGGAATCATCACATCTTTATCCTCATTATTATATACTTTTACAGCATAGGTTTCTGAGCGTACTTGATGGTACACAGTATCGCAAAACACAGTATCGGCGGAGAATCTTAATTCCTGACTGGGCTCATCAAAGCTGATTTCATCTTTATTACAGGAAAGCACTAAGATGCCTACCCAAAAAGATAATGCCAATAGTATGGTATGTTTCATCGTAATTTTTTATTATGAATTTCAAAAGTAACGAAAATCCGTTAAAAAAAGCTTAGCAAAATTTTAGGTTCGTAATTTGGTTATTAAAAAATAATTTGTATTTTTGCAACCTGAAATTTAGCATAGAAATATCCATTACTATTTCGAAAGCAAAACTTTAATTTTTTAAATTATTATTATGAAAAACGGAATCCACCCAGAAAATTATAGACTTGTTGTTTTCAAAGATATGAGTAACGACGAAGTATTTCTTTGCAAGTCTACAGCAGAAACTAAAGACACTATTACTTACGAAGGTCAAGAATATCCATTAATCAAAATGGAAATATCTTCTACATCTCACCCTTTCTATACAGGAAAAGTGAAGTTAGTAGATACAGCAGGACGTGTTGACAAGTTCATGAATAAATACAAAAAATTCGCTAAATAATTTTTAGAGAATTTATAAAATACCAAACCTTTCGATTTTTGTCGGAAGGTTTTTTTATTACTTTTGCTCAAAGTAGAAAATGGAACCCAAATTCTAATTTCTAATTTCTAATTTTTAATCTTTTAAAAAAAATGCAAATCGTATTTTCTGATGCCCAATATTGGGAAAAATTTCTTCCACTAAGTTTTACACGTCCCATTGCTGAAATGCGTTGCGGAATTCTTACATTTTCCGAAAGATGGCAACAGCTCTTGGGGATAACGGATGTTGCATACATCACCGAAGATTATTTACAGGAAAAATTTATGCAACCTAAAAAAGAAGAAAGTCTTTTCTTAGTGCCTAACTTTCTTCCTACAGAAAAGGTTCTTGAACAAATAAAAGAACTGAAATTAGGAGAAGCCTTGGTCTATGAAAACGAACTTTTAGCGGTAAAAATCAACATGGAAAATTTTTCACTCAGCCATATTGAAAAGATGACCGATGTTGATGAGGAGCTTGTTTTCTTTAAAAAACCGACAGATCTATTTTCTTACAATCAGCGAGCAATAGACTTTGATTTTGAATTGGTCACCAAAGGCAGAACCTCGCAAGAATTGTCATCAACTAACGGCTTTTTAGGTGATAAAAAAGATTTGTTTATTGAAGAAGGAGCTCAAATTGAATTTTCCACTCTAAACTGCAAAACGGGGAAGATCTACATCGGAAGAAATGCAGAGGTGATGGAAGGTTGTAATTTACGCAGTCCCATAGCGCTTTGCGATGATTCAAAATTTAATTTAGGTGCGAAAATTTATGGTCCAACCACCGTAGGTCCACACTCCAAAGTGGGTGGTGAGGTGAGCAATATCGTCATTTTTGGATATTCCAATAAAGGACATGATGGTTTTGTAGGAAATTCGGTAATTGGCGAATGGTGCAATTTGGGTGCAGATACCAACTCCTCCAATCTCAAAAATAATTACAGCACCGTGAAACTTTGGAATTTCCATTCTAAAGAATTTGAAGATACTGGTTTGCAGTTCGCGGGTGTGGTAATGGGAGATCATTCTAAAACAGCCATCAACACACAGTTGAACACGGGAACCGTTGTTGGTGTTGCAGCCAATATTTTCAAGCCAGGATTTCCACCGAATTACGTAGAAAACTTTTCTTGGGGTGGTGAGAAAGATGATGAGAAATTCAAGCTCGACAAGGCTTATGAAGTGGCAGAACGTGTGATGGCGAGAAGAAAAGTAGATTTAACGGACGAGGATAAGAAAATTTTTAAATTTATTTTTGATCATTATTAATTTTGATTTTCCGCAATGAATAATATACAGATTTTTGTCATTCAGAACGGAGCAGGGCGAAGTGAAGAATCTCTTTGAAATAGAAGATTTCTCCTTCGTCGAAATGACAATTTCGATGGCAATATTATTAATATCTAAAATAAGTATAACTTCGGCATAAAATAAAGCTTCAAAACATTTTTTTGAAGTTTTTTTATTTTCAATGTAATATTTTACAAATCTTAATTGTCTTACAAATAGAAAGAAACTTATGACCCACGAAACATTCAAAGAAACGGTATTCGTCTTCAAGGATGAAATGTATCGCTTTGCGAAAAGATTCGTGATGAGTAGTGATGAGGCAGAAGATGTAGTTCAGGATTTGATGATGAAATTCTGGCAAAAAAAAGAGGAACTTCAACAATTTGGAAATTTAAAATCTTATGTTTTAAAATCCGTAAAAAATGAATGCTTGAATCGGCTAAAGCATCATGAAGTGAAACTGGGTTTTGCAGATATTCAGATTCATACCTCCGAACTTTATCAAATGGAAGTAAATAACATGAAAGACCATATCGTAAAATTCATCAATGAACTTCCTGAAAAACAAAAAATGGTGATTCATCTAAAGGATGTTGAAGAATACGAAGTTTCTGAAATCGCCGAAATTTTAGAAATGGAAGATAATGCAGTTCGGGTAAATTTAATGCGTGCCAGACAGAAAGTAAAAGAGCAAATCTCTAAACTTATGAATTATGAACAACGATCGTTATCAAGATAAATACAATGAAGTCTTCCAAGATTTAAAGGAAGAAAAAATGAATTGGGATTTTGATGATTTTTTGCAGAAAGCAGAAGATATAACAGCATCTGTCCCACTTGAGATTAAAAAGCAACCAAAATTGCCGACATGGTTTTGGATGGCAGCTGGCTTTGTATTGTTGTTTTCTGTAGGAGGTTTTTTAGTTGTTGATAACTGGAAAGATAAAGAAGCAGAACTTCAGGCCGAAATCTTGAAACAAAAAGATCATTTTTTAGAAGAAAATAATCAGGAACATAACAGAGTTGCATTCAACAGTGTTGAAGATTCTCTAAAATCTGGGGTAAAAGATTCAGTTTTTGCGGATAGTGTCTATTATTCTGAGCGGGATATTATGGATGATATTTTACCGAGAAAAGGGAGATTTAAAAAGAAATATAAGGAAGTTTTTGTAATGAATGAAGCATCAGAATCAGAAAATATAACGATGAAAGATTCTGCAAAATACAACGCAGAGTTTGTAATTGTGAATGGTAAGAAAATAGAAGATATGCAGGAGGCCATAGATGTTACCAAATTTTCATTTCAAGTTTTGTCTAAAAATGTAAACAGCGCTTTAGCGCAAACCCAAACGTCGGAAGACGATTATTAAAATGTAAACCATGAAAAATATTATCATACTTTTTGCAGTGACGTTCACACAGTTTTTCAATGTGTACGGGCAAAACTCAGAGCTTAATATGCTTTTCGATCGTTATCAGAACACCGAGGGCATCACTTCAATTAAAATTGCGAAGCCGATGTTTGGACTGTTGAGTAAGTTAAACATCAACGATGCCGAACTTTCTAAATTGCAACCTCTTTTGGGAAAAATCAATTCCATGAAGATCTTAATTGCCAGTAAACCAGAATCTGTTGAGGAAATGAAGAAATTAAACGGGTTTGCAGATGTTGCAAGAGATATTGGCTCAACCATTTCAAAACTCAATTATAATGAGATCATGGCCATCAATAACAAAGATTCTAAATTAAAGTTTCTAGCATCTGAACCAAAAAACGGAGTCATGGAAGATATTCTTCTAAAAATTGATAATGGTAATGATAAGATTTTAATGATGCTGGACGGTAAAATGAATGTAAAAGATTTCAATAAACTTTTTGAAGGTAACGACTCGTCCTCAACCAACAATTCTCTCTTAAACTCACAATTAGACGCTTCAGATTCTGGAATTGCTACCAATTATCTCAGTGGTGAAGTACGAAATGTTGGTCAGTTTAATGGTATAAATGCAAGCACAGGTGTTAAGGTGGTCTTTACGCAATCTCCTACCTCTAACGTGAAAGTGATTGCAGATGCTGATAAACTACAATATGTGATTACAAAGGTAGAAAATGGTGTTCTCCGAATTTATATCGATAATCGAGATAAAAAGCAGGTCAGATTTAAAAACCTGAGTGTAAATGTTGCCAATCCACGTCTTACACAATTGAAAGCATCTTCAGGAGCATCGTTTAGTGCCACAACACCTATTGAACAAAAAAATATAAGTTTAGATGCCTCATCGGGAGGAAATATTCAGGGCGATTTTTCGATCCAACAAAAAACTACGGTGGATGTGAGTTCAGGCGCCAATGTGAATATAAAATTATCATCCAAAGAAGTTGCTTGTTCGGCTTCAAGTGGTTCTAGTTTGGGGTTAAGCGGAAAATCTGAAAATCTTTCACTTGATATCAGTAGCGGCTCCATGGCAAAAGCCCCGGATTTCAAGTCGAAAAATGTCACTGTTGAAGCTACTTCTGGCAGTTCAGCAAGTGTTTATGCTACAGATACGCTCAAAGTGAGGGCTTCTTCAGGAGGTTCTGTCAAATATCACGGCAATCCTAGCATTACGTCAGATGTTAGTAAAACCTCTGGGGGAAGTCTATCACCTATTAATTAAAAATTTCATATTAACTATTGTTTTATTTATTAAGATGGACCACTTTTTCGAAGGTGGTTTTTTCTGTCGTTATATTAAATCTCATTAATGTTTTTATATCATTTTCATTTTTGAAAATTTTACCGTAATTTTGCACAGAAAGTAAAGATGTCTATTCACAGCAAAATTGTAGAGCAGGCCATCACTTTCGATGACGTACTCTTAATCCCTTCTTATTCAGAAGTACTGCCTAATCAGGTTTCATTAAAATCAAGACTTACCGACAAAATTTCGCTGAATGTACCAATAGTTTCCGCTGCAATGGATACCGTTACAGAAGCAGATTTGGCTATTGCTATTGCAAGAGTAGGTGGCTTGGGTTTTATTCATAAAAATATGACTATTGCAGAACAGGCGGCACAGGTAAACCGCGTAAAACGTTCTGAAAATGGTATGATTTCCGATCCAGTTACTTTGTCTAAAGATCATACTTTAGAACAAGCTAAAGATTTAATGACGAAATATAAAATTTCTGGTCTGCCAGTGGTAGATGCAGATAATGTTTTAATCGGAATTATTACCAACAGAGATGTTAAATATCAAGAAAACCTTAATGTAAAGGTAGAAGATATTATGACAAAAGATAATCTCATAACATCTGATAAAAATACCAACCTCGAAAAAGCAAAAGAGATTCTCCTTAAAAATAGAGTGGAGAAATTACCAATCGTTGATAATAACAATAAACTGGTAGGTTTAATCACTATTAAGGACATCGATAATCAGTTAGAATATCCGAATGCCAATAAAGATGCTAACGGAAGACTGATTGTTGGTGCGGGTGTAGGCGTTGGTGAAGATACAATGGATAGGGTAGAGGCTCTTGTGAAAGCGGGTGTTGATATTGTAGCGATAGATTCTGCTCATGGTCATTCAAAAGGGGTTTTAGATAAAATCTCAGAAATTCGAACAGCTTTCCCAGAATTGGATATTGTTGGTGGAAATATAGTTACCGCAGAAGCAGCAAAAGATTTAATAAAGGCAGGTGCTAATGTTCTAAAAGTGGGTGTTGGTCCTGGTTCTATTTGTACAACAAGAGTTGTTGCAGGTGTTGGTGTTCCTCAGCTTTCTGCAATTTATAATGTGTATGAATATGCAAACAAGGAAAATGTAGCTGTAATTGCTGATGGAGGAATTAAATTATCTGGTGATATTGTTAAGGCGTTGGCAAGTGGTGCAAATGCAGTAATGTTAGGTTCTCTTCTCGCAGGAACGGACGAGGCACCTGGTGATGAAATTATTTTTCAAGGCAGAAAATTCAAATCATATCAGGGAATGGGAAGTTTAGCAGCTATGAAAAGAGGTGGAAAAGAAAGATATTTCCAAAGTGAAGCCAAGAAATTTGTACCGGAAGGTATTGAGGGCAGAGTTCCACATAAAGGCAAGTTGGAAGATGTTATTTTCCAGTTAACAGGAGGAATACGTGCAGGTATGGGCTACTGTGGGACAAAAGATATCAGCGTTCTCCAAAAAGATGGTAAGATGGTTCAGATTACAGGCAGCGGATTAAAAGAATCCCACCCACACGATGTAATCATCACTCAGGAAGCTCCAAACTACTCGTTGTAGCTTTTGTATTGTAAAAAATATTAATATAACCTCCTTGAAAATATGCTTTTAAGGAGGTTTTTAATGAACAGGATATTAAATTTATTACATTAGGTTTTTGTAAATGCTTAAAATTTAATACAATCATTTATAATTGTTTGGAGTAAAATTTTATATTTGTGCAAAACCAATAGTCCATGAGTCACGGTAAACTGAGAGCCGAAAAAGACTGCTTAAACTGCGGCCATTACGTAGAAGAAAAATTTTGCCCGAATTGTGGACAAGAAAATTCCGAGCCTCGTAAACCTTTCCATTACTTATTTACGCACTTCTTTGAAGACTTAACCCATTATGATGGGCAGTTTTGGGGAACCATTAAAAATTTACTTTTCAAGCCAGGAAAACTTACCAATACTTATTTACAAGGTAAA
>JAEWYW010000025.1 GCA_023458535.1 Bacteroidota bacterium
TTTACCGTTCCAGCGAATGCTTATATTGGGCCTCTTAATACTAGAATGAGAGTTATTATGAGGGAAACAACTACTCCTACACCATGTGGAACTTTTACCTATGGAGAAGTTGAAGATTATCCTGTGAGAATTAAACCATGCGAGACAACTACGCCAACAAATGTTGTAGTTAACGCAATTACTGATGTTTCTGCCAGTGTTTCTTGGACTCCTGGAACAAATAATCTTAGTTATGTTGTAGAATACAGAGTTGCTGGTAGTGGAGCTTTGTGGACACAATCCCCAATTGTAACAGCAATACCTTATCCATTAACTGGTCTTGCGCCAGCAACAACTTATGAAGTGAGAGTAGTTGCAGTTTGTGGAACGGATTATGGTTCCTATACTACACCAGTAGAATTTACTACACTGTGTGATCCTGCAGCCCCTTTTGTATCTGTTACTCAAATTACACCTTATACTGCAGTAGTCAATTGGACAGCTACAACGAATGCCTCTTATGTAGTAAGATATAGAAAAGTAGGTGATACTCAATGGTTGCCTAACAATCCACCTACTCAACCAGGTTATGATACTGTACCAGCAGGAACTACATCATATGCATTAAATAATCTTTTACCATATACTAAGTATGAAGTACAGGTAGCAAGTGTTTGTACAGGTAGCACAACAATTAATACATGGTCTACATCTTCTGTATTTACAACAGAGAGATTATGTGATATGCCGCCTCCTGGTCTAACAATCATCAACATTACCCCAACCACAGCTGAAGTAACTTGGGATCCTTACCCAGGTGCTTCTTATAAGTTGAGATATAGAAAAGTGGGTATACCTGGTTGGACAGAAATTGTAACCAATACCAATACTTATATAATTACTGGTTTATTAGAACTTACGAAATACGAAATGCAGGTTGCAAATATTTGTAGTGGAACGACTGGAACATACTCAGATCCTTATTATTTCACGACTCCAACAATAGTGTATTGTTCAATGTCATCAGGAAGTGCAGCCAATGAGCATATTTCAAAGGTAGTAGTTAAACCTACTGGTAAAGATGAGATGATTAGTACATCTGCAGCTTCAACCTACACAAATTATACTAATGACACTACAAGATTTATTGAGTTAATTCAAGGTTCTTCGGGTAATGTAATATCAGTAGATAAATCTTGGTTAGGAGGTCAATCGGATGTTGGTATTGCAGCATGGATAGATTTCAACCGTGATGGTATTTTTGATCCAACAGAGAGAATTCTTGCTAATGGTCCTAATGCCACTTCTCCGGCAACAGCAACATTCAACGTTCCAGCTGATGCATTCGTAAGTATGACCGATTACAAATATGTTGTGATGAGAGTCGCTTTACAGAAAGATGGTATTCCTGTGAATTGCATTAGCTTCCAGAATGGTGAAGTTGAAGATTACACTGTAAGGATTTCTAAGCCAGGAGTTCCTGGAGCACCAAATCAGATAGGAATTTCAATTTATCCTAACCCTGTGCGTAATGTACTTTACTTTAAAGTAGAGGGACAATTCAAAACAGGAACATATAAATTGTATAATTCTACTGGTCAGGTTGTTCATACGGACAGAATCCTAAATCAACAAGTTGGTTTAACTGGTGATAGAATATTAATTGACAACAGAGTAGTTAATAAGTTAGTAAGCGGAGTGTATATCGTTGACATCGAAATGACATCAACAGTGGATGGTAAAGAACAGACCTTCAATGCACAGAAGAAGTTTATTAAAGAATAATTAATCTTTGTAATATTAAAAGACTCTCAATTTGAGGGTCTTTTTTTTTGTAAATAAGACGTGGTATTACTGACTTACTTAATAATTATCGGTTGAAGAATTAAGATGATTGATTTCTGGATAAAAAAAGGTTTCGGGCAGCTTTGCTGCCCGAAACCTTTTTTTATAATGATCTATTGAAGAATCTAAGAAATGCTTAACACTACATCATGTGTTTGCTTTTCCAGATCTTGCAAATCTGTATTGTTATAAATAATGTAATCGGCACATTTTATCTTTTCCTTTTCTGGCATTTGTTTTTCCATAATGGCCTTTACTTCACGGTAGGTTTTGCCATCCCTGTCCATTACTCTCTTTATTCTGATGTTATCATCTGCAGTAACTAACAGAGATTTATAACATTGCAAATTCAGCTGAAGTTCAAAAAGAAGCGCTGTTTCTTTAAAAATTAAATAGTTATTCTGTTTTAATACCCAATTTTTAAAATCTAAACCAACAGCAGGGTGGATAATCCCGTTAAGTTCAGAGAGTAATTCCTCATTATTAAAAACTAGATTACCTACATATTTCCTATCATACAATCCACTTTCATCATATGATTCAGCTCCTAGTAGATCAATGATTTTCTGCTTTAATTCTGGTGAGTCATTAACAATAGTTTTTGCTCTGTCGTCAGAGTAATAAACAGGGAAACCCATATCCTCTATAAAATGAGCCACAGTAGTTTTTCCAGAACCAATTCCGCCTGTTAAACCAATAATTTTCGCTTCGGATCCGCCCGTTGGGGGCTCTGTATCTAACATATTTTTTATTTAATTCTTTTTATTAGTAACCGAAAACATCATTGAAACTAAAAGTTTCATCCAGTCTTACTCCTTTCTCCGTCATTTTTAAACTCGCCAATTCGTTGTGGGCATCGTGTTCAAAAAACAATAAATATTCATTATCAACACATTGTTTTAAAAACTTTTCTTTTTCCTCTAAAGTAAGCAACGGTCTTGTATCATAACCCATAACATACACCAATGGAATATGTCCTGTTGTAGGAAGCAAATCTGCAGCAAAAACAATCGTTTTTTCTTGATATTGAATGACTGGCAGCATTTGTTTTTCGGTATGTCCATCCACGAAGATGACATCCATTTTTAAATCGGGTGCGAAACCGTAATTTCCTGTTGTGGGAAGAGGCAGGAAATTGAGTTGACCGCTTTCCTGCATCGGCAAAATGTTTTCTGGCAAAAAACTTGCTTTTTCTCTAGGGTTGGGTTCTGTTGCCCATTTCCAATGATTTTCATTGCTCCAGTAATTTGCATTTTTAAATGCTGGTCTGTAACCCGTTCTATCGTCATTCCATTCGATAGCACCACCACAATGGTCAAAATGAAGATGTGTGAGAAACACATCTGTTATGTCTTCTTTTACAAATCCGTATTTTTTTAAATTCTTATCCAAGTTATCATCTCCCCAAAGTGAATAATGACCGAAAAATTTATCATCCTGCTTATTTCCTAGTCCACAATCAACCAATACCAGTTTTTTACCATCTTCAATAAGAAGAGATCTCGTGCCTAATTCAATTAAATTTCTTTCATCTGCAGGGTTCGTTTTTTCCCAAATACTTTTAGGAACAATTCCGAACATTGCTCCTCCATCTAATTTAAATTTTCCGCATTGTATTGGATATAACTTCATATACTTTGTTTTTTACTAATATAAAAAATTTTATTGATTTGGACATTTCATTTTTTTAATGCGATGCTCCAGATAGATTCTATTCATTTAATCTGCAAGAGCATTTTATTGTATCGATTAAATAAGTTTAAAATAATTCGCCGGGGTTTTTAGGCTGAGAAATATTCAGATGTTTATAGGCTTTTTCCGTAACCTCTCTTCCCCGTGGAGTTCGAATGATAAAGCCTTCTTGTATTAGAAAAGGTTCATAAACTTCCTCTAAGGTTTCAGGATTTTCTCCTATGGAAGTTGCAAGGGCGGAGATACCTACTGGTTTGCCTCTGAAATTCTCAATCATCACACGCATTATTTTATTATCCATATCATCTAAACCATATTCATCAACATTCAAAGAGTTTAAAGCAAATTTTGTAATTTCAATTTCAATCTCTCCATTACCTTTAATTTCTGCAAAATCGCGGACTCTTCTTAGCAAAGCGTTGGCTATCCTTGGAGTTCCTCTACTTCTTCTGGCAATTTCTAAAGCTGCATCTTCATAAATAGGCACGCCCAAAACTCTTGCACTTCTTTCAATAATCATTCCCAGAAGTTCTACGGTATAATATTCCAATCGACTTTGTATACCAAACCTTGCCAACATTGGTTTTGTCAGCATTCCACTGCGTGTTGTAGCTCCCACTAATGTAAAGGGATTAAGACCTATCTGTACACTTCTAGCATTAGGGCCAGTCTCTAGCATGATGTCTATTTTATAGTCTTCCATCGCAGAGTATAGATATTCCTCAACAATAGGTGAAAGTCTGTGAATTTCATCAATAAACAATACATCATTTTCCTCCAAATTGGTCAACAAACCAGCCAAACTTCCAGGTTTATCCAGAACTGGACCCGATGTAATTTTGCAGTTTACACCCAATTCATTTGCTATAATATGAGCTAAAGTGGTTTTACCCAAGCCTGGAGGCCCATGCAGAAGGACATGATCCAAAGCGCCACCTCTATTTTTAGCGGCTGCGACGAAAACTTCGAGATTGTCTAAAGTTTTTCTTTGACCAGCAAAATCTTGAAAACTTTGCGGACGAATTTTTTCCTCCTGAATTAAATCATCATGGGAGTAGTTTTCCTTATCGGGATGTAAAAAATCTGGCATTAATTCAGTTTCATTTACATCAAAGGTAGGGAAATTTCATTCTAATATAAAATTGTATTTGTAAATTAGCCTACATGAAATTAATAGGTCCTTTTACACAAATTGTCACTCTTGCCAATCTTCCATTAAGGGGAAAATTGCAGGATGAGCAATTGGAAATTATAGAAAACGGCGGTATTGTAGTCGAAAATGAAAAAATACACGCTGTTGGAAATTTCGAAGAATTAAAAAATGAATTTTCAGATATTGAACTTGAAAATATAGAAGGTGAGCAGGTAGTTTTACCCGCTTTTGTAGATTCGCACACACATATCTGTTTTGGAGGAAACAGAGCCAATGATTTTGCCATGCGAAATGCAGGAAAAACATATTTGGAAATTGCTGAAAATGGAGGCGGAATATGGAGTACGGTTCAACATACCAGAAAAGAATCTGAAGAAGAACTTTTAAAAAAGCTTCTACAGCGAATAAATATCCTTGAAAAACAAGGGATTACAACTATTGAAGTAAAAAGTGGTTATGGTTTAGACGCGGAAAATGAAATTAAAATGCTTCGCATCATCCAAAAAGCACAAGAACAATCGAATGTTACTTTAGTTCCTACATGTCTTGCAGCACATACTAAACCTAAAGATTTCGGTGGAAGCAATCAGCAGTATTTGAATTATATTCTCGAAGAAATTTTACCACAGGTGAAAGAGGAAAATCTGGCAAAAAGAGTAGATATCTTTATTGAGAAATCTGCTTTTCAACCAGAAGAAAGCAAAACATTTTTATTGAGAGCAAAAGAAATGGGCTTTGAAATCACCGTTCATGCAGATCAATTTACACCTGGTAGCTCTAGAATTGCAGTGGAAGTGGGTGCAAAATCTGCAGATCATTTGGAAGCAACCGCAGATGAAGATATTCAGTTTTTAGCTCAATCAAATACTGTTGCAACTGCATTACCAGGAGCGAGTATTGGTTTGGGAGATCAGTTTTCTCCTGCCAGAAAATTATTGGATGCGGGAGCTATTTTTGCCATTGCCACCGACTGGAATCCAGGATCTGCACCAATGGGAAATCTGGTTACTCAGGCAAGCATTTTAGCTACTTTTCAGAAATTATCAACAGCAGAAGTTTTAGCTGCCATTACTTTCAGGGCTGCTTATGCTTTAGGATTGGAGGATAGAGGGAAATTGGAAAAAGGTATGAAAGCAGATTTCGTGACCTTCCCAACCGATAACTTCAACAATGTTTTGTATCATCAAGGAAGTTTACACGCAATACATACCTATATTAATGGTAATAGATTGTAGAAATTTGTAAGCGTAATCGAAATTTTTTAAAAGCGTGTTGGAATTTTCAACACGCCTTTTTTATAGCATCTTAATAATAATCCTCACACTTGTAATAATTACCAGCAAGCCTACTAAAATGAAAGATAATTTTTTAGGAATAATGCCTACAAATTTTGCAGCAATAGGCGCTGCAATTACACCGCCGATAATTAATCCCAAAACAATATACCAGTAACTGACACCGAGATTGGTAAAGAAAGTAAGTGTCGCAGCAAAAGTGACGAAAAATTCGGCTAGAGAAACTGTTCCTACAACATATTTACTTTCTCTCCCTTTGGTTAAAAGCGTTGAAGTTACTATAGGTCCCCATCCGCCGCCACCAAAAGCGTCTAAAAATCCACCCGAAAAACCTAAAACACTTATTTGCTTGATTGGTTTTTTGATGACTTTATTTTTAAAGGCTAAAGAAATAAGCCTTATAGCAATAATAATAAGATACAGTGCTACAAAAGGATAAGCGATATACTCATATTTGTCGCCAATATAAATAACGAATAGTGAACCCAAAACAGCCCCTATTACTCCAGGAATTGCGAGCCAATACAGCATTTTCTTGTTGACGTTTCCAAATTTGTAATGGGTAAATCCTGAAATGGCGCTAGAAAACATCTCCGCAGTATGGATACTTCCGGAAATGGCAGGGAGCTTAATTCCCATCGCCATCATTGCGGATGCCGACGTCATTCCATAGCCCAAACCTAAAGCGCCATCAACCATTTGTGCAAAAAAACCTACCGCTACCATATAGTAAAATTCTTTTGGAATAAGGGATACGAATTCTCTCGCATTATCTACTGGGAGCAAAGTTGAAAAACCATAGCCAATAAAAAACATAAAGAACAGAATGCTAATATTTCTCGCAAATTTTTTGGTATCCCATTTTTTCTTCTTTTTATTTTCCGATAAAGAAGCAGTAATTTTATTCAAATCATGGAGTTTTTCTCTTAAAATCCCTTTGTGCTGACTGCGAAATTTATTGAGATTTTCCAAGCTTTCATCAATGTTATCAGGAATAGATTCTTCCAGATGTTCCCGAAGTCGGCGCGCCACCACAGGAGATTTCCCGTTGGTAGAGATGGCAATTTTTAAATTTCCTTTCTGAACGATTGATCCCAAGTAAAAATCACATAGCTCTGGCTGGTCTGCAGCATTTACCAATAAACCTTTTTCATTGGCTTGAAATTTTATTGTTTTGTTAAGTTCTGTATTATCTGTTGCAATAATTACAAAATCATTATTGTCTAAATCTGAAATTTCGAAAGATTTTTCTTTTTTGATAATTTGAGGATGTTCTTCAATAAGCGTATTCAGATCTTCATTAAAAGTTTCGGCCACGATGCTAATATGAATATTTTGATTTTGCTTCAGTAGCGTTTCAATCTTCTCTAAACCAACATTCCCACCTCCTACTATGAGAAAGCGGAATTTGTCAGTTTTCAAAAATATAGGGAATAGGGTATTTTTCATTTTATAAATTGTGAAACAATGAAAGTCGCACGATATTTCGACTGTAAAATTCGTCTCCTGATGATTTTTGTTGATACCAATTCATATAGCCAGCTTCCACACCAATATTATTATTGATTTTATAATGCAATGCGGCATAAATTCTGTTTTGGTCAAAAGTGTTTTTTATTATTTTAGATCCGATATTGACCATCAATTCATCCTTCAACTTAAAAGTTAGTTCGGAATTGTTTTTCAAGGATTTGATAATAGGTACATCAATGCCTATTTGATACCTAAATCTCAAATTACTGTACTGGTAACCACCCGTTAATTCTTCTTTATTGCTTTGATGAAAAAACCTTGCTTCCAATTTGTAGCGATGACTAATGCTTAACCTTTTATATGTTTGATTGTTCTCTAGACCGATATCTGGTCGAAGCTCGGGAATAACTAAATCGCTGGTTGATGAAGGATCATTGGGACTTTGGTAAAAATTAGTAAAACCCATTAAAATATTCCAGTTTGCGGTGATTTTATAGCGTAAATTATTTCTGAATACTAACTGGTGCTGAGCAAATGGTTGTATAAAGTGCCGTTCCTGTACTTCGCTTAGCCAAAACCATTTTTTACTGAGTTTTATCTGTGCGTAATAACCGTACCAAATTAAATTCTGATGAATTACTTTTTTCTGACTCATAAAAAAGATCGGAACCAATGAGAATAACATCATTGGGAATTTAATTTTTGCTAAAGTATTTGGAGTGTATAAAATCGCCAAAGGTTTCGGTATGGTTTTTTTTATTTTGATATTCAGCAAATAAAGCATCCAGATTTTCTAGAATTTCAGATTCATTTAATTTTTCTTTGTACAATTTGTTAAGCCTTGTTCCCAGACGGTCACCGCCCAAAAGGAGGTTGTATTGTCCAGGTCCAGTTCCAATCAGACCAATTTCTGCCACATAGGGTCTTCCGCAACCGTTGGGGCAGCCAGTCATCCGGATGCTTATTTGTTCGTCTAGCAAATGATGTTTTTCTAGGATAGGTTCTATTTTAGTCACCAATTCTGGTAAGTACCTCTGCGCTTCGGCTAAAGCCAATGGACAAGTTGGTAAGGCTACACAAGCCATAGAACTCTGTCGGATATTGCTGTGTTGACCTTCAAGTCCGTATTTTTCGATTAAAGATTCTACAACCGATTTGTTTTCAACAGCAATTTCACCGATAATTAAATTTTGGTTACATGTAAATCTAAAATCACTGATTTTCAGTTTTGACAATTCATATAAAAAGGCTTTCTGATTGGGCTTAACTACGCCATGCTCAACAAACAAAGTGTAAAACCATTTTCCTTGATGATTTTCCAACCAACCAAAACGGTCTGTTCTTTCTGTAAATTCAAAAGGTTCTGGAGATTGCAGATCGAATCCGATTCTGTTTTCGAGTTCTTTTTTAAAGTTTTCTATTCCCAGTTTGTCCACTGTATATTTTAGTCGAGACAATTTTCTGTCGGACCGGTTTCCAAAATCTCTCTGAATGGTTAAAACTTCATAAACTGCTTTCAAAGTTTTCTCCTCAGTATCGGTAAAACCAATTACAGTTCCCAATCGGGGATAGGTGTTAGCATTTCCATGAGTTGTTCCCAAGCCGCCACCGATCGCGATATTAAACCCCTTGAGTTCATTGTTTTCGATGATGGCAATTAATCCTAAATCGTTTGCGAACACATCTACA
Organism: Bacteroidota bacterium; assembly: GCA_023458535.1. Taxonomy (GTDB): domain Bacteria; phylum Bacteroidota; class Bacteroidia; order Flavobacteriales; family Weeksellaceae; genus Chryseobacterium. The sequence goes on from JAEWYW010000025.1 coordinate 9,127, forward strand.
TCGTTGGTGGGAGGAATAGCAATAGCAATCTTAAATTTACGAGGGAGATACCTGTCCTGATACAAAGGATCTGCTTCTGCAGAACGCTCATATAATTTTTCACCATCAATCCATACTTCGTAATACGACTGAGTCTTTGGAAGCAGTAGGGTAGAAATAGTATCCGCATATTTATGAATTTGATTAAAAATAGGAGAAACTTGTGGATGAGCCGTAGCAATGACGTTTCTGTTCACATCGCCACATGCGGCAATCGCATCTAACTTCGCGAGAAGAAATCCTTGTATGGTATCTCTCAACTGATGTTTCAGTAAACCGTGAAGTTGTACGGTTTGGCGAGTGGTAATTTTTAAAACACCTGTTCCATATTCTTCGGAAATATTATGGATGGACTGCCATTGTTCAGCAGAAATAACACCTCCTGGAATTCTTAATCTGATCATGAAAGAATACAGTTTATCTAATTTTTTTTCGGCACGCTCGGTTCTTCTGTCTCTGTCGTCCTGCACATACATTCCATGGAATTTCACGAGTGCTTCATCGTCTGGGCGAACATTTCCTGTGTGGTTATCTTGTAAACTTTCAATGAGAGTTCCTCTCAAACCGTCACTTTTTGTTTTAATATGTTCTATGGGTGATAATTTATCTTGGCTCATAATTGTAGTTTTTTTCGATTAATAAACGTCTTTTTGGTAGCGGCCTTCTAATTCAAGTTTTTCAAGGTAATTTTTAGCTTCCGAAACCGAGGTGTTTTTAGAGTTGGCAATAATTTCAATTAAAGTATTTTCCACATCTGTACTCATTGGCACTTTTTGTCCGCACAGATAAAGGTATGCGCCGCTTTCTAACCATTCGAAAATTTGCTCTGCATTTTGCTGTAATCGGTCTTGAACATAGATTTTATGCTTTTGATCTCTTGAAAATCCAGTATCTAATTTTGTGAGAACTCTTGTTGTTAACCACTCCTGAATTTCAGTTTGATAATAGAAATCTGTTACAAAATGTTGTTCTCCAAAAAATAACCAATTTTTACCTTCGGCGCCATTGGCGTCACGATGTGCCAGAAAACTTCTAAATGGAGCTATACCAGTTCCTGGGCCAATCATGATGATGTTCTTATCATCTTCTGGAAGTCTGAAATGTTGGTTTTTATGTACATAAAAAGATATTTTTTGTCCATTTTCAAAATCGGCTAAGTATTGCGAGCATAAACCAGTTTTGTGTTTTCCTTGTGCTTCAAAAGTGCTGAGATTTACGGTAATATGTACTTCCCCCTCATGTGCATCTGGCGATGAAGAAATGGAATATAACCTTGGTGCAATAGGATGAAGCAAGTTTAAAACCTGGTCAAAATCAACAGTTTCGGGAGCGGGATATTTCTCTAACAAATCAATGAGGTCTAGTTTTTCCTCTTCAATTTCAGTATCAAATAATTTCGCAATGTTTGTAATTGATTTTGCGGTTAAACCTTTCACATTTTTGTTTTCGAGTTCTGCAAAGCGGTCTTCAGCTTTTAATAAGCTTGCTAATTCCTGAATTTCCTGTGTTTTGTTCTTTGGATATAAACCAATAGCGTCTCCAGGTTCAAAAACTACGCTCTCATTAAGTTCCAACTCAATATGATAGGTCTCTTTGTTGGAGCCACGATCGTTCAAAACTACTTTATGTTTTACAATACCTTCATAATTTTTCTTGGTAGCAATTTGTTGCTCCAATTTTATATTGGGAGATATCACAGAATTTTGCCCAACCGTCTGTAAAACCTGAAGCACTTCTTTAAACCAAACATTGGCTGTTTCTTCATAATCAACATCTGTTTTTTGAAGCGGAATTACTTTTTTTCCTCCTAATTTTACTAAAAGTTCATCCAGATCTTCACCAGCTTTACAAAAAAGAGGGTAGGAGCTGTCGCCCAACGCCAAGACTGCAAACTGTGTTTTTGTAAGATTAATCGAGGTACTGCTCAGATGTTCAAAAAAATGGACTGCATTGAGGGGAGGTTCGCCTTCGCCTTGAGTACTCATAATGCTGATAATGAATTCCTCTTTTTCAATTTTATCGAAGGGATATTGCGAAACATCCACAGTTTTAGCCTGAATTTTATTCTTTTTTAATAAAGCCTGAAGTTGTGAAGCTAATTTTTTCGAATTACCTGTTTCGGTTCCATAAATGATGGTCGGCTTTATCTTCACTTCTGTAACAGAAGTAACTTGAGTGGGTGATAATCCTATATCTTCCACTGAAAGAATCCCCGACAAATAGCCATTGAACCAAACTAGCTCTTCACGGGAGTAAGTTTTTATTTCAGATGTCAGGTTTTTCAATTTAATTATAGATAGCATTTTGTAAAGGTTTTAGGTGATTTTCAAAGTAAGATGCTCTACTATCATTTTCTTGAAACCAAGCGTAGTTTTCGTGTAAACTAACAACCTTGCCAATAATAATAAGTGTTGGAACGTAATCGAAATCTGGAAGATGATCCACAACTAAATTTTCAAATGGAAAAATCTGCGTTTTTTGGTTTGGTGTTGTCGCTTGCTGAACTACAGCAATACCTTTTGATTCATCAATTCCGAATGAGATGAGCTGCTCTGCTAATCCTGCCAATCTTTGTCCGCTCATGTAAAACACCAAGGTATCGGAAGTGGTTGCCCAATCTGCCCATTGTTTTGCAGTGATGCTTACCAAATCAAATAATGTTAATAAGCGTACACCTCGGCTATAGTCTCTTGCTGTTAAAGGTATTGCTGTATATGCTGCTGCTCCAAGTGCCGCAGAAATTCCGGGAATAATCTCATATTCTAAATTGTTGGCTTTTAAAACCTGCAGCTCATCCAAGATATTGGAAAATAAAGAAGCGTCACCGCCTTTTAAGCGAACCACTAATTTTTCTTGCAACGCATATTCAATCATCAGATCATTAATATCTTGTTGAGGCGTGTGAATGCCTTTGGAGCATTGCTTTCCAACATAGATGACTTCTGCATTTTCGTGAGCATATAAACTGATGATTTCTGGAGAAACCAATCTATCTGTTAGAATAACATCTGCAATTTGTAAATATCTCGCGGCTTTTACGCTTATTAAATCTGGGGAACCTGGGCCAGCTCCTGCTAATATTACTTTTCCTTTTTTATAAATGTTCATTGGTGTAAATTTTTTTTTAAAAAAGCCCTTCTATGGATAAGTAGCGCTCTCCAGTGTCATAATTGAATGTTACGATGGTTGCTCCGTCTGCTATCTGCGGAAGTTTTTTTGCTACTGCTGCAAGTGAAGATCCTGTTGATATACCTACCAGAATACCTTCTTCTTTAGCTATTTTTTTCGCAAAATCAAATGCTTCATCTTTGCCAACCTGAATTACTTCGTCAATAAGTTCACTTTGAAAAATGCTCGGTACAAAACCAGCTCCGATACCTTGCAAAGGATGTGGACCAGGTTCGCCGCCACTTAGGACAGGGGATAATTCTGGTTCTACTGCAATTACTTTAATATTGGGAAATTTTTGCTTTAAAACTTTTGCCACGCCAGTGATATGTCCACCAGTTCCTACTCCTGTAATTAAATAATCTATACCTTCAGGAAAATCATTCACCAGTTCCTGTGCAGTAGTTTTTTCGTGTACTGCAACATTAGCTGGATTATCAAATTGCTGTGGTGACCAAGCATTTGGAATGGTTTTTACCAGTTCATTAGCTTTTTCAATGGCTCCTTTCATGCCTTTTTCACGTGGTGTAAGCTCGAATTGTGCTCCGAAAATTTCCATCAATTTCCTTCTTTCAATACTCATGGATTCAGGCATCACCAATATTACTTTATAGTCTTTTACAGCAGCTACCAGTGCTAAGCCTATTCCTGTATTTCCTGAGGTGGGCTCTATGATTACGCTGTCTGGTTTCAGCAGACCTTTTTCCTCAGCATCTTCAATCATTGCTAAAGCAATGCGGTCTTTAATACTGTTTCCTGGGTTGGTTCTTTCTAGTTTTAACCAAACATCTTTATTTTCGGATGTAAAGAGTTTTTGAAGTTTTACAACAGGTGTATTTCCTATGGTTTCTAAAATGTTATTTACTTTCATTATATTTTATTTTTATATTACAAAGTTGATGGGCTGTGGAAAAGGATTTTTATCCTTAATAATGCTTTCGCTTTTATGATAAACTAAAGAGTTCGGTGGTATGGAGCTGGTAAGCCAAACATTCCCTCCAATTACCGAATCGCTTCCTATTACCGTTTTTCCTCCTAAGATGGTCGCATTTGCATAGATTACCACATTATTCTTGATGGTGGGATGCCTTTTCTTTTCGGCTAAATCTTTACTTACACTTAAGGCTCCAAGGGTAACACCTTGATAAATTTTAACATCATCACCAATAACGGAGGTTTCGCCGATTACTACTCCAGTTCCGTGGTCAATTAAAAAACGTTCACCAATTTGTGCTCCTGGATGAATATCAATTCCTGCTTTTGAATGCACATATTCCGAAAACAATCTTGGAATAATAGGCACATCAGATTTCCAAAGTTGGTGCGACATTCTATAAACTGCCACAGCATAAAATCCTGGATAAGCTGCAATCACTTCATTCACAGATTTAGCTGCAGGATCGTAATTGATGATATTTTCTATATCCTCTAAAAGCTGATTGTATATTCCATCAACACCTTGGAAAAAATCTTTAGCAACATGCTCTGCTTTTGCTTTTGAAACTGTGGTTTCCAGAATTTTTATTAAATCATCATGGAGTTCAGTTTCTTTTTTTTCGAAATCATTAAAAGTTGTGTTTTCAGAATCTGCAAACAGCCAATTGTAAATAGCATCCACCCAATGAGAGGTTTTTGTTTTATCTGGGATTTTCACTATTTTTTTTCTGTTAAAAATTTCCTGTCTCATTGCTTAGTTTAAAAACATTAATGCGCCAACGGTATTATATGTGGTTTCATCAATAAGTATTGCATTTCCCGTTTTTGTATTGTCTTTGAAAGCATCAAAAAACAATGGCTGATTGGTTCTTAAAGTAACTTGTCCGATATCGTTCAGTTTGATATCGTCAGTGCTATTGAATTTCCACTCGTTGATGTTCCACTGCTTGTCTATATTTTGAATTTTTACTCTTACAGTTTTAAATCTGTGCTGCAATAAGTACGTTTTCCCCTGCTGTAAAGGCGTTTGATCCAGCCAGCAAATCCAAGATTTTATTTCGTTGGAGGATTTAGGATTTTCATTATGAAGTATAATGGTGTCACCACGGCTGATATCGATATTGTCTTTGAGGTGCAGCACAACATTTTCTCCTGCAACTGCTTTTTCTACTTCTTTGTGATGCTTTTCAATTTTTGAAATTTCAGTTTCAATACCGCTTGGAAGAATTTTTACTTGATCACCCATCTTATAGGTCCCGCTTTGTATTTGACCAGCATACCCACGATAATCATGAAATTCTTCATCTTTTGGACGAATTACCCACTGAACTTGAAACCTTGATGGTAAATTTGCTGTGGTATCAATTTCAATGTTTTCAAGTGTGCTAAGTAGTGTGTCTCCTTGGTACCATGCGGTTTTAATTGATTTGTCGACAATATTGTCCCCCACCAACGCACTTACTGGAATGAAAATGACCTCACTGTAATCTAGAGCTTGCTGTAAGATTTTAAAATCTTGCTGAATATTGTTGAAAACTTCTTCTGAATAGTTCACCAAGTCGATTTTGTTGACGGCAACCACGGCTTTTTTTATTCCCATTAAAGAACCGATACTTGCATGTCTCTTGGTTTGGCTAGTGATTCCTTTTCTTGCATCCACCAAGATAATGATGAGGTCGGAAGTGGATGCACCTGTTATCATATTCCTGGTGTATTGCTCATGACCAGGTGCATCTGCAATAATGAATTTTCTTTTTGCTGTAGAAAAATACTTGTAGGCAACATCTATGGTAATTCCCTGTTCTCTTTCTGCTCTTAAACCATCAGTAATTAATGCTAAATCTATTTCATCACCTTCGTTGCCAACTTTATTTTGTAATATTCCTAACTGATCTGTGTGAATACTATTGGAATCGTACAGCAATCTTCCAATTAAAGTGCTTTTGCCATCGTCAACATTTCCTGCTGTTATAAATTTTAGTGTGTTCATTTTCTTTCGTTTTTTGATGTTTTAGTTTAGAAATAACCTTGCTTTTTACGGTCTTCCATTGCTGCTTCCGACAATTGATCGTCTAAGCGGGTTTGTCCTCTTTCACTGATTCGAGTGTGAATAATATCTTGGATGATATCATCAATATTAAAGGCATTGGAGGGAACAGCAGCGGTGCAGGTCATATCTCCCACAGTTCTATACCGAACTTTTTCGGTGACCACAATATCTTGTTCGTTGGGCTGAATAAACGCTGAGGTTGCAATGAGTTTGTCATTGTAATGAATGCATTCCCTTTCATGAGCAAAGTATAAATTCGGTAATTCAATATTATTTTGTTTGATATAATTCCAAACATCTAATTCCGTCCAATTACTTATGGGAAACACTCTTACATTGTGTCCTTTCTGGATTTTACCGTTCAAAATATTCCACAATTCTGGTCGTTGAAGTTTGGGATCCCATTGTCCGAAATCATCTCTTACCGAAAAAATTCGTTCTTTGGCCCTTGCTTTTTCTTCATCTCTTCTGGCTCCTCCAATGCAAGCATCAAATTCATTTTCTTGAATAACATCCAACAAAGCATAGGTTTGCAAAGCATTTCTCGATGGAAATCTTCCAGGGGTTTCTTTTAAATTGTATTTTTTAATGCTGTCTTCTACGAACCCTATAATTAGTTTTTCGCCAATTTTTTCAACCAAATAATCTCTAAATTGAAGTGCTTCCGGAAAATTGTGTCCAGTATCAATATGCACAAGCGGAAACGGAAACTTGCCTGGTCGGAATGCTTTCAGAGCAAGATGTACCAAAACAATCGAATCTTTTCCTCCCGAGAAAAGTAAGGCAGGCTTCTCAAATTGTGCTGCGGTTTCCCGAAGAATATAGATGGCTTCATCCTCCAGTTCTTGTAAATAATTTTGTTTTTGTCCCATATTTTTGATTCTTTTTTTAATTTTTTACGTGTAAACCACACTCTTTTTTAGATTGATCTTCCCACCACCAGCGTCCAGCTCTAAAATCTTCACCTTTTTGTATTGCTCTGGTGCAGGGCTCACAGCCTATACTTACATATCCTTTGTCGTGAAGTTTATTATAAGGAATTCCGAATTTTTTTATTTCGGCTCGTACTTCTTCAGTTGTCCAGTGGAGTAAAGGATTGTATTTGATGATATTATTATCGTCATCAAACTCAAAGATTTCGAGGTTTTCTCTACTTGAAGAATGCTCTGCTCTTAATCCTGTTATCCAAATTTGTTGACCTTTCAAAGCTTTTTTTAAAGGCAAAACTTTTCTGATGGTGCAACATTGTTTTCGACTTTCTACGGCTTGATAAAAAGAATCAGGACCATAATCACTTACGAAATTTTCTAACAGTTGCTGTTCTGGTGCAAAGGCGTTAATCTTAATTTTGTACTTCGCTAAAGTCAAGCTCCAAGTTTCGTATGTTTCCTCAAACAGTCTGCCCGTATCGAGAGTGAAAAATTTTACACTTTTATTGCTTAAAAAGTGGGTAATGAGCTGATCTTCTAGACTAAAACTCGTAGAAAATGCGATCTCTTTAAAATTTGAAGTCAAGTATTGAATTTGACCTTCAATACTGGTTTTATCGATATCCGAATCTATAATTGCTTGGTATTTTTCTTTTAAACTCATCTCTAAAAATTTATAATTACATAAGTTCTATCAAATAAGTAGTGTTTTAATTCAAATTTTATATTTTCTATCTGATTAGTAGATTTTTCAATACTAAAAAAAACGCTTATTATCAACAAACGATTGAATCGTTGCTTCCATTAAACTTTTACGTGTTTTGTCTCTTACCTCCTCTAAACCTTTTCGGAGGTAGCATGTTGCTTCATCTTCGCAATCGTCGCATTTCTCGTAATAATTCAATGATACGCAGGGGGTTAAAGCAATAGGGCCGTCAAATATTCTGTATAAATCTGCAAGAGAAACCTCTCTGGGTGATTTTATCATATAATAACCACCGCCAATTCCTTGTTTGCTATTTACGAGCTTCCATCTCTTTAACTCTAAAAGTATTTGCTCTAAAAATTTTTTTGGAATATTTTCTTGTTCTGCAATAGCGGCTGTTTTCATGTGTCCTTTCTGGTAAACCTCTGCCAGACAAACCATTGCTTTCAGCGCATATTTACATCTCTTTGATAACATTCTTAAAAACTATTAATTCAAATTTTCAAAATTATTTTAAATAAAAAAAACTTCTCATTTCTGAGGAGTTTTAAATATCTTAGTATTATCAAATTTTAAATAATATACATAAAATATCACCCCTCTTACTTAGAGCAGTAATGCATATGCATATATATTTTAGAAATCTGATTGTACACTTTTTTTAATTTTGTCTCGCAAAGAAATATATTTTCTACGAAATGGCAAAATTTTTTTATAAATTTTTACGAAAATTTTAATTTTAAGAATATTAAAAGTTAATAAAATAGGAAGGAAAAAGCTTTTATAACGAAGTTTAAGGATAAAAAATAATGGAAAATAATATTTGGCAGGGAAGATTAGATGGTGATGATGCACTTTATCACAGAATTTTTCAGAGGGTTAAAATCATTAATAATTTCGATGATATTTCACCTAATGATTTCGTTTTAGCGGGTTTTGCTGTAGATGAAGGCGTGAGAAGAAATAAAGGCAGGGTGGGAGCGAAGGATGCTCCTGATATTATCCGTAAAAACATGAGTAATTTTCCTGTAGTCAATGCTGATTTTAAGTTGTTGGATTTCGGAAATATTTTTTGTGAAGGTCAGAGTCTTGAAAAAGTACAAGATGAACTTGCCAAACGTACAATGAATGTTTTACAAAAAGGAGGAAAATCTATGGTGTTGGGAGGAGGGCATGAAGTTACTTTCGGTCATTACTCAGGGGTAAAAAATGCCTTTCCAGATAAAAAAATAGGAATCATTAATTTCGATGCTCATTTTGATAATCGAGAACCGGAAAATGGAGTAGGAGCTTCTTCTGGAACCGGGTTTTGGCAAATTGCACAAGAAGGCACGATTCATTCAATGCATATAGGTATTCAGAGAAATTCCAATACTTTAAAATTATTTGATGTCGCTCATCAATTTGGAATGAAATACATTTTGGCTGAAGAAATATTTTTCGAAAACTTACCTTCGATCTATGAAAGATTAAATGAATTTCTGTTGGAAATAGATGTTCTATACATCACCATTTGTATGGATGTTTTCAATGCCTCGGTTGCTCCAGGAGTTTCTGCGGCAGCATATAATGGTATTTTTGCAGATGCCACATTTATGCATATTTATAAACATTTATTGAAAAATATAAAACTTAAAGCTTTGGATGTTGCAGAGGTTAATCCCACATACGATATACAAGACAGAACCGCTAGATTGGCAGCAAGTTTGGTAAATGAATGGTTCATGATTTAGATTTTTTCAATAATTGCATAGAGATAAATAATCGAATTTAAAAGATTTTGGGAATAGAATTTGTTAAATTTGATTCTCCTAAAAACAATACTTGAACGGACTTTTAGGCTCGTTTTTTCAATTCTAAATACATTGTAATGGATTCAAACATAGAAAATAAATTAAAAATAGCCGACCGCGCTTTTCAATCTTGGCGAAAAGTTTCTTTTGAAGATAGACAAAAACTGATTTCTGCAGCTTCTGAAATTTTAAAATTTAAAGCGGAGGAATTTGGAACCATCATTACACAGGAAATGAACAAACCCATCTCCGAAGCCATTGCAGAGGTTAAAAAATGTGCTTTGATGATGGATTATTATGCCAAAGCGGAAAATATTCTTGCACCCGAAAAAATTGATTCTGAATATTCCATTTCCGAAATACATTACGTTCCGAAAGGTGTTATCTTAGGAGTAATGCCATGGAATTTCCCTTTTTGGCAAGTGTTGCGCTTTTGTGTTCCCGCCATGTTGGCAGGTAATACGGTAGTTTTAAAACACGCATCAATTTGTTTTGGAAGTGGAAATGCCATCGAGAAAATGTTTTTGGAAGCTGGTTTTCCTGAGGGTGTTTTCCAGAATTTAGAAGTAGGACATAAGGAAGTAAAAGAAATTTTGGAGCACGATGCTGTTAAAGGTGTTAGCTTGACAGGAAGTGGAGGTGCTGGCGCTGAGGTAGCTTCAATTGCAGGTAAAAACATTAAAAAATCTTTACTGGAACTGGGTGGCAGTGATGCATTTATTGTTTTAGATGATGCCAATTTAGCTGAGGCTGCAAAGGTTGGTGCAAAAGCAAGACTTCAAAATTGTGGTCAAACTTGCATCGCAGCAAAACGCTTTATTGTGCAGAAGGATGTAGAAAAAGATTTCATGCCTTTGTTCATGGAGGAATATAAAAAATACGTTCCCGCAGATAAAATGAATAAGGAAACCAAAATGAGCGGAATGGCAAGACCCGATTTGGCGGATGATTTGGAAAAACAATACCAAAAAGCTTTAGATAACGGTGCGGAAGTAATTCTTCCTTTGGAAAGAATTTCTGAAAACAGTTTCAAACCTGGGCTTATATTAGTGAAAGAAGGAAATCCGATTTTGCAGGAAGAACTTTTTGGACCATTGGGAATGGTGATGATTGCAGAAACAGATGATGAAGCTCTGAAAATGGCAAATGATATACCTTTTGGTCTTTCGAATGCAGTTTGGACAAATGATAAGAAAAGACAAGATTTTTTCATAGAAAACCTTGAGTCTGGAACGGTAAATATTAATAAAATGACAAGTTCAGACCCCCGTTTTCCTTTTGGTGGTGCAAAAGCTTCAGGCTACGGAACTGAACTATCTTTGCTTACTTTAAGAGAATTTGTTACACCGAAAACTGTTATAGGTGTTTAAAATGAAAAGATTATCAAATTTTTGATAATCTTTTCATTTACCAATAAATTTAAATTTAAAAGTATAGATATTATCTTTATTTTTTCTAAAAACGTACAAGGATAAAGATTGTTTAGTTTTAGATATTGAATCTCCTATTGCTATCTTATCAGAGTTTCTTTTAATATTAAATTCATCATCTGTAAAATATTTGTTCTCATTATAATAGTAATGCTTTCCTCCTCTGCCTTTTGATATGAAGGTAATTATACCACTATAACTTTCATTAAAATTTTTTTTGTTGTTGTAAATTTCTATAATAAAATAGATTACTAATGAAATTAACAAAAAAACAACTGGAATTAGAGCTTTTGAATTCACAATATGTTCAACTTTATTATATCGTCGTCAACCTCAAAGTATTGGTTTTACCTCCTTTGTAGGAAGGTGTTGCGTTCAAGTTAATTACAAAATCACCTTGTTCCACATAACCGTTGTTCAATGTGAGCATATTCACCTGAATAATGGTTTCGTCTGTAGAACGGTTCAAATCGTAATAATACGCATGAACACCCCAAACTAAATTCAGCATGGTAATTACCCTTTTATTTGCACTGTACACAATAATATGCGAATTGGGACGGTGAGACGCAATTTGGAAAGCTGTATATCCAGAATGGGTAAGTGTAATAATCGCTTCCACATTTGTAGACTTTGCAATTCTCACCGCAGCTAAACACACCCTGTCGGTAATAAATCTGTCGCCAAGTGTTTTGTGCTCTTTTTCTATAGGTGAGTTTTTGGTTTGGTAGAAAGAAGTCATTTCGATGTTTTTGACGATTTTCGCCATATTCTCTACCACTTGTACAGGATATCTTCCCACTGAAGTTTCTCCCGAAAGCATTACTGCGTCTGCACCATCCAAAACCGAATTGGCAACATCATTCACCTCTGCTCTTGTAGGAGTAAGGCTATTGATCATCGTTTCCATCATCTGTGTAGCGATGATTACGGGTTTAGCATGAAATCTGGCTTTTTCCACCAAGTTTTTCTGAATAGCAGGAACTTCCTCCATTGGAACTTCCACACCTAAATCTCCTCTTGCCACCATTAATCCATCGCACTCTGCAAGAATTTCATCGATATTTGCAACGCCTTCAGGCTTTTCAATTTTTGCAATAATGGGTGTATGGAAATCACTTGGATGTGCTTCAATTAAATTTTTAAGATCTTTGATATCCTGTCCGCTTCTTACGAACGAAAGCGCAATCCAATCCAATTCCATATCCAAAATAAAATTGGCGTCCTGGATATCTTTCTCTGTGAGTGCTGGGAGAGAAACGTTGGTATTTGGAAGATTTACTCCTTTCTTGGAGCTTAAAGGTCCACCCTGAATTGTTTTCGCTTTTACTAAATCTTTATTATTGGTTTCAATGACTTCTAAAACCAATTTTCCATCGTCTATTAGTATCCTCTCACCTACTTTTACGTCCTGTGGGAACTGCTCATAAGTCATGAATACTCTGGAAGAATCGCCCTCAATTTTTTCATTGGTGAAAGTAAGAATGTCACCAGGATTGAGATAAGAACCCTCTTTAACAACACCTATTCTTAATTTTGGACCTTGAAGGTCACCTAAAATCCCTACAGAAAAACCAAACTCCTGATTGATTTCGCGGATGATACTAATATTTTTTCGTACAAGATCATAATCTGCATGGGAAAAATTTATTCTGAAAATATCTACACCCGCTTTTATTAAATCCAGCATAATCTCCTTAGTGGAAGAAGCTGGGCCAAGGGTTGCGATAATTTTTGTCTTCTTTAAATACTTATTCATAATACTGAATTATTTGATAAAGTTCCTCTTCGAAACATAATCGATATTCTTGTAAAGGAAATACAAGATTTGACGGCCACAAAATTACGGAAAAATCAGGATATTCCTCTGAACTGTGAACAAGATAGTCCACATCTGTTTGGTTATTTAATAAATGCTTAACATTCTCCTCGGTGGTGAAAAGCTCAGTTATTTCTTGCTTTTGAACACTGTGAACAGATTTGTTGGCAATTAATGTAAAGCAAGTCTTTGAAAATTTGTGGTAACCTTGAAATCTGGTAAAGTAATAATCGAAATACTGACCTTCAATCACCAAATCTTTGATTCTTGAAAAATTAAGGTATTCATTATTACTTTGGTTGATTTGGAAAAATAATTCGTAATCGGGTATATGTTTGACCAATCTTACCAAACTGATGGCAATATCATCTAAATCGAGCTCGTCAAAATCATATAGTTTTTGAATTTCCAAGAATGTTTTCTTTTTTATTCAGCATGTAAAATGCTCTCTGCGCTGCTTTTTCTTCTGCCTTCTTTTTCGATGGTTCGGTAGCATTTGCAATTTTTTCATCGCCCAACCACACATGGCATCTGAAATGCACAGATTTGTTCACCAAAATTTCTTCGCAAGTTTCGTATCGGATATGAAGTTTCTTTTTTTGACTCCATTCCAACAAAAGACCTTTATAACTTACAATTTTATTCTCTAATTTATTTATTTCTGCTGGCGTAAGCAATTTTTCGAGAACAATTTTCTTGCAGACCTCATACTGAAAATCAAGATAAATGGCTCCTACAAGCGCTTCTAGAAGATTTCCCGAAATATTTTCGCCTAAAGCCACTGCGGGGTTTCGTTGTATAAAATCCGTCAGTTTAAGGTTGTCTCCAAGTTTGTTCAGATTTTTTCTATTGACTATTTTAGATTTCATTTGCGTTAAATATCCCTCATTGGCATTGGGATACGTATGAAATAAATAGCATGAAATAATCGTTCCCAATACAGAATCTCCCAAAAACTCTAATCTTTCGTAATTAGAATTGGAAGTTTTAGAATTGGTTTTTAATGAAAAAGCTTCACGATAAAGATCAATATTTTGTACGTCGGTGCCTAAAATCTTGTTGAGTTCAGAGCACAAGAAATAATCTCTTTCTGTGAGTTTTCTTTTTCTGCTTTTAAGAAGGAATTTAGAAAAATATTTCTGTAACTCCATCTGGAATATTAGATTTTCTTAAATAGAACGCAAGCGTTATGACCTCCGAAACCGAATGTATTGCTCATGGCAACATTCACATCTTTTTTAACAGCTGTGTTGAATGTATAATTCAGTCTGCTATCTAAATTTTCATCATCAGTAAAATGATTGATGGTAGGAGGAACAATACCGTGCATAATAGTGCCTAAAGCTGCTATAGCTTCAATTACACCAGCTGCACCAAGAAGGTGGCCAGTCATAGATTTTGTGGAATTCAACTGGATGTCGAAAGCGTGCTCACCCAAAAGTTTTGAAATAGCGTTCGATTCAGCAATATCACCCAATGGCGTAGAGGTTCCATGCATATTGATGTGGTCTACATCATCGGTTGATAAACCTGCGTCTTCTAAACAGTTTTTCATTACCATGTGTGCTCCCAATCCTTCAGGATGTGGTGCCGTCATGTGATAAGCATCAGCACTCATACCTCCACCTTTCAGTTCGGCATAAATGGTAGCTCCTCTTTTTACAGCATGCTCATATTCTTCAAGAATAATCGCTCCAGCTCCTTCACCCAATACAAATCCGTCTCTATCTTTATCGAAAGGTCTAGATGCTGTTTTAGGGTCGTCATTTCTAGTTGAAAGTGCCATTAAAGCATTGAAACCACCAATTCCACTCGCTGTAACTGCTGCTTCAGAACCTCCACAAACAATCACATCTGCTTTTCCTAACTGAATAAGCATTTTAGAGTCTATAATGGCGTTGGCAGAAGATGCACATGCTGAAACCGTGGTATAATTGGGACCGTGAAAGCCATACTCAATAGAGATATGTCCTGGTGTGATGTCCGCAATCATTTTTGGAATGAAGAAAGGGTTAAATCTTGGTATTTCGGAATTGGCCCATCCTAAAACTTCTGTCTCAAAAGTTTCTAAACCACCAATACCTGATCCCCAGATAACACCCACGCGATTTTTATCTACGTTATCTTCAATAATTCTGGAATGTTCTATGGCTTCTTTAGCAGCCACCATCCCAAATTGGGTATTCCTATCCATTTTTTTTGCTTCTTTTTTCTCGAAGTGGTTCAATGGATCGAAATTTTTTACTTCGCAAGCAAACTTTGTTTTGAAGTTTGTGGGATCAAAAAGAGTAATAGGAGCAGCACCGCTCTCACCTTTAATAAGGTTTTCCCAGTATTCGTTAGCATTATTTCCAATGGGCGTAATGGCGCCAAAACCGGTTACAACTACTCTTTTCAATTCCATAAATTTTAATTTCTTAAATGTTGAAGAATATTATTTATTTACTACTTCTTCGATGTAAGCGATAGCGTGACCTACAGTAGTGATTTTTTCTGCTTGATCATCTGGAATTTGGATGTTGAATTCTTTTTCGAATTCCATGATAAGTTCAACAGTATCTAATGAATCAGCTCCTAAATCGTTAGTGAAGCTAGCTTCAGGAGTTACCTCTGTTTCTTCAACGTCAAGCTTATCAGCGATGATAGCTTTTACTCTTGATGCAATGTCTGACATAGTAAATTTATTTTAAAATTGTTAATTCCTGCAAATATATAAAATTCTTCAGGAAAAAACTTTTTTTTATTTTTTTTGATGTATTTAATACTGCATATTTATTATTGTTTTAAGCTATTCTTTTGCTTCTCAATTGTTTAAATACATGGTGGTTTTGTGAAAACGAATCATCACTTGGTTTATCTTATTATAAATAAGTTTTATGATATATATAAATAAGAAGGCGCATTTAGTGTACATACTTATTTAAATAGAAGAAGGCTAATGTCAATGTACCAACTATTATTTAATTATAATTGTATAAAAATCAGTAAATTCCGTTTGCTGTTTCAAAAATTATTAATACTTTTGCAAACCAAAATACCGTTTTGTGATGTGAGAAGAACAATTCGGTAGAATAAGAAATGCTTCCAAATTCATTGATTATTCAACAAAAAACAAATTTATAATGGCTAAGAAAGTCTTTAAAATGGTAAAACTTCAGGTGAAAGGTGGCGCTGCTAACCCTTCCCCACCAGTAGGTCCAGCTTTGGGTTCTGCGGGTGTGAACATCATGGAGTTTTGTAAACAATTTAACGGAAGAACCCAAGACAAGCCAGGACAAGTTTTACCTGTAGTAATTACAGTTTACGAAGACAAATCTTTTGAATTCGTAATTAAAACTCCTCCTGCTGCAATCCAGTTAATGGATGCTGCTAAGATTAAGGGTGGTTCTGGAGAACCAAACAGAAACAAAGTAGGTTCTGTATCTTGGGATCAAGTAAAGAAAATCGCTGAGGACAAAATGGCGGATCTTAACTGCTTTACGATGGACTCTGCTCTATCTATGGTAGCGGGTACGGCTCGTTCTATGGGATTAAGAGTAACAGGAACTAAACCAACTAACGCTTAAAACTTAAAGAAATGGCAAAATTGACAAAAAAGCAGAAAGAAGCTTTAAGTAAAGTAGAAAAGAATAAAGCATATTCTTTGGAAGAAGGTTCTGCTCTTGTAAAAGAAGTAAACACTGCGAAATTTGATGCTTCTGTAGACATCGCTGTAAGATTGGGTGTTGATCCAAGAAAAGCAAACCAAATGGTTAGAGGTGTAGTATCTCTTCCTCATGGTACTGGTAAAGATATTAGAGTTTTGGCTTTAGTAACTCCAGATAAAGAAGCTGAAGCGAAAGCTGCAGGTGCAGACTATGTAGGTCTAGACGAATATTTACAGAAAATAAAAGACGGTTGGACAGATATCGATGTAATCGTAACTATGCCAGCTGTTATGGGTAAATTAGGTCCATTAGGACGAGTATTAGGACCGAGAGGTTTAATGCCAAACCCGAAATCAGGTACTGTAACTATGGAAATCGGTAAAGCGGTGGAAGAAGTGAAAGCTGGTAAAATCGATTTCAAAGTAGATAAATACGGAATTATTCACGCAGGTATCGGAAAAGTATCTTTCGACGCGGCTAAATTGAAAGAAAATGCTCAGGAGTTGATCCAGACATTAATCAAAATGAAGCCAACTGCAGCAAAAGGAACTTATGTAAAGTCAATCTATTTGTCTTCTACAATGAGTCCTGGTATTGCGATTGACACTAAATCTGTAAACTAAAATCTGTAAGACATGACAAAAGAAGAAAAAGTATTAGTAATACAAGAATTGAAGGATTTACTACAGGACGCAAAAGTAGTTTATGTAGCGGATCTTGAAGGTTTGAACGCTTCTAAGACTTCAGATTTCAGAAGACAGGCATTCAAAAACAATATCAAGTTAAAAGTGGTGAAAAACACCCTTTTACAAAAAGCAATGGAGCAAATCGAAGGAGTAGATTATTCTGAAATGTTCGAAACATTCAAAGGAAACTCTGCTTTAATGGTTGCTGAAACAGCTAATGCTCCAGCGAAATTAATTAAAGATTTCAGAAAGAAAGAAGAAAAACCAGCTTTAAAGTCGGCTTTTGTTCAAGAAGCTTTCTATGTAGGAGATAACAACCTTGAAACTTTAGCTAATATCAAGTCTAGAGAGGAAATGATCGGAGAAATCATCGGATTACTTCAGTCTCCTATTCAGAGAGTTGTATCTGCATTACAAAACAAACCTGAAACTGTTGAAGCAAAAGCTGAAGAAGCGGCTCCTGCAGTGGAAGAAACTCCAGTTGCTGAGGCTCCAGAAGCTCCAGAAGCTGCTGCAGAGGGGGAAGCTCCAGCTGCAGAATAATTGACACTCAAAAAATAATACAATAATCAACAAAAACATTTAAAAATGTCAGATTTAAAAAATTTAGCTGAAACGCTAGTAAACTTAACAGTAAAAGACGTAAACGAATTAGCTGCTATCCTTAAGGATGAGTACGGAATTGAGCCAGCTGCTGCTGCTGTAGTAGTATCAGGAGGTGCTGCAGGTGGAGATGCTGCTGAAGAAAAAACTGAATTCGACGTAATCTTGAAATCAGCTGGTGCTTCTAAATTGGCTATCGTTAAATTGGTAAAAGATTTAACTGGTGCTGGTCTTAAAGAAGCTAAAGATATCGTAGATGGTGCTCCGGCTCCAATCAAAGAAGGTATCTCTAAAGACGAAGCTGAAGCTCTTAAGAAGCAACTTGAAGAAGCTGGAGCTGAAGTTGAATTGAAGTAATTCCTTCCTCACCAATCAAAATAACCCTTACTGAAAAGTGAGGGTATTTTTTGTTTTCATATATTATCAATAGTAACCCTAAAAACTGTACATTGATATAATACAAAGATGAGAATCCCCCGAAAAGCAAAAATTTTTAATTTAAAAATGACCTTCGACAGGCTGATTTTTTTATAAAATAGATTTTTTTACTAATTAGAATGTATGTAAATGAAGAATAAAATGGCATTATTTTATATTTCTGTATAATTTATTTAACAAAAATTAACAGATTTATTATAATAAATCAAATTTTGTTAGTTTAGTTAAAATTAAATTATCAATAAGTTAGTGTTGTGATTATTAATTTGTTTTCAATAATTAATTATTTATTAATTATTATAAAATAAAACTGATTTTATAATGAATAATTTATTGTGAATTGATAATTTTTGAAATCTTAAAAAAGGTGTTTTCACCCTTTTTGTTGTAAAATAGAACATATTTTAGAATTTCTTGTGTAGAACATCCTTTATTTTTCTTACCTTTGATGAAAATTATTTCTTTAAGAAATGATTTGAAAAAAACACAAACACAAGCTTGAAAGAAAAATTATTCTTTAGAGCAACAAAATCAATAATCCAAAATTGGAAATTTAATTCCTTGTTTTTGAAATTAATTTTGTTGCCTCTTCTTTGCATATCTTCATTTTTTAATGCGACTGCATTAGAGATTAATGAGCCGCAGCAAGACCAACAACCTATAATTTATGTTTCGGGTGCTTCTATTGTAATTGAAATAGGAGAGGCAACTAACGCAAAAATTGTAAAAATAAATGATTCTTTGGATGGTAAAATTGCTAAAGAAGTTCGAACGGTTAAGATCAAGAAACAGATACCCGTTTCCAAGGAAGAATCTAAAAATCAAATTAAAAATCTCCCGAAACTCCTGCGCCCAGATTTGTTTTTAAAAGTACCAAATTAGAAGATTTTTTTAATACAGCTACTTTTACCAATACTAAAAACTCCGTAATTTCTCTTACTTCTTTTTCAAAGAATATCGTTGCTTATTCTGTTATTACAAGTAATATTCATGTGTTCACCTATTTAATGAATATTTATTCAGTAGATTTTGAGAGAACAGAAGAGTTATCCCAATTTTTGTTTTCCAGGCCGCCACCTACTTGTTAATATAAAAATTATTTCTAAATGAAATTATATACAAACAATCTACTTTTTTATAGTTTTCATTTTTTTTAATACAAAATATTAACAAAACATACAAATTCATGAAATTAATAATATACTCATGGCAAGAATCTCTACGTTTATTTCGCGTAATGATGATTTTTGCCACCATTCTCTGTAGTAATTCTCTGTTTGCCGATGGATCCAAAGATCTTTACCCATCCGGAGCTACAGGTGTACGTGCCTATCTTCGATCCAGCAACGCACCTACGGTTAACTGGCCTTTTCCAAACCAAGGATTTCATTATGTTTATGCCAAAGCTGGTGAAAGGATTACAATGGCTTCTAGTGCGCAGAATACCGGAGGAAATGCCAAAATAAGATTGTATTCTCCTAGCGGAACTCTAGTAGTTGATAATGCTTCTACTGGAGTAATAACTAATCGTACGGCAGAATTAGCAGGTCCGCAATTATCGGGACAAACTGGTGGCAATAGATATACACCTATCTATTATTTAGTACCTAATGGAGGTGATGGAATTTATAGGGTAGAATTTGTAGCAAGAAGAACAAGTGATCCCCAAACTACTTTTGATGCAAACGCTAATTGGACTCAAAGTACTGGTGATGCAGGTATTATGGCTTGGGACGTTTCAGTAATCAACCCCACCAATAATGCATTTATTCCGGGAAGGGTTTATACTAATGTTCTAAATTTAACTAACGGAACGGGGCAAGTTAACTCTAAGGGCTTTTATGGGAAATTATACACTCTTACCAAAGATGGCTATACCTACCGGGTGAGCAATAATGGAAATAATGGTATTTACTTTACTTTTTTTGTAAATAACAATGGTTTTTTGGATGCCAATACTCAGCTCCCTATTTATCAGAGTTTAACGAGTTCTTTAGCATCAAATTTAGTGGGAAGAGTGCAAAACCCAAACAATGCAGATACTAACCAAAATATTACTCACAAAATGTTTTATACTTTGCCAAGCTCAGATTTGCCTGCTTCGTCTGTTGGTGCAGTTCCTGGTAATAC
The DNA here is from genome assembly GCA_023458535.1 of Bacteroidota bacterium. Taxonomy (GTDB): domain Bacteria; phylum Bacteroidota; class Bacteroidia; order Flavobacteriales; family Weeksellaceae; genus Chryseobacterium. Next base: position 29,501 of record JAEWYW010000025.1, read on the forward strand.
AACATGGTTGAAAAACACCGTGGTGACACCGCATGTTAGTAATGTAAGCTTAACCGGGGTTGAAGGTACGCCGGGGCAGGTGAGTAATAAAGGGGGTTATATTAAATTCAATGCAGATGTGCAAGGCAATTACACCATCTCAATTACGGGAACTTCTGCAAACCCAAGTTTTGTAACCCGTGTACTCACAGGAGCTTCTTCAGCAGGATTAAATCAAATTTATTGGGATAGCAAAGATGGTGCTAATAACGCATCCCCAGTAGGCACGTTTCCGGTTACAATTACCATCAGATTACAAGGTGCAGAAGTGCATTTCCCTTATATGGATATGGAATACAATAGATTTGGAACCATTGTAGAATTATTGAATTATGCCAATTTGAATCAAGTTGTTTCAGATATTGTTTTTTGGAATGATAGTAATATCCCAAATTCGTCAAATGGTTCTAATCCAAATCCTAAAAACAACAGCCATTTGCCACCTGCAAATAGCACGGGACTTAGCAGTAATACAAATGGTCATATCTGGGGAGTTGGAGGATCAGGGACTTCTGGGCAATTTGGAGATATGCGAGCTATTGATACGTGGACATTTATTAAAGGTCAAGAAACATCAGTAACAGCAAGTGTTGTAGTAAAAAGTGCAGATTTAATGGTTTCTTCAATAACTCCTGATCAAACAAACCTTCATCAAGGTGATGCAGTAGCCTATACTGTGAAAGTGAAAAATGGGGGGCAAGTGATGTAACGGGCGCTCCTTTTACCTTTAAAATTCCGAGTGGTTTGTCGCCTCAAAATATTCAGTTTATTGCAAATGGATGCGGAAGCGAAAGTGTGGCATTGAGTTATAATGCAGGTTCAAATACCTATTCTTCGTCTCTTAACCTCCCAAATGGTTGTGAAATTACATACGTTATTACAGTAACGGTAAGTAATACTGCAACAGCAGGAAATCAATTTGTAGAAGCAGCAATTCTGCGTACCAATGATGTTACAGATCCCGATGCTACGGATCCCAATATTAATACGCTTCCAACAAGCGCTCAATCTGAATGTGCTAATAATGGATTAGGAGGTTCTTGTAATAATATTAAGAGCAATGATGCTGTATTAGTAACACTTGCGTGTTATAATAATCCAAATACAACAAATGCTGGAGTCCCAGTGGTACACGGTATTACCTTGTTGAAAAGAGCTGGCGCCGACAACGGAAACTGGCCGATGATTAGAAATTCGGCGTACACTGTTTTAGAATCCAATACCAAAGGTTTGGTGATTACAAGAATGACATCTGACCCTGCACAATCTGCGGCATCTAATTATATTACAAAAATTACAAATCCTGTTGAAGGAATGATGGTTTATGATACCTTCAGCAAATGTTTGAAAATTTACTCAGACGGTGCTTGGAAATGTTTCAACAAACCCGCTTGTCCGTAATAATTAGTGGGAAAGAAGCATCTGCATAATAAGGATGCTTCTTGAATCCTATTTTAACATTAAATATCATTAAAAATGAAAAATTTATTAATCATAATAACAGTAGTATTTTCGGGGACACTGTTTTCTCAAGTAATTATTGGAGATAATATAGGCACTGCAAGCAATAAAACGTCGGTTTTGTTGGAGTTTGCAAATACCAATAACAAAGGCTTGATTCTTCCTTATGTTCGGACTTTAGCAAGTAGCCCAACACAAGGTGCTATCGTTTTAGATGCTTCTAATTCCTCAGATGCGAGAGTGAAATATTATAACGGTGGTTGGGTAGATCTTAGTGGGCAAGGCGCAAACATAACAACTGTTTTATCCAGCCAGCCAACAACTGCTCAGGTCTCAGAAGCTGTAACAGCTAAAACCATTATTGGCGCAACTTCTTCTGCCGTGAACGATGGGGTTTTGGTTTTAGAATCAAATACAAAAGCAATGGTTTTACCCCAGGTTTCGGATGTTAACAATATCCCAAGCCCTTCGCCGGGTATGATGGTTTATGTTAATAAAGCAAATGCAAAACGCCTTGCTGTCTATAATGGCAGCAAATGGTCGTTTTGGAAACCCTAAAATAACATTTTATAATGAAGAAGCCGTCTCAATATTGAGGCGGCTTTTTTTATCAATTCTTTAACTAACAAACGTATATTAATTTTTTTTTACTGTATATTTGCAAGCAGAATATTTGAATGCAAATTTATTTGTTCAAAACACACAAATTGATAAAAAAAATTCTTTATATTATTAGTAAAAGAGAAGATTCTTTTTCTGTATTGCTCCTTAAATTACTTGGGG
>JAEWYW010000026.1 GCA_023458535.1 Bacteroidota bacterium
TGTGATGAAGTAATGGAAAAAGTAGGTCTACCAAAAGGATTGGTACGCTACGCGACAGAGGAAGAAATAGAGAAGCAGATACCATTCAAGTTTACGGGAAGAATGAAAGCTTTTGCGTTTGTTTTACTCGCTTTAACAGGTTTCTTAGCTTACCTTCTCGTGAGCAGAGGTGAGATGGAAACAAAATTTATAAAACCTGCCGGAAGTACTTATTTCGTAAGAGATGGAAAAATATCCAATACCTACAATTATACCTTCCTTAATAAAACCAATTCTAAAAAGATTGTTACTATTAAAGTGATGAATCCACAGCATGGTGAAGTTACTTACAGCAATACGAGCAAAATTACGGTTGACAGAGATAAAATAGAAAAAGGAACAGTAAACATCAGCTTCCCAGAAAGTGAAATAAAACTTTCCAAGCAGAATATTACCATTGGTGTTTACGACATGAAGGGTAAACTCATCGATTCTTACACCACTTATTTCGAGGGACCTTTTAAAATACAGTTTTAATTATGAAGAATTTTACGTGGGGACATGGCGTTGTTGTAGCACTTTTATCATTTATTGTATTCATCCTATCCATGATTTTTCTCTTCCCAAACGGACAGAAAAATTCAGAAATGGTATCTGAAAATTATTATGAAGAAGAGTTATTGTATCAGGATGTAATTGATGCAAAAAACAGAGCAGATACGGTGAAGCTGAAACCTCAGTATTCTCAAGACAAATCAGGAATTACCATTAAATTTCCTGAAAATATCAACAATAATAACGCAAAAGTTAGTTTTGTTCTGAACCGTACCGATGATAAAAATTTAGATATTAATAAAGACATCACGCTTAATCCTGATAACTCCTTTTCAATTCCAGCCAAATTATTGGTGTTAGGAAATTATACCTTACAGTTGTCTTGGATAAAAGAGAAAGCTACTTATAGAATGGATTATGATGTAATATGGAAATAGCATTCATTATATCAGCCTTAGGTTTGGGATTCGCATCTGGATTCCATTGCATTGGTATGTGCGGACCTATTGCCTTATCAATGGGGCTGACTAGAAAACAAGCTACTAATTTCTATCTTCAAAATCTTACCTATCAGTTCGGAAGAATACTCACCTACTCTATTTTGGGAGCATTACTCGGTATCATTGGTCAGGGATTCGAATTTGCCGGTTTTCAGTCGGCATTAACAATTGCTGTTGGTGTTTTACTGATTGTAATGGCATTATTTTCATTTGGAGGAAAAGATTTCGCTTCTAAAATTCCCTTTGTTAACAAAGCCTTGCTGAAGGTTAAAATAAAATTGGGCAACCTCCTCCAAAAAGCAGATTACAGATCACGTTTTGCAACAGGTTTGCTTAACGGACTTCTGCCCTGTGGAATGGTATATATGGCACTTACAGCCTCATTAGCTGCGGGTGGCATCTGGCAAAGCAGTCTGTTTATGTTGCTCTTTGGCTTGGGCACCCTACCGTTTATGTTTGCCGTGGTTTTGGTAGGCAATCTTATGACACAGAATTTCCGTAGAAAAGTATTGCAGTTTGTTCCTGTAATGATGATTATCTTAGGTGGTTTATTCGTGCTCCGAGGTCTTGAACTGGGTATTCCTTACATTTCTCCCAATAAAGCTTCGATGCAGATTTCCACAGATCATGAGGGATGTAATATGGATGGTCATCATCACACATCTCACCCAAAAGGCGAAACTTGTCATTAATACAATAAAAATTAATCTTAAATAAAGCAAAATGATGGTATTCATTTTGCTTTTTTATTTACTTAAAATTATAAAAATGAAATATTTACTAAGTTGTGTGAGTGCCTTTTTACTCATTATACTTCAATCTTGTTCAGTAAAATCTGAAACTACCTACTATAAAGATTCTGCTACAAGCATGCAAACATCCGTATTAATGGACAAAAGCATGATGGGAATGATGAGCATGATGGATGATAAAAGTTCTAAAAAGATAGATGACTTTAAAAATTTATCGACCGAATGGAAAAGTTTGTACGACATTCAAAAGAATGAAAAAATAAAAATCAATGAAGACTCTGCTAAGGCGCTGAAAAAAGTTTACATAAAATTGGACAAAGAAAAAGATCAAATTTTAGGATTTTCAATGAAGTATGATAAGTTGCTTCCAAAAGAAATTAAGCAAGTTTTCAGCAGTGATAAAACCTTGAAGAGAATTCCTCTGCAAGATTTCGCAAAATGGGACGGTAAATCGCTTACCATTAATACTGATGATTTAAATTCTGCTGAAATGTTGAAAGTTTTTGATCAAATGGATGATCAATCTGATTCCTCAACACCAAAATCCAAAAGTGATTCCGTTGAAGCTTACGGCAAGCAAATGGCGGAAGGCATGATAGGTATGTTGAAAATGTTTAATCTGACTTTCTCAAACCGACTAAAATTTCAAAAACCTATTAAATCCATCTCCGGAAAGCACGATTACGTGAAGCAAATCGACAAAAATACCATAGAGATCACCCTCAATTCAAATGACCTTCTTGACAGTAAAAAACCTCTAACCAACTCCGATAAGAAAGTGGTGATTACTACAGAATAAAAAAATCCTCCAAGTTGGAGGATTTTTTTATGTTTAAAGTATTAGTTAATTATTTCAAACTTTGCATAATCTGCGACAACTTTTGGGAGTTTTATTCCCTCGGGAGTTTGATTGTTCTCTAACAACGCAGCCATAATTCTAGGTAAAGCCATTGCCGAACCGTTTAGGGTATGCACCAATTGAGATTTTCCGTCCGCTTTATATCTGCACTTGAGACGATTCGCTTGGAAAGTTTCAAAATTTGATACTGAACTTACTTCCAACCATTTTTCCTGCGCTGCGCTCCACACTTCAAAATCGTAAGTCATCGCTGCTGCAAAACCAGTATCACCACCGCAAAGCCTTAAGATTCTAAAAGGCAACCCTAAGTCAGTCAAAATACCTTTTACGTGCTCCACCATTCCTTCGAGGGCAGCGTAAGAATTCTCGGGTTTCTCCAGTCTTACAATTTCTACTTTCTCAAATTGGTGAAGTCTGTTCAATCCTCTCACATGAGCACCATAACTACCCGCTTCTCTTCTGTAGCATTGCGAAAATGCTGTATTTTTAATGGGTAAATCTTTCTCATCCAACAAAACATCTCTGTAAATATTCGTCACCGGAACTTCAGCCGTCGGAATCAGGTATAAATTATCTTCATTAATGAAATACATTTGCCCTTCCTTATCTGGAAGCTGACCCGTTCCGTAACCAGAAGCCTCATTTACAACATGTGGAGGATTTACTTCCATATACCCTGCGTCAACATTTTTATCCAAGAAATACTGCACCAAAGCGCGCTGCATTCTTGCACCCTTCCCTAAATATACTGGAAAACCTGCGCCGGCTATTTTCACTCCCAGTTCAAAATCTATCAGATTATATTTTTTTGCCAACTCCCAGTGTGGAATAGCGCCTTCACCAAGACCTTCCACATCATGAGACTGATAGATAATTTCATTATCTTCCTCAGATTTTCCAGCTTTCACCAACTCATTCGGAATATTGGGAATCTGATAAAGAATATTTAAAAGCTCATTTTCTCTGTCTTTCAATTGAGATTCTAATTCTTTGCTCGACTCTTTGTATTGTGAAGTTTTAGACTTAGCAGCTTCAGCTTCCTCTTTTTTACCTTCTTTCATCAACAAACCAATTTCCTTAGAAATTTTATTAATTTCGGAAAGCTGAGAATCTAAATCATACTGAATTTTTTTTCTCTCGTCGTCTGTAGCAATGGCTTTATCTACCAGTTCTACATCCTTAAAATGTCTTTTTTGAAGACCTTCAACAACACGATCTTTATTGTCGCGCAAAAAATTTACTTGTAACATTGTGTATAGATGTTAGATAATTATGTGCCGAACATCGGGAAATGCTCAAACATTGGCAAATTTACGGATTTATTTAACTACTGTAATGATATTCGGTTGATTTGGTTGTTTCGTAAACTTCAAAGCACCGTTATAATACACTTTGGAAACTTCAAAAACCTTGGGCGTCCAATTATAAATCACTCGCAAGGTATCACTGAAGGAAACATTAGTGCCGTCATTCACTTTTTGAGTAAAGTTTAACCTGATGCTCGAATGATACGTTTTTTGATCGGGACTGATAGAATCTAAAATCTCTCTTTTGGCACCTGCTAAATATTCCAAGTAGTTGATACCACCAGCATCAGTTTTTTTTGCAAAGGCAACAGGTGCATTATCTGTTATCCCAAAATTATCATTGCCAGAAAAACCTATATAAGTTCCTACTTCATCACCTTTAAGCAAGTCCCTTCCTGAAGCATCTTTTATATAAATGTTCAGAAGCTGATCAATATACTGTACATCATCATCAGATCTGTTGCAGGAGTAAACACCACACAAACACAGTAAAATTGTAAAAAATAAAATATTTTTTTTCATGTTAAAATCCTAAACAGTTGCATCAAAATATTTTTGCAACCAAAGTTCAAAAGTAATCAATTGCCATATTTTAGAGGCATTCTCCTCAGACATCGGGTTGCTTACCAAATTATCTATCGCATCATTGTTAAAGATACCTCTCTTTCTAAGCAAATCTAAACTTTTCTCTGCTAATGTACGAACTTCGATGTTATCATTCATCAACCTTGCTAACGGAAAGGTAAAACCCAATTTTGGCATTTGTAAAATTTCTTTCGGAAGTTCTTTTTTTGCGACTTCACGAAGAAGTGGTTTATTGATTTTACCGTTAAATCTATAATGTTGAGGCAGTTGCGCAACAAAATCAATGAGCTCATTACTAAGGTATGGATATCTAAATTCCACTGAGTGTCTCATTGCACTAAGATCATCTCGAAATACATGATGGGAAGAAAGGGAATATTTCATATCGTATCTGAAATAGTCAGAATATTCTAACTTTTCATTGTGTTGATAAGATTTTAGTGACGAATCAAAAGCATCAAAATAGTCTTTTTTAAAAAGCTTTCTAATTTCATGATCCTGAAAGCCTATCTGCCCTTTGGAAAAAAAATCAAATACATCTTTTTGAGACCAATAGTTCTTTATTTTTTGTGTAAAAGAATTAACAGGAGGAATAAAATTTTTCAAATATCGCAGCCTCCTTCTCTTTTTCCATATTAAAAATTTTTGCAGATGCTTATAACCACCAAAGAGTTCATCTGCTCCATTGCCACTTAAGACTACTTTATAATGATGATGCTTTGCAATATTTGCTGCATGCACCAATACCTCTATACTGATATATGGTTCTTCAAAATGTTGTATATCGTGTTTAAGGCTTTTGGTGATGTCACTTTCAGACACCCGATAGACATGATGTTTAAAATTCTTAATGGCTGCTATTTTCTCTGCATTTTTTACCTCGTCGTTATCATATTGATAGTCTAATGTGAAGGCGGATACATCACTTTCAATGTCGTATGCTTTAGACATTACTAATGTGGAATCTATTCCACCACTCATCATTACTGCCACTGGCACATCTGCATAGAGTTGCTTCTTAACGCTTTCGTGTAATAATTTCTCTACCGTATCAGCAGCTTCTTTCTCAGATATGTGCTTATGAATTGTTGATGGTAATCTCCAGAAATTTGTGCTTTTACATTCCAATTCACCTTTACCAGTAATACTAATATAAGTTCCTGGTTCTACTGAAAAAATTCCAGCAAAACAAGTTTGAGGCGCTAAGGTGGTTTGAAATCTGAAGTTGGTATACACACCTTCCCAATTGATTTTTCTTACTACCCAATCGGCTTTTAAAATGGCTTTTATTTCGGATGCCCAACAAATACTGTCTTTAGTTTTATGATAAAATAATGGCTTTAAACCCATCCTATCTCTAGCGAGAATAATCTTATCATTTGCCTGATCAACAATACAGATAGCGAACATTCCATCAAGTTTCTCAAATATAGAGTTTCCATATGCCTCATAACCTTTAAGGATAACTTCGGTATCGGTTTCACTTTCAAATCGAAACCCATTTTCTTCCAGTTCTTTCTTGAGTTGTTTAAAGTTATAAATCTCACCATTAAAAGTAATAATGATGTCTCCCGTAACGTTAGACATCGGTTGGTGTCCTTTGTCTGAAAGATCTAAAATTGATAATCTTCTAAAACCAACAGCTGCCGAACATTTTTCATCGGAGGGAATTGGTGGAACGATCGTTTTTAAAGTTGAAATGGTATCCTTACCAGAAAAAAATTCTTTCTTTGATCCACTCATCATCCAAAATCCTTCATCATCTGGTCCTCTATGTTTTATGGCATCATTCATCATGACAATTGTGCCTGAACTGCGTAAAACTTTTGGAGAATAAAAACCCGTTATACCACACATGATATCATCAATCTAAGCAGTAAAAATAAGCATTTGTCAGGAAGAAAATATACTATCTTTTAAAAACACTTTTAAATAAGTTCTGCATATCATTTTTAGTAACAATATAATCTTTAAGCTCGAAATCCGTATTTTTATAAAACTTGTAAAACAATAAGGTTGCTGATGCCATATAAGAGACTGTTGTCACCATGCAGGCACCTAAAATCCCCCATTTAGGAATAAGGACTAGTGATAAAATAACAGTAAAAAATAATCCTACTAATGATTTAATATTTAAAATGTTAAGCTGTCTTATTCCAGAAAAATAATGCCCCACCATATCACTTGTTGCTATTGCCAAAATACCCATGGATAAAAAGAACACAATTTTCCTTGTTTGTTCAAAGTCTTTTCCGAAAATCCAGGAATACATACTGTTTGGAATTATCAGCACTGCTGCCAGAAAGATTACGGTAATCCATAAAGTAGTTTTAACCGCATATTTTGTTTTTTGAATCGATTCTTCTCTGCTTTTACTATTGATTACTTCAGAATATAAGACTACTGCCATACTGCGAGTAATGGTCCAGATCGCTTCCGAAAAAGTAATTCCGACTGAAAATATTCCTACAACGGCCAAACCTTCATAGTATTCTAAAAAATAAAAAGAAAGTCTGTAGTTCAAAAATTGTATAAAAGCACTCAACTGTGTTTTCCAACCGTATTCAAACATGCTTATAAAGACATCTTTCGAAAATCGAATTTCTTTAAATTGGATATTTTTCATTATATGCCACAAACTCGTGCAAAACAAAGTTCCCAAACATAAGATTTGAGCAGAAAAATAAGTTGTTACATCTGTAATTTTAAGGATAAAAAATATAATCAGCAGAAAAACAACATGCAGCAACTGCTGAAGAACAGTATAAATATTGTACCTCTTAATATCCTTTTTTCCAATAAACAAGCTGACGTTGGTGGCTAGTAAAGCGGAAAAAACGGAAATCCCTATGAGATAAAATAAATAGTCTCCCTGTATATTGGCAAAACTAAAAATAAATGGCATCGCTATACCTACAATTATTGCCCACAAATAAGACCAAGGCATAATTTCTTCCACTTTAAACTTTGTTGAAAAATATGATGAACTGCCGCCTGCAAAAATGCCACTGAAAAAAGAGATAATAGCAGCATTAGCGATTACTATCGAGATAAGACCTTTACCCTCACTGCCCCAAATATTGGTGGTGAAAATCACCAACCCAAAACTAAGGAACAATATAAAAAATCGCGAGAGAAATGTTTTAACAACGGTGAGTTGCATCATTATCTTAAATATCTAAGGAATTTGAGACGAAATTTACAAAAGAAAAATTGATATTTTCCCATGTATAATTTTCTAAGTATGCATTTCGCGCATTTTGTGCATGCTCATCATACAAACTTGTATTAAGACGATAATTCGCAATGATATTTACAATTGCATCCACATCGTCTGGATTGACCAGAAAACCAAAATTTGAAACATTTAAATGGTTTTCTATGGCCTTAAGTTTAGAATATACTATAGGTTTTCCTGAACCCATATAATAAAAAATTTTTATGGGTAGTGAATGCTGATTTTCAAAATTCAAAGATCTCAAATCGAAACAAATATCAGCTTTTGCAAGAGCCTTTGAAAAATCTTGGAAAGATGTTGGTTTTTGAATTTGTATATCAACATTCTTTAATGCCAAAAGATGTTGCTCTAGATTTTTTTCTTCCTTTTTATTAACAGGTGAACCGATAATTAATACTGAATATTGTCCAATATTTCGTCGTTGTAATTCTTCAAGCACATTAAAAAATCTATTAATACCCTTTTCTTCAGAGATAGCTCCAGTAAAGCATAATGTAATTTTATTTCCAATCTTATTAATATTCTCGTCAACATATTTTGACGAAGGATAATACGGAAGAAGCATTTTTTTTTTTAAAGGAAACAAGGTTGTCAAAGGTTGCATTTTTTCCTTTTCACCAAAAATAAAATGTGTAGTTAAGAAACCGGCAAGGACATGAACACTTAGAAACTGAAGGAATTTAATAGGTTTTAAAAAGAATGCTGTGTTTCTCATCATAGACATCGAAGGATACCATTCTGTAATATCGTAAATAATACTGCATTTTTTCCGTTTTCTTATTTTGTTGGCTGCAATTACCGCTAGTGGTTCAGAACAAATGATGATATCTGCACCGTAGTTTGTACCAATATCTACCATTTTTTTTATTTTTTCATTCACTTTTTTATCTAGGATGGGATAAGATTCTACTTCTATCCCATCTATAATTCCGACAAATTCTGAACTTAAACTGGAAATTTTAACAGCATAGCCTGCATTTTTTAACTCAAGAGCTTGGTGATAGAATATTCTATCATCATCGTATGAATGGGAAGTAGTTAAAAATAGAACTTTCTGAGGCATTATTAGCTTAAAACCAAATTTTGATTTCTGTTCTGTATTGAACAAAAATAAGTTTTTTCAAATAAAAAACCCTTTCGGAAAAAGACTCCAAAAGGGTATTAGAATATATTTTTTAAGATTAACTCGCATACATTCCTGCCCAGCTTCTTGATAAAGGCTGCAAGAAATGACTTAGAAAGTCAAGGTACGTATTTTTAGAAAAATCAAATACTTCAATATCTTTAGAGATTTCACCAGATTTTAATCCATTTTTGAAATCCTGAAGTTTTAGGGTTTTTACTTCTCCATTTTCTACAAAGCTGGCTTTCATTCTGTCGAAAAGACCCAATTCAAACTGGGCATCTAAATCTCTCATCACTTTCCCTAATGCATCAATACTGCATCCCGAAGCCATTTCCTGCTCTTCATCCACACAAATAATGATGAATTGATTCTTCTCAATCTTAAACGAAGCCGAAAGTGGTTTGCCATGAGCTGCCCAAGTGGGCAAAAAGTCGAATAAGGTTTCTGTAATTACTTTAGCTTCTTTCGCTGTGAAAGGTCGGGAAGCTGGGTAAATAATCACTCTGTAATCGTTGGTCTCTACTATGTTGGATTCTTCAATTTTCATTGCTTGAAGTTTAAAAATTACACTAAGAATTTCTTCCTAGATTCTTCTACAAATCGTCTGCTTCGGCAAGAAGTTCAACGATATCTTTTACAGCAACTTCAGTATTTTTATTGAAATGCTTTACACCATCTGTCATCATCGTATTACAGAACGGACAACCCGTTGCAATAACTTTCGGGTTTTCAGCCAACGCTTCTTCCGTTCGTTCAATATTGATGTCTATATTTCCTTTCTCAGGCTCTTTAAACATTTGTGCACCACCAGCACCACAGCACAAACCATTTTGCTTGCAACGCTTCATTTCTACCAATTCAGCATCTAATTTTTCCAACAGCATTCTTGGTGCTTCATATTCATCATTTCCTCGTCCTAAATAACACGGATCATGGAAGGTTATTCTTTTGCCTTTAAAACTTCCACCTTCAATTTTCAATCTACCATCTTCCATCAACTGTTTTAAAAACTGGGTGTGATGCAACACTTCAAATTTCCCTCCTAAACTTGGATATTCATTTTTTAAAGTATTGAAACAATGTGGACAAGCAGTCACTATCTTCTTCACCTCATAAGCATTCAATATCTCAATATTGGTAAGAGCCATCATCTGAAAAATAAATTCGTTACCTGCACGCTTTGCAGGATCTCCTGTACAAGATTCTTCCTGACCCAGAACTGCAAATTCAACACCTATTTTATTAAGAATCTTACAAAAAGCCTTGGTGATTTTCTTCGCACGGTCGTCAAAACTTCCTGCACATCCTACCCAAAATAATACTTCGGGAGATTTTCCTTCGGCAGCATATTCTGCCATTGTTTTTATAGTGAAATCCATTTATTTAATGTGTTAATGTGAAAATGTGATGATGGATAGCTACCTCCTTATCGAATTTTCAAATCATCTAATTAATTCTCTTTAGCCCAGTTGAGACGGTCTGCCTGGTTATATTGCCAAGGAGCACCGTTGTTTTCAACATTCGTCATCATCAGATTAAGTTCAGTTGGTGCTGCAGATTGCTCCATTACCAAGAACCTCCTCATATCCATAATAATCGACAGTGGATCTAATAACACTGGACAAGCCTCTGTACAAGCATTACAGGTTGTACATGCCCACAGCTCTTCTTTGGTAATATAATCGTTAAGCAGTTTTTTACCGTCATCCACGAATTTGCCATTCTTAGCAATATTATCTCCAACAGCTTCCAAACGGTCTCTTGTTTTCATTAATATTAAACGTGGTGACAATTTTTTACCTGTTAAGTTGGCCGGACAGTTAGCCGTACATCTTCCACACTCCGTACAAGAATAGGCATTCAATAACTGAACCTGATTAAGATCGAAGACATCTTCGGCACCAAACTTTGAAGGAGCTTCTTCTGCTTCTCCTCCTGCTGGCGCTGCATATGGATCGGCATTGGGATCCATCATTAATTTAATTTCTTTCGTTACCGACGCTAGATTATCAAACTCACCCTTAGGATCTAAATCTGCATACCAAGTACTTGGGAAAGCCAAAATAATATGTAAATGCTTGGAATAATACAAATAATTCATAAAGAACAGAATTCCCACAAAGTGAAACCACCAAGCAAAATTTTCTATAAAATGTAAACTTCCATTGCTTAACGATGACAGAAGCGGTGCGAAAAGATTTTCACTGATAGGATAGCTCCCTAATAATGGCAGTTCACCTCTCTGCTGAAGAACAAAATCTGAAGTATTCATTGAGAAAAATGCCACCATAAGTGCAAATTCAATGATCAAAATCCAATTGGCATCGTGTTTAGGCCAACCGAAAAGCTCTTTCATATTCAATCGTTTCACGCCATAAAAATTTCTTCTGATGAAGAATACCACTACAGCAATAATTACCAATAGCGCTAAAATTTCAAGCGTTGCCGTGAATGCTGAATAAAGAGAGTCTCCTAAAATACTTGCCAGAAAACGGTGTGTCCCGAAAATACCATCAACAACTATTTCAACCAGTTCAATATTGATGATTACAAAACCCACATACACAAAAACGTGCAAAATACCTGCGATAGGTCGTTTCATCATTTTGCCCTGTCCTAGAGCAACACGAGCCATGGTCGCCCAACGCTCAGCTTTTCTGTCGTTTCTATAGATAGGTCTTCCTAAAAGAATATTCTTATAGATTTTGAATAGGCTTCTTCCAAACAAGCCGAAACCAACTACTAGAAGAATGAAAAAAATAATATTATCAATATATTCCATGGGAAAAATTAGTCTTTATTTTTCTTTTGTGCTGCTATTTTTACCGAAAACAGAGAAATTCAAATATCTCTTAGGATTTGCTTTTAGATCTTCAATTAAAGAATTTAGATTGGTAGATGCAGAATTCAGGTTGTTATACAATTGTTCATCTTTCATCAATTTACCCAAACTTCCTTGTCCGTCATTTACACCTGCAATTACTTGGTTCAGTTTATCTACCGTATTATCCAAATTAGCAATGGTTGCATTGAGTCTTTGGGTATCAATACTCTGAGCGAGATTTCCATATTTATCGATAGCTACCCTAGCACTGCTAACCGTTACGTCAGCATTATCCAAAACCCTCTGCAATTTAGGGTCGTTATTAGCAACTAATGAATTAACACTACCAGAAGTTCCTTCCAGCGATCCTACTGTCTTATTAAGGTTGGCCAATAAAGCTCTGATTTCCGCTCTGTTTTGTTCATCTACAATTTGGTTGGCACTCAACATTAAAGAATCCACACGGTGTAAAACTACCTGTAGTTGATCTTTTACAGGGCCTACCTGCGAACTTAGATTATTCAACATCGACAATTTGAAACCTCCTTGCAGAGTATCTCCATCCTTAGCCTCTTCACCACCATATGCGAGATTAACGCGCATCTCTTTACCGGACATTAATCCTGGTTCAAAAATTTCAAGACTGGATTTTTTTGAAAATTTAAAATTATCATCAACAGTAATTTTCACTACGAAATGAATTTTACCGTCTTTGTCTGTTATTGGTGTTATTTTGTCCACCTGCCCTACTTTCAGACCATTAATGGACACTGCGCTTGAACGTTCCAATCCTTCGACATTATCATATTTTGCATAAAATATATTATCTGTACTGAAAAGATTTTTACCTTTCATAAACTGGAATAGCAATACAAATCCCACAATGGCAATTAATGCAATTATCCCAGCTTTCAGTTCTTTACTTATGTTCACTGTTGTTTTTTTTATAATGAGCAAATATAAGACATTTTTTATTTACTCATGGCTTATCCGTTGTTCGGTAAATACAAAAATAAAGCGACAATTTCTTGTCGCTTTATTCTATGTTTAATAATAAGATTATTGTTGACTTATTTTATCCCAGATATCAATTCTATAATCTTTAATATCTGCGTTGTCTTGCAAACTCTTCAACCAAGCTTGTCCGAACATTCCGGCATTTCTTTGAGTATTAGATTCTGCGAATTGTTTTGCATCGCCAGGCTGCTTATTGATAGTTTCAGATTTTTTAATCACCATATAAACACCGGTAGCACCTTCCACTGGATTAGATAATTTGCCTTTTGCCACACCAAAAGCAGCTCCTGCAACTCTAGGCTCCATGGCTCCTCCAACTGTTGGATTTAATAAATTAACCTGTGCAGCTTGTTTTGTGGTACCAAACATAGAAGCAACTTTTTCTAGATTAGCTGGTTTTGCAGCATTGATCTTAGCAGCTATTTGTTTTGCAGCCAATTCATTTTTTACTACTGTTTCTATTTGATCTCTCACAGATTCAGGATCTACTAAACCTTTTTCCTGCTTCCCGTTCAGATAAGCAATAATTTTATCACCTGTTCCCTCCACATTAAAGAGTTCTGTATCTCCTTTCTCTCTCTTCTTATCAAATGCCCAAGCGATGATGTCTCCATCTTTATCCGTTCCCAAACCTTGAAGTTGACCGTCAAAACGTTTGGCCATTTTAGCATTTGAATACTGATAGTTGGCTTTTTTCGCAATATTTACAAAATCATTGAAAGACTTACCCTGAACTTGTTGTATGAATCTTCTGGCATTTTTATCCACCTCAGCTTCAGTTTTGTCCGAAGGTTTTATCTCTTTTACAAGGTTAGCCACTTTATAGCCCATCGTTCCCGCTTTCTTATCATCAACTCTAATGATGTGATATCCGAAATTGGTCTCTTGTAAACCAATGCTACCCCTAGTATTGTTGGCTAAGAATGATAAATACCCTGGCGCAAAAGACGATGAAGGTGTTGTCCAACCCACACTACCACCTCTTTCGGCAGCACCTGGTTCATCAGACAGTTTCAATTCTTCATTAAATTTCGCTGGATTGGCTTTGATAATCGCTAAAAGGGAATCTGCAATTTTTTTAGCTTCCTCTTTAGTTCTTGTCGCTTCAGATCTTTCTGCACCTTTATAACCAATTAAAATATGGCTAGACATGGTAGAGTCTGAAGGTTTTTTATCGATTAATTTAGATACTACATAAAAATTTTGCTCTTTATACGGTCCAAAAATTTGACCCACAGAAGCGCCTTCAATCTGACCAGCAAGCGTTTGAGGCAATTGGTTTGGAGCTACATACTGCGGCATATAAGGAATATCTGAATTTAAAGAAACAAACATCGAATCGTTGGTTGTATTCTGGAAGTTTTCTGTTGTTCCGTTAACACCACCAGAGAATAAATTGGTAATCTCCTTTTGAGTAATAGCCTCATCTTCAGCACTTGCTTTAGCAGGAAAATATACCAACCCGATATTTCTGGCAGGATCTGTTTTGAACATAACAGGATGCTTGTTTACATAGTTGGCTAAATCTTGGGTAGTTACTTTGATGTTATTTTTTTGAAGGTAAGTGGCATAATCTACCTTTACAAAATCAATATCTGCTAACTGATCTCTTTCTTTCATCAACTCCTCAGCTTCCTTTTTTCCTGTAGTAACACCTGCAGAAACGTTGGCAAATACTTGGCGAGCCATCATTCTGTATTCAATAGATTTTCTGGTTTTCATCCATTGGTTGAATCCTTCAGGGCTCATATTTTTAAGATCCTCAACCTGCTTTTTAATTTCCTGAGTTTTAAAGTTTCCTTTCTCATCGAAATTCTGCTGATTCTGTGCAAACATTGGATCGTATTGAAGTTGGTTCCAGAAGTAGTCTTCCGTCATCTCAAACCCCATTTTTTCGAATTGTTGCTTGATAAGTTTAGATTGTACAAGCATTTGCCATGCTTGCTCTTCTAAACCATTTTTAGGCTGACCTTGTTGTTCCGCTTGTTGTTGCAATACGAAAAGTTGATCATTAAACTCCTCACGTGTAATTTTCTCACCGTTTACTTTTCCTAAAACATCCGGATTTTTACCAAAAAACTTATCAAAAGTTTCTGGGTTTACCAAGAATGCCAATAATGCCAATGCAATTACTGTCATTAATAGCCAAGGCTTACTCCTAATCTTTCCTAAAATAGCCATCTTTTATAAATCGTTTTTATCAGTTTGCGAAAATACACATTTTTAAACTATTAGAAAAAATTTAAAAATAATTTTTAACCCATCGCGGCTTTTTTTATCAAGTGAGCGTGAGTGTTGACGAATATTTTTAAGATAAAAGAAAAAAGCAATTGCTAGAAAATAGTAATCTTGAGGCAAATTTGTCCTATAAAATCCGTTGGCATAAGAATTGAAAAATTAACGACTGTATTGCAATTTCTGTTGATTTTCAAAAAGATAGAAATGAAATACCACTGAAGATTTAACACTCATGACAATTTGTCATTAACAATAACATGATAGAACTTAACGATATTGATTTTGGTGAAATTTTAGATGAAAACTTCACTATTGTCGCAGAAGATATAGAACTAACTGATGACGAGAAGGATAAAATGAAGAACAACACCCAAACAACCTTCCCTATTTTACCCGTGAGAAATATGGTCATGTTTCCCAAGGTGGTAATACCAATTACTGCAGGCAGAGAACAGAGCAAACAGCTTTTGGAGGAAGCCCAGAAAAATGGAGATTTGGTGGGTATAATCAGTCAAAAAAATTCAAGTATTGAGAGCCCTACCGAAGATGATTTATACAAAGTAGGAACCATCGCAAAAATTGTGAAAATTATTAAACTTCCTGAAGGAAATATCACAGCAATTATGCGTGGAATCGAACGATTTAAAATTAAAAAAATAACTGCTCAAAGCCCTTTCTTTAAAGCGGAAATCACAAGTTTGAAAGATACTTCTACGCGACAGAAAGAAGAATATGAAGCTATTTTAGCAAACATTAAAGACTTGGCGTTGAAGATTATACAGCTGGATCCTAATATTCCCGCAGCGGCAAATTTTGCCATCAACAATATGAACAACAGTGAAGATCTGCTGAACTTTGTTTGTACCAATGCGAGTTTTCCGTCTGCCGTAAAACAATCTTTACTGGAAGAGAAAAATCTCTTAGCAAGAGCTGAGAAATGCTATGCACTGATGAATGAAGATTTCCAGAAATTAGAATTGCGAAATCAAATTCATCAAAAAACATCTAAGGATTTGGACAAGCAACAGCGCGAATATTTCCTTAATCAACAGATCCGAACCATACAGGAAGAATTGGGAGGAGGACCAGAATCTGATGTTGAAGAGTTAATAGCCAAGGCACAAAAGAAAAACTGGAAGCCAGAAGTTGAGGAACATTTTCAAAAGGAAATTGCAAGACTTCAGCGTCAAAATCCAAATTCGCCCGATTATAATGTGCAGAGAAATTATTTAGATTTCTTTACAGATTTGCCTTGGGATACTTATTCAAAAGATATTTTTGACATTGCGAAAGCAGAAAAGATTCTAGATAGAGCGCATTTTGGTTTAGAAGACATCAAGAAGCGGATTTTAGAACACATGGCTGTTTTAAAATTAAAAAACAATATGAAATCGCCAATTCTTTTGTTGGTCGGTCCTCCCGGAGTTGGAAAAACCTCACTGGGAAAATCTGTTGCTGATGCTTTAGGACGTAAATATGTAAGACTATCTTTGGGTGGTTTACACGATGAAAGTGAAATCCGGGGCCATAGAAAAACTTATATTGGAGCCATGGCAGGAAGAATTCTTCAGTCCATAAAAAAATCTGGAACTTCTAATCCTGTAATAGTTTTGGATGAAATAGATAAAATTGGCCAGGGTGTGCACGGCGATCCAAGTTCAGCGTTATTGGAAGTTTTGGATCCTGAACAAAATTCAAGTTTCTATGATAATTTTCTTGAGATGGGTTACGACCTTTCGAAAGTGATGTTTATTGCTACTGCCAATACATTATCTACCATACAAACTCCTTTATTAGACAGAACGGAGGTGATACAGATAGCGGGATATACCTTGGAGGAAAAGATTGAGATTGCAAAACGCCACCTCATCAAAAAACAACAGGAAGAAAACGGTTTAGACTCTAAATCATTTAAAATTGGAAACCCTGAACTCAAACATATCATTGAAGCGCACACTTCAGAAAGCGGTGTGAGAAGTTTAGAAAAAAGAATTGCATCCATTGCAAGATGGGTAGCTTTACAAACAGCTTTAGGAAACGATTACAATACCAAAATATCATTGGAGAAAATTGATGAAATTTTGGGTGTTCCCCGTCCGAAAAGTCTTTCGGAAATTACCGATTCACCTGGTGTAGTCACAGGATTAGCATGGACAAGTGTTGGTGGTGACATCTTGTTTATTGAAAGCATACTGAGCAACGGAAAAGGAAATCTTACCATGACCGGTAACCTGGGAACGGTAATGAAAGAATCTGCAACTATTGCACTTGAATACATTAAAGCACGACACGACGATTTAGGAATTTCTCAGGAGGAACTAGATACTAAAAACATCCACGTTCACGTTCCTGAAGGGGCTACACCAAAAGATGGTCCGTCGGCGGGTATTGCAATGCTTACCTCGATGGTATCTTCATTCAAAAACAAGAAAGTGAGACCTCATTTAGCGATGACAGGTGAAATTACACTTCGTGGAAAGGTTTTACCAGTGGGCGGAATTAAAGAAAAACTTCTTGCAGCCACACGAGCAGGTATTACTGAGGTTCTTCTTTGCGAAGCCAACCGAAAAGATGTGGAAGAAATAAAGAAAGAATATCTGAAAAACCTTACCATTACTTACGTAGACAGAATGAGCGATGTGATAGATAAAGCACTTGAAAAATAATTAAAAACCCACTCCGATATGCTGAGTGGGTTTTATTTTTTAGTAAATTCGTCGCAATAAAAAACGCATCATGAACAAAGTAACTATGCCCTTCGTTGCGAGATTGGCTTTAGTAATCATCAGCATTATAGGTGTTGGTTATCTTATTAAACTCGGACAAAGCATATTAGCTCCTTTCTTTTTGGCTTTTTTACTCGCCATGATGTTCACACCTTTTGCAAACTTCCTTGAACGCAAACTCCGATTGGGAAGATCAATTTCTACCCTATTTTCTGTGGTGATTATGATTGGAATATTAGTCGGACTTATTTATTTTTTTGGAACACAGCTATCCAGTTTTTCTAATGACATTCCACATTTGGAGAAACAGTTTGTTCAGGTTTTTCAAGATTTACAACATTGGATTTCCAAGACATTTAACGTCAATACCAAAGAGCAGTTTGAATATTTAAATCAAGGTTTAAATAAATTGTTATCCTCCACAGGACTCATTTTAACTTTTACGCTCGGCATTTTTTCTTCTGGTTTAGGGTTTTTCTTCTTCTGTATTTTATTTTTCATTTTTATTCTGAATTACAGAAGATTATTAAATCAATTCATCATTACTGTTTTTGATGATAAACACGAAGGAAAGGTACGAGAAATTGTAAACGAAGTACAAACCATGACCAAGAATTATATCTTCGGTCTGTGCATACAAATCGTAATTGTTTCCATTCTTACTTCTCTTATGTTGTCCATTGTTGGCGTTAAATACGCCATACTTTTAGGAGTTTTAACCGGAGTTTTAAACGTGATTCCCTACATCGGAATTTTAATTTCTCTGGTAATTTCTTGCTTCATTGCATTTGCAACTGGGACGCCTTCACAATGTTTTTATGTGCTTATTGGGTATGTAGCTGTACATGCAATAGATGGAAATATTGTTCTTCCTTTCGTTGTAGGCTCAAAAGTAAAAATCAATGCATTATTTTCTTTTATCGGAATCTTGGTGGGTGAGCATCTTTGGGGAATTTCGGGGATGTTTTTATGTATTCCTGCGATGGCGATTATGAAAATTATTTTTGAAAGAGTGAATGGCTTGCAACCTTGGGGCCTACTGTTGGGTGAAGAAGCGCGACCCAACCGCAAGAAAAGACGGTATAAACTGAGTAAGAATTTTCATGTGGAGGAAAAAGATTAACACCATCAATGGCTTCAGTAATTGAAAAAGCTAAAGAACTGGTACGAAAACTTAAGGTTGAAATTGTACCCATCTATTATTCGCTGTTTGATAA
>JAEWYW010000027.1 GCA_023458535.1 Bacteroidota bacterium
ATTTCATCAGACGTTTACGAAAAAGTAAGCGGAATAGCTCCTTCTGAGTTACATGATTTAACGAAAGTTCAGATCCTTGATATCGTTAAGAATTTTGGTGAGAAATATGATTCCAAGTGGGAATCAGGAATGACGAATTTGAATGCAGATTCCTTAAAGTTAATTTTTGGACAAATGAGTGCTGATAGTAATATGTTTAGAACTGCTGATGCATCAAGTTCCAACTTTGCTCCCGAATTAGGAAGTATAGATTTTGCAAAAATTATTGGAGGTCCTTTAGATGCATGTGTGAAAGCGCAAACCAACGCTTCCGTTGCAACTGTAAGTTTTATTAATGAAGTAGGCTTCGAGGTTTCAGAAACCGATCCTAATGTTAAAAAACTGCGAATGGCAGATTTCAACTACACTAAAAAAGGTCCAAATCCAGATTATATTAATGAGCAGGAAACACCTGGTGTAGAACCAACTATTGATCAGGAAGTAAAGTTAAGCGTACCATTTATAGCCATTCTCAATGTACCTTCTTTCAGAATTGAAACTTGCGAAATAGATTTTAATGTAAAACTTAAATCCACGTATTCTCAGAATGTTAGCGATGAATTTGGTATCAAAACCAATACAAGTGTGGGTTCGGGAGGATTAACAAGTCTATTTTCTAAAATGAGTTTTAATATGGAAGTTGCTTATAAAAGAACTTCCAGTACGGGAATAAAAGTAGAAAAAGAATACTCTTTAACAGTTCGGGTGAAAGCGACTAACGATGAAATGCCAGCTGGATTAGAGAAAATATTAGGAATCTTGGCTGCTTAAACATCTTTATCATGATAAAATTATCTGATTACCTGAATTATCTCAACAAAGAGATAATTCAGGCTCGGAAATTGGCTGATGAAAATGCTGTTATTGTCGCCAAAGAATATGCAAAGCACGAATATTTGAAATTTTTTAAAGTTCCACGCTATTCTATTTCGAGTATTAAAATGGATATTCCGCTTAAAATTACTGATATTGATTCTTTGGGCAAATATGATTTTAAATTTACTGAAGAGGAATTAGTTGAAGAAGTTAACAATAAAATTGAAGCGGTAAATAAAGATAAAAAGCTGAAAATTCCATTCGTAAAAAGAGAACAAATACAATCTAAGGAGTTTCAGTCTTTATTTAAAACTTTGGAAAATAGGGATCAGCGTTTTGTGAAAAATCTAACCTCAGAAGTGAAGAAAATAGATATAATGCCACAAATAAAGTCGTTAAACCTAAAAATATTCCGACCAACAGCAACTACTACAGACTCAGAATCTTTGGAACTAAAACGAATTTTTTCAGATGTGTTGAGTTCCAAATATACCTTGGTAAGTTCACAGCTTAAGAATTTTTTTATAGATCCTATTACCACGAGTTCGGAAGATAAAGACAAAGATAAACTTCTGGTAAATCTTCATGTAGAGATGGAAGAAGAAGGTATACGGATTGCCCAACTTCGTGATAAAGAAGGAAATATGATTGAAGAAATCACCTTTGAATAATGAAATCATGCAAGAGTTTATCCACCATAAGATAAAAGTTATTGAAGAATTAATTTCAAAATTCAATAAAGTTCAGCGTTTGTTTAATGAAAAATCGTTTGATTTTGAAACACAGCTACATGCTTTCTTAAATGAACTTTTACAATATTTTAATTCACGCGGAGATCAAACCCATGAAGCGGAAATCTTGAATTTTATAGGACGGATACAAACCATAAAAAGAGGTTTCAACCCTGTAAAAATGCAGAAGATAGAAACCGGAAAAAGAGAATTGTTTTGGGGATTTGCTTTTACTGTTAACGAAGCTCTTTTGGAAATTCTAGCCAAGATGCATACAACTGAACAACAAAAATTAGAGGAAGGGCAAGATATCATCAGTAATTTAATTCTCAATTTGTATCAAAATAAAATCCTTACTGATGAACAGATTGTTGAGCTTAACTCCGTAGCGAAAATTGAAATCTACTGGAACTTTTTACTCACCCAAAACGGAAGCATTTCATCCATTGATAAAAAATTGAAAATGAGCCTCATCGCGGAAGATATCTATCTTTTGTTTGAAAAATCATTAGCAAATATTGCTTAAAATAAAAACGACATGAAAACCAATAGATATATTGTTCTTTTAGACAATCAAGAAAAAAGCAGTGTTAATGCTATTCAGAAAGACTTTTCCGTAAGTGTTACTTCTTCGGAAGATCTTTCGAAAACCAATCGCTCATTTGATGTTATCAACGAGCAAAATGCAGTTTTGTACAAAAATCTTAACGTGGTGGTGATGGAAAATGTTACTGAAACAGAACTTCAAGAAGCTTTAAAAGACTCTACAAGTCCAGTGATTGGGTATGAAAAAGAACGTGAATTTGTAATCGCGGGAGAAATCGAAATCATTGACGAATTGAAAAAAAATGTCGAAAGTGTTCAAAAAAAAATAGTTGAACTCGAGAATTTTATTCAAAATAAACCACTTCCTCAACAACAGGATACAAAATTAGAGTGGGGTATCAAAGCCCTAGGGATAGCAGATACACAATTTTCAGGTAAGGGTATTGATATTTGTATTTTAGATACGGGATTGGATATTTCGCATCCTGATTTTCAGCACAGAAATATTGAGGGAAAATCTTTTATACAAGGTGAAGTTTGGGATAAAGACCCTAAAGGTCATGGAACGCATTGCACTGGTATTGCAGCAGGAAACGTAAGAGCAGATAATGGAAATAGGTATGGAGTAGCCAAAGATGCCAATATAAAGATTGCAAAAGTGCTTAATAATCTCGGAAAAGGAACCGCCAGCGGTATTGTAGATGCTATAGATTGGGCCATTACTAAAAAATTCAGAATTGTTTCGATGTCTTTAGCTTCCTATGTCGGAATTAATGAAAAACCGTCAACGCTATTCGAGGAAATTGGAAAGAGAGCTTTAGAAAATAACTGTCTGCTTATCGCAGCTGCCGGCAACGACAGTAATAGGCCTTCCGTTCCTGAACCTGTTTCCATGCCCGCAAACTCAAGCTCCATCATTGCGATTGCGGCAATAGACAGTCAATTGAAGATAGCAAAATTCTCGAATGCTGGTATTAATGCTTCTACGGGTGGCTGCATTGATTTTTGTGCTCCGGGAGTTGATATATTTAGTACATTTTCTCTAAAAACTAAAACTTCGCCCAAATATCATGCGATGAGCGGAACGAGTATGGCGACACCATTTGTCTCTGGAATGGTAGCTTTGTACATGGAAAAATTCCCGCAAAAAACAGCATCTGAAATATGGAAACTCCTCGAGAAGAACGCCAAAAAAATAGAAGGATTAAAATTTAGAGATATTGGAAACGGACTCATACAAATGCCTACACCATGAAAACCTATCTCGCCGTCCTTAAGCCTAACGTAACATTGCAAGATATCAGGAGTAAACTTTCCAAAGAAGGAATAACAATCGTACATTTTTATCCCAAACTAAACATTGTTAAATTAGAATTCTCAAAAACTATTTCTCAGGAAAAATTCGCTGATTATTTTAAATCTGTCGAAGAAGAAAAAACAGATTTTAGTGATCGATAAACTGCTTGTAGTGCATACCGATTCGTTTTTTTAGTCAGGTGAATGATCAAAAAAGATTTTTTTCTTACTTGTTTACAGTCTTTTATGTTAAGTATTGCTATTAATAATATTTTTTAGACTTGTTTTATCATTGTATTTCTTTATTTTAGTGGACAATATGTAAATTGCATCATTAAATTATTTGACTTATTATGATTATTCAACCAAGAACAAGAGGATTTATTTGTCTTACAGTTCATCCTGAAGGAGCTGCTACAACCATTAAAAATCAAATAGATTATGTAA
Organism: Bacteroidota bacterium; assembly: GCA_023458535.1. GTDB lineage: Bacteria > Bacteroidota > Bacteroidia > Flavobacteriales > Weeksellaceae > Chryseobacterium. Next base: position 3,876 of record JAEWYW010000027.1, read on the forward strand.
AATCTAAAGGAGAGATTAAAAACGGGCCTAAAAAAGTTCTTGTAATTGGTGCTTCCACGGGCTTTGGTATCGCTTCACGCATTGCTGCGGCGTTCGGATCTGATGCTGCAACCATTGGAGTTTTCTTCGAGAAACCAGCTTCAGAAGGTAAACTGGGAACCGCAGGATGGTACAACACTGCTGCTTTCGAAAAAGAAGCTCATGAAGCGGGTTTATATGCGAAAAGTATTAATGGAGATGCGTTTTCGGATGAAGTAAAACAGCAGACAATTGATTTAATTAAAAAAGATCTCGGTCAAGTAGACTTAGTTGTGTACAGCTTGGCATCGCCTCGAAGAACGCATCCGAAGACAGGAACGAGCTATACTTCAGTATTAAAACCTATCGGAGGTTCATTCACCAATAAAACTGTTGATTTTCACACTGGTGTTGTTTCAGATATCAGCATTGCGCCTATCGAAAATCAGGAAGATATTGATAACACTATTGCTGTAATGGGCGGCGAAGATTGGAAATTTTGGATAGAAGATCTTAAAAATGCTGGCGTTTTAGCAGATGGTGTAAAGACTGTGGCTTATTCTTATATCGGTCCAGAGCTTACTTTCCCTATTTATAGAAACGGTACCATTGGTATGGCTAAAAATGATTTGGAGAGAACGGTTCTTGTCATCAATGATTTATTAAAAGATATTCACGGTGTTTCCTATGTTTCTGTCAATAAGGCATTGGTAACGCAGTCTAGTTCAGCAATTCCAGTAGTTCCGTTGTATATTTCTCTTCTTTATAAGGTAATGAAAGAAAAAGGTACTCACGAAGGAACAATAGAGCAGATGCAAAGACTTTTTGCGGAAAGATTGTACACAGAAGATGGAAATGTTCCATTGGATGAGCAAGGCAGAATAAGAATTGATGATTTGGAAATGGATCCTGAAGTTCAGGCAGAAGTTGCCAAATACTGGAATACCATTTCTACTGAGAATCTTGAAGAAATTAGTGATATTGCAGGGTACAGAAAAGATTTTTTTAATTTATTTGGTTTTGAGATTGATGGAATAGATTATGAAAAAGATACCAATGAAAATATCAAGGTTCCGAGTATTCAAGAATAAATAAAACAATTTCAAATATCAGCCTCTTCATCTCGGAGAGGTTTTTTTTAAAGTTCATGTAACGAAAATTGTAATTCTATTACCTATACTTTTTCAACAAGAATATTGCATTCTCTACAAAAATAAATTACCATTATGAATATTATTAAAACCATCAGTATTTCTGCATGTTTTTTAGTTGTTGCAAATCTCACTGCACAACAGACATCAGATTACGATTACAAAGAAGCTTTCAAAGAACCATTTTATACTGAAAACGGCAACGAGTTCCGTTCAGCAAGTGGAAAGCCTGGTCCTAAATACTGGCAAAACTCCGCTAATTATGTTTTGAATGTATCGTTAAATGATTCAAAAAATGAATTTGTTGGTACTACAGATATTAAATACACCAATAACAGTCCAGATAACATGAATTTTGTTTGGTTGCAGTTGGACCAGAATTTATTTAAAAAAGACTCACGTGGCAGTGCAATGATTCCGTTGAGTAATTCCAGATATGGTAAAAATGAAAGTGCATTTGACGGAGGCTATCAAATAAAATCTGTGAAGATTGATGGTAAAGAAGCTAAATATTTAGTAACGGACAGCCGTATGCAAATTGATCTGCCAAAGGAATTAAAATCCAATGGTGGAGTAGTGAAGATTACCGTAGATTATTCTTTTGTGGCACCAGAGGAAGGAGCGGACAGAATGGGAGTTCTTTCAACAAAAAATGGTAAAATTTATACCATGGCTCAATGGTTTCCTAGAATGGCGGTTTACGATGATATTTCCGGTTGGAACACCTTACCTTATCTGGGCGCAGGAGAATTTTATTTAGAATATGGAAATATTGAGGCGAACATCACTGTTCCCGCCAATTATTATGTGGTGGGTTCTGGTGAATTATTAAATGCTAAAAATGTATATTCTTCACAGCAAATGAAACGTTGGGATGAAGCGCGAAACAGCGAAAAAACTGTAATGATCCGTCCTGCTTCCGAAATCGCCAATGATGCCAATACAACAGGCACAAAAACCTGGAAATTTAAAATAGACAATACCAGAGATTTTGCATGGGCAGCGTCACCAGCTTTTATAATTGATGCAGCCAGAATAAATTTGGCTTCAGGTAAAAAATCCTTAGCGATTTCAGCCTATCCTGTTGAAAGCGACGGTCAAGACGCTTGGAGCAGATCTACAGAATATACAAAAGCCTCTATTGAGCATTATTCAAACAAATGGTTTGAATATCCTTATCAAACAGCTATCAATGTAGCAGGAAATGAAGGTGGTATGGAGTATCCTGGTATCGTATTCTGCCACTACACTTCAAAAGGTGAAGATTTATGGGGCGTAACAGACCATGAATTCGGGCATATTTGGTTCCCAATGATTGTAGGCTCTAATGAAAGAAAACATGCGTGGATGGATGAAGGTTTTAATACTTTTATTAATGATCTGTCTACAGAAGCCTTTAATAAAGGAGAATACTGGAGAAAAAAGAGCGTGCGAAGTATGGCATCTGCGTTAACCAATGAAAGGTTAGAGCCTGTTATGACTCCGCCAGACAATATGAGAGAATCCAGCATAGGTTTATTGGCTTACTACAAGCCAGGAACTGCAATGCATGTATTAAGGGAATCTGTTTTAGGTAAAGAGCGTTTTGATAAAGCTTTTAAAGAGTATATCTACAGATGGGCATACAAACACCCTACGCCTAATGATTTCTTTAGAACCATGGAAAATGTTGCTGGTGAAGATTTAGGATGGTTCTGGAGAAGCTGGATCATTAATAACTGGCAACTCGACCAAGCCATTACTGGTGTGAAATATGTAAACGGTGACCCTAAAAAAGGAGCAACGATTTCAATTTCTAATTTAAAGAAAATGCCGATGCCAGTAACAGGTGTAGTGAAGTTTAAGGATGGTACAACCCAGAACTTTAATTTGCCAGTAGATATTTGGAGACGTAATAAAGAGTGGAATTTTAATATTCCTTCTGCTAAAGAAATTGAATCGGTAACCCTGGATCCAGATGGTACATTGCCAGATATTAATACTGCTAATAATACTTTTAAGATGGATGCGCCTTCTACCGCTGAGAAGATTAATCTGAAAGATTACATTGGGAACTACACCAATAAACAAATGCCTGTAAAGTTCACTTTAAAGGAAGAAAATAATACCCTTATGGCTCAGGCTTCAGGTCAGGAATTCTTCCCGTTAGAATATCAGGGGAATGGCGAATTTGTTTTTGATGCTGCGGACATCAAAATCAAGTTCTCAAAAGATAAAAAGAGTTTCGATATTACTCAATCTGGTCAAACATTCACCTTTAATAAAGTAACAAAATAGAAAAAGACAGCTTCGGCTGTCTTTTTTTATCCAAAACCATTTTTAATGGCAAAAACAGCCAAACCTACACGGGTTTTAAGTTCCAGTTTTTCGCAGAGCTGATCGCGGTAACTTTCAACAGTTCTCGGGCTGCAGCACATTTTATCAGCAATTTCCTTATAGCTGAGCTCTGTAACAGTATATTTTAAAAACTCCCGTTCACGGTCGGTAATTCTTACACTGTTTTCATTTTCATTAGGTGAGGTGAAATTCTGGAAAAGCATTTTCGATGCCCAATCTGGGTAATAAAACCCATCAGAAACCAATTTTGTCAGTGCCTCTTCAAGAATTTTCGGACTGGTGTTTTTCAGTAAATAACCTCTACAGCCTCCTTTTATCATTTTTATGACGCTTTCTTCATCACCCTGCATGCTGAGAGCCATTACTTTTATTTCGGGATGTTGTTCTTTCAGCCATGCGACGGTTTCAAAACCGTTCATTACGGGCATGCTGATATCTAAAAGAATAATATCTGGTATTTTGCTATTTTTCTCAAAACGATCGATGAGATCTTGTCCGTTTTCACAAACATATATTACTTCAAAATCTGTAAAATGATCAATAATCCCCTCTATTGCTTTTGCGATAAGGATATGATCGTCTACCACTACAATACTTTTTTTCATCACTATTGTTTTATACGTGCTGTAACTGTTGATCCTACATTGAGAGTACTTACGAGTGTTAATTTACCATTCAGCATTTCCACTCGTTTTTTCATGTTTTTTAAGCCAATTCCTGAACTGCTTTTTTTCACATCAAATCCTTTTCCGTTGACGGAGATAATAAGGAGAATTTCATCATCTGGATTGGAGAGCTGTATTTCTATATGACTGCAATCGGCATGTTTCATACAGTTCTGGATGCTTTCCTGCACTACTCGAAGCAAAACGCTTTTTTGCAATATTGCTGCATCGGATAAGGTAAAATTATTGCTAAAATTCACACTGCATTTTTTTAGAATGCTCACTTTATCAACTTCCTCTTGTATAAGTTTTACAATCGAATTTTTTGCAATTTTGTCATCGGTAAGGCTTTTAGACAAACCTCTTAAAACACCGATGGATTCGTCTATAATGTGGGTTACCTGTTCAATTTTTTCTTTAATTTCAGGGACATCATTTTCGAAGACAATCTGCTGAGAGTACAAACTTGCCAATGTTAACTTTTGCCCAATATTATCGTGAAGTTCACGCCCTATTTCAGCCATGGTTTGCTGTTGAATTTCAATCTGTGTTCTTAGAATCTCTTTTTGGTGTTTTTCAATTTTTATTTTAAGTTCTTTTTGATACTCAAGTTTTTTCTCTTTATATCTTTTAATATACACCAAAATGGAAATAATAAAAAGTATAAAGAAGAGGTTAAATAATATGACTGTTATTAATAACTCTGTTTCCCCCATATAAATGACATTGAAAACAAAATGTACATTGCAATTCCCGACACTAAAGAATAAATCCAATAAATTTCCCAAATATTTTGGTATTCATAGTACAAAATTCTGTAAAATGAAAAGAATGGTAAAGTTCCTATAAAGAATAATGTTACACCTAAATTCACATAAAACATTTTGTTCTTTTTAAAATTTAGAATGTTTTCGGAATTAATTTGTTTGTAATATTCCATCAGTACCAAAATCATCAACAGTAGACATCCAAAAGTATAATTAAATGAAAAAATAATTTTATTCTCTTTAAAATAGAGTTCTGATGGAATAAATGACAAGATATATACAGCTGAAAATAAGAAATATATGTTGGTGTTTTTAAGCGATTTCAATGCATATAACCAATAAAAAAATAAAAATTCAAATGGTATAACAAAAAAATTATAAAATAATGTCTTGTCAAAATCCATTAAAAAGCCACCATATCTCCCTATAGTTTCAAAGATGAATATTATTACTAAATATATTGCGAAATATTTCCAATGCGCAGATTTTAACGACTTAAGAAATATTAATCCTATAACTGCCGCAACAAATTCCGATATATATAGGGAGTAATCCAGAATTATTCGCAACATTTCCATCTTAGTAAATTTCTCCGATTGTTGTGCATGGTGGAATTAAGCTCCCGTGATTGTCCGCGACCTGCATGGATGGAGCCCCAGTTGTAGTCATGGCCAATGTGCGGGCACTTTTGTCAGTATTTAAGTTGGCATTGTCAATCTTGTAAGTAATTGGGTTTAAAGGATTAAAATCAAAATCAAGCATTTCACCTTCGTAGCTTTTCTTTATGGTAGGAATCATTACCATGGTGTGCCTTAATTCATAGTCGTTAGGGACATTAAAAATTCCCTGTTGCCCATATTCCGAAGAGCGAGGATAAGCAGCATAGTAAAATCTTACACCCAAATCGGCTTCAGTAATGTTCGGATTTACTTTACAGCTCTCAGTCTCAATCGCATTGAGGAAATTTCTCAAATCTTTCATAGAATGCCATACAGAGTGTGCATCCTCTACAGTTAGGCTACTGTTAATAAATCTCAATTGATTCTCGCGGTAATTGTTCACCATGTGTTTGATGGTATCTTCTGACATTGTTGGTGTACTGATAATCGGACTGGAAGATGCACTAACTTTTGTGAACAAAAAAGTGATGATAGCGCCCAATAAAAAGGCACCTACAATAAAAATAATTGATGAAGTTTCCATGTTAAAAGGTTTTTAGTTAAATACATTTGTAAATGTCATATAAATATAGTAATTTTTTAACAGTTATTTAACTAATCGTTGTATCCGTGTTTTTACGGATAAAAAAATGGAACAATCTTTCGAATGTCCCATTAGTTCTTATCATTTTATTGCGTAGATTTTAGTAATTCTGTACGATATTGGTGGAAGGTGGAATTAAATTTCCGTGGTTTTGTGCCACTGTGTTGATAGGACTGGTGCGAGAACTTGCTGCCACTGTTTTATCCGAAGATGAGGTACTGTTCATTCTTCTTGCATGTGTGTAGGTGTTTTCATCTAAAGGATTAAAATCATAATTCAGATAATTTCCTGACGAATCTTTCATATTCAGGGTGGGAACCATAATCAGTGTATGAAGCTGAGCATATTCTCTAGGGGGATTGGTTCCAGTGTTATTGAATACATCCCAATTTTCTTCTTTAGGGTAAGAAGCGTAGTAGAATCTTACTCCCAAATCTTTAAGATTAATATTTCCGTTTCGGCTTTGACTTTCAATTTCTACAGTTGATATAAATTTCTTTACAGTTCGCAGGTCAAACCAAACAGAATTGGCATCTTCAATATTTAAATGATTGTTTACCGCAGTAAGTTGGGTGTTCCTGTAATTGTTCACCATATTCTGGATTACATTGGTGTTCATTAGGCTGGGTTCATCCACTTTTGTGGTTTTGCTTAAGAGATTAATAATGGTTTGAACCAAAAAGAAGAAAAAAGCTCCCGCAACAAAAACCAGCGTTAACAAAATAACATTGTCACGAAACAAATTTTCTCTGATGAGTTCCTCTGTTAATAAATTGTCTTTATCCATATCAAATATATTTTTTTTAAAGATATATATTTTTGTGTGGATTGGAGATTATTTTTTCTTAAAAGAGTTTACAGGAACGCTAATGCTCATACTTGCTGAGTTGGAAAAATCAATTTGATAGTTCTACACGTAAATGAAAAAATAGGACTATTTAGTTCTTCTAAAAATAAGAACCACATTTAAAAACAGCAACAGAAAATCAAGCGTTATCCAGATGCTGAGCTTCATGTTTTGATAATTGTAAGCTTCAATTTCTTTTTTGGCTTGGTCGGAAAGTTTAGCACTTTGGTTAATGTAGTTTTGAACTTCTACAATCTGATCTATATTTTTATTGGGAACAGAATGCTGTGAAAAATATGCAAGATTTTTCTTCCCAAGATATCCAACTACCCAATACTCATCAGAGTTTTTCATTTTTAGGAAATCTGTTCTGAAATGGTCTGAACGTATTTTACCTAAATGATTGGTTTCTATTCTCGTTGCTTTGGATTCAGGATTGATATGTTTAGTAATTACATAAAAATCCAGTGGTTGTGGTAATTTATTCACCACCTGTAGTGCCACGGAATTTTTAGCAATCTTCGAAATACTCTTCCCAATAAACCAATAGCTGAAAATAGCGGTAGTGGCAACAATAGTGGCAATTCTGAAAATTTTTGCCATCACTGCATATTTTCCAGATTTTACCTTTGATAGAATTAACGAAAATACTAATGCTAAAAAGAGAATAAAAATAATAAATCCCATACCATGCAAAAGTACTAACTTTTGGTTAAATCTTGGAATTCCATTCGTTATAAAACTGCTCTAAGAAGTTTTCCATGTACTGATGGCGTATTTCAGCAAGTTCCCTGCCTTTTTCTGTATTCATCAAGTCTTTCAGCAACAGTAGTTTTTCGTAAAAGTGATTGATGGTAGTTCCGTTGGATTTTTTGTATTCTTCCTTGCTCATATTAAGTTGAGGAGGTGTATGCGGATCATACATCGGGTTATTCTTAAAACCACCGAAATTAAAGGTGCGCGCTATGCCTATGGCACCGATGGCATCAAGACGATCTGCATCCTGCACAATTTGCAGTTCTATAGGTTGCTCTTTTGCAGTTTCATTTCGGTTTTTAAAGGAGATGTTTTTAATGATATAAATAACCTCTTTAATAATTTTGGGGTCAACATTATTCTCTACCAGAAATTTTTCGGCCGTTTCTGGGCCGATGTTTTCATCACCGTTAAAAAATTTAGGGTCTGCAATATCATGCAACAGTGCGCCAAGCTCCACCACCAAATAATTGCAGTTATAGCATTGTGCAATATTTTGGGATTGTTTCCAAACCCGTTCGATATGGAACCAGTCGTGACCGGCTTCAGCATCTTTTAATTTTTCCTTTACGAAATCTATGGTGGTAGCTATTAATTGATTCATCAGTAACGTTTGAGTGCTCGCAATAATGGTGAATTATGTTGGCTTTTGCAAGAATAATACGCATGAATTTACTGCTGTTTAAAAACGTACTGTTTCTATTTTCAATTCAATTTGCGTTTGTAATTCATTTGAACTTTTCTAAAAATGTGTATCTTTAATTAAACAAGAGATTATGCAGAAGATAGAGTACATGAAAAGCGACATAAGAAATTATGTGGTACAGTTGATAAAAGAAAAAATTGAAAAACTATCTAAATATATTGAGTTTACCACTGAAGCCAGCCGCGAAATAAAGAAAACACCCAAGTACGATATTATTCGTGAAGGAGCTCAAGAGGAAATCTACCAAATGCAAAAACAACTCGCCGAGCTTAACAAACTCCTTAACGGAATGACAAAAGTGGTGAACACCAGATTCGACACCGTTCAACTGGGTTCTTTAGTGGTTACCAATAAAGCTCGTTTTTATATTTCCGTGTCTTTAGGAGAATTCTTCTTGGAGGGTGACCGTTTCTATGCGATTTCAGAAGAAAGTCCGATGGCGCAAATCATGCTTGGTAAAAATGAAGGCGATGATTTTATTTTGAATAATATTCATCAAAAAATTGAAGAAATTTTGTAGCAAATCAAACATTTTTGATGGTTAGAAAATCTAAATTTTAATGTATTTTTACGTCATGAAGCCACAGGAAATTTTACAACAAATCATCCAGAACAGAAAAAGTATTTTCCCAAAAGACTATTCTCAGGAGGCAATACCAGATGCTGTGTTAGAGGAAATTCTTAGTTCTACGCAATATACACCCAATCACAAGAGAACAAAGCCTTGGCGCTTTCAAATATTCAGAGGTGAAGAAAAGCATCTACTAGGGAGAGAACTTCAGGAGATTTACAAAGAAACAACACCTAGCCATCTCTTTTTAGAGAAAAAATACCAAGACATTGGTTTCAAAGTAGAGAAATCTGATGCAGTGATTACCATCGTTGTTAATTTTTCTGGCTTAGTTCCCGAATGGGAAGAAATAGCAGCCACGGCTATGGCGGTACAAAACATGTACTTAACATGTACGGTCAATAACATCGGATGCTACTGGAGTTCTCCAAAGTACGTTGAATTGATCAAAAATTCAATCACCATTGAAGAAAATCAGAAATGCTTGGGTTTATTTTATTTGGGAATGATGCCGAATTGATCATTGCAAAACAATATTTTTGATAGTCTTACTGTAAAGAGTTATTTATTTTAAAAAATTTGTATAAAAAAATAGATTTTATTGACATATATGCTTTGTTTTGCTATTTTTGTAAAACATCAAATAAAATTATATGAAAAAAATTCTATCTTCTTTATTTATCTTTCTCTGTTATGGAATAATTTTCGCCCAACTTGATAAGGAGCACTGGTTTGCACCGATGAAGGATCAAACTGGTCTTTCAGATCAATACCAAAAATTATATCTATCTACAGATCGAGCCACACCATTCCCTGTTGAAATTTATAACAATAATATTCTTGTTGGTACAGTAACAATCAGCAAAGGAAATCCTCAAAAATTTGATGTTGTGTGCGATCAAATTATCACGACATTAGATAACGACTTGTTTAAACCTATTAATAAAGGTCTGCATGTGAAAGGAGAATTTCCATTCTTTGCTAACCTAAGGTTTGCAGTACGCAATCATGCGGAAATCGTGACTTCCAAAGGGAGAGGTTCTATGGGAACCTTATTTTATGCGGCTGTCGCTCCCATAACAGTATCTCCGGCTAGTGGAAGTACCGTATTGAATTATACAACGGGTATTATAGCTACAGAAGACAATACCTCTGTCACCGTGTCGGGCTATAAATCCACAGTGCAGTTTTCGAACGGAATGACAGGTGCTACCAATCCTACTTTAACATTTACTTTAAACAAAGGTCAATCTTATATCATTGAAGGCAAAGGCAATATTGCGGGAAATCTCACTGGTTTTATTGGTGCTAAAATTATGTCGGATAAGCCAATTACCGTTACTAATGGTAATTTTAATGGTCAATATGCTGGAAATCATTCCAACAATACAGATATTATTATGGATCAGGCAGTTTCTGTTGACAGGTTAGGCCAGGAGTTTATTATTGTAAAAGGTAATGGTACTATTGGTAGAAATACAGAAGGTGCCCTAATTGTCGCTACCGAAAACAATACACAAGTTTTTGTAAATGATGAAACTATTTCTCTTGCAACACTTAATGAAGGTCAGTTTTTTGTAATACCAGACACCAAATACAAACTTCAAAACGGTACGCATTACAATATGGCCATTAGAACCAGTAAAAATGCTTACGTTTATCAATTGCTCGCTGGTGATAACGGTAGTTCCGAAGTTGCTACGGGAGGTTTTAATTTCATACCCCCACTCAACTGCTATCTTCCAAGAAAAATCGATGAATTAGGCTTAATTAATGAAAACTATCTTGTCTCGAATAATAACCCTAGTGGTATTCTGAATATTCCAACGAGACTGAATATGATCACACAGAAAGGTGCTGCTGTCATGGTTAATGGGTCGGCACCCGCAGCAGGTACTGGTCCTTTTGATGTGACTGGTAATGTGAACTGGGTTTCCTACAGTATACCCAATGTTACAGGAAATCTCACCATCACTTCAGATCGTGCCATTACAGCGGGCATCAGTGCTGGGAACGATGCCGCAGGATACGGAGGATACTTTGCAGGATTCTCATCTATTCCTATTATTTTAAAACTATCTGGAGTGTGTATTCCAGATTTGGTTTTGGAAGTGAGTAATGGCTTCGATTCTTACCAATGGTATTTAAATAATGATCCTATTCCAGGTGCTACTTCTCACACTTACACGCCAACGGTACCTGGTAATTATACAGTGCAAGTTGTGATGGCGGGGTGCAGTCCACTGCGAACAGTTCCTTATTATGTGGCATCAAGACTAGATGTTAAAAACGATACTATTTATGCATGTTATATTGAAGATGACATTACAAAGGGAAAGTTTAATCTTACCACAGCTAATGTAACTGTAGGTTCAGGTGTATTTACAAAAAAATATTACACTTCTGAGGCAAACGCTGTAAGTGATGTAAACGCAATTTCAAATCCAGACTCTTATATAGCGAACAGTGGCAGCATTGTCTACGTAAGAGTTATGAATGAAGAAGGTTGTTACTCGGTTGCGAAAATTACTTTGCTGGTTAAAGGACCTAAATATTCAACAGTGTTAAAAGACCAACACATTTGTATAGATGCAAGAGCGAGTTTAGATGCTGGCGCAGGTTACACCTCTTATGAGTGGAGTACGGGAGCAACAACGCAGGTGATTAGTGGTGTTTCGGTAGGAGAATATTGGGTAAAACTAGGTCACGATGGATGTTTTACTACTCAAAAGGTTAAAGTTTTTAAACTGGATGATCCTGTTATAACAGGCGTTGAAATAAAAAATAATAATGTAAGTGTATTTGCAGAAGGTGGAAAACCACCTTATAAATATTCTGTTGATGGTGGTAACTGGCAAGATTCTAACCAATTTAGTGGATTGTCGCGCGGCCAACATATCTTTAATGTAAAAGATGCTAATGATTGTTCTCCAGTTTCGGTTGAAGTTACTGTTCCAAATCTTATAAATGCAATTACACCTAATGGCGACAATTATAACGATTACGTCGATTATAGGGATCTTGCCTATAAGGATAATTTTAAATTTACAGTGTTTGACAGATACGAAAATTTAATTTTCACAGGTGATCAATTCAGTAACTACCGATGGGATGGAAGGCATTTCGATAAAAAAATAGTTACGGGAACATATTGGTATGTTGTTACATGGAATGAAGCAAATGTGCAGAGAACTCCTATAAAATATACGGGTTGGATTTTGGTGAAAAATAGGGATTAATTTAGTTTATATTTTCTGATAATTAGGAAAATTTATATATCTTTGCACACTTAAATATTTAACCGGGACGTGATCCCAAAAATCAAAACAATATGTCAGTAAAAATTAGATTACAAAGACACGGTAAAAAAGGAAAACCTTTTTTCCACATCGTGGTTGCAGATTCAAGAGCTAAAAGAGATGGTAGATTCATCGAAAAATTAGGAACTTACAACCCAATTACCAACCCTGCAACTATCGATTTAAACGTTGATGCTGCTGTAGAGTGGTTAAACAAAGGTGCTCAGCCGTCTGATACTGCAAGAGCTATTTTATCTTACAAAGGTGCTCTTTACAAAAAACACTTACAAGGTGGTGTTGCTAAAGGTGCTTTCGACGAAGCTGAAGCTGAGAAAAGATTCAATGCTTGGGTAGAAGGTAAAGAAGCAAAAGTACAAGGGAAAGTTGATGGTTTAGCTACTGCTAAAGCTGATGCTAAGAAAGCTGCTTTTGATGCTGAGGTAAAAGTAAATGAAGCAAGAATTGCTGCTGCTGCACAAGTATTAGCTGATGCTAAAGCTGCTGAGGAAGCTGCAAATGCTCCTGCAGAAGAAGTAGTTGCTGAAGAAACTGAAACTACTACTGAAGGTGAAACTTCAACTGAAGAAAACACAGAAGCTTAATAAATTACCTTGGTGATGCGTAAAGAGGATTGTTATTTTCTTGGTAGAATTACCCGCACACACGGTATTGCTGGGAATGTTGTCTTAAAATTAGACACCGACCAGCCAGAGCTTTACAATAAATTGGAATCAATATTCGTTGAAATCAACGGATTATTGGTTCCTTTTTTTATTGAAAAACAATCATGGCAAAAAGGAGACACAAAAATCCTAAGCTTCAAGAACTCTACTCAGGCTTTAGTAGAACAGTCTGTGGGTAAAAATGTATTTCTTCCGCTTTCTAACTTGCCAGTACTTTCTGGTAAGCAATTTTATTATCATGAAGTCATAGGTTATTCTATTTATGATGAAAACAATGTATTTTGTGGCATCATTAAAGAAGTGAACGACCAAACTGCTCAACATTATTTTATTCTCGATCTCAATGGTAAGGAAGTGGTAATTCCGATTATTAAAGATTGGATATTAGCTGTTAACCGAGAGGAAAAAAGCATCCAAATGCAACTTCCTGAAGGTTTAATGGATGTGTTCCTAACACCAGCTGTTCGCGACGAGTAATTTTTCTACCTATTTTACAACTTTCTAAAAGATGTTCCACATCGAGGGAGGTCTCATTTATTGGTGTTCAAATATTAACTTTTATTTACCTTTTAAAAATCTGTAATTTCAAAAAAAAAGCTTTAAATTTAATCCTTTAAAATTAAATGTAAAGATATTGAATGGCTATTAATTTAGTAAAGGGACAGCGTATTAATATTGGTTTGAGCAAAATAACAGTGGGTCTTGGATGGGATCCTAACGAAAGTGGAGGCTCTAATTTTGATCTTGATGCTTCTGCAATTATGCTAAACGATCAGCGAAAATTAATTTCTGAAGATTCTTTTGTTTTTTATAATAATCTTACATCTCCCGATGGTGCTTTACAACATAGCGGTGATGATCCTGACGGAAGAAGCAGCGATGGACATGATGATGAGGCTATTGTCATTAATTTAGATCTGGTGGATCTCAAAACTAATGAAATTTTATTTGTAGTTACGATTGAAGATTTTGAGAGGCGAAAGCAAAATTTTGGACAAGTCCGAAATTCTTATATCAGAATTGTAGATAACGCCACCAATGAAGAAATTGCAAAATATGAACTGGATGAAGATTTTTCTATAGAAACTGGTGTCGAATTCGGAAGACTTTATAAAAAAGGCTCTGATTGGAAATTTGAAGCTTCAGGAATTGGTTATAGAGCAGATCTTGCTTTCTTTTTAGAAAAATATTATGACGGAACAATTATTAAGTAATTGAACCACAAAAACACAAAACACAAAACACAGGTGAACATTACGCAGGGGATTATTTTAGAAAATTTCAAACATTTGTCATTTGATTTATGGCTTACGCTGATCAAATCTCATCCCGACTTTAAACTTAAGCGAAGCGAGCTTTTTAAAAACTTTTTCAAAATTCCCAATTCGTTGGAGGAAATTCATTTTCAGATTAAAAAATGGGATGATAGATGCAATTCCATGAACGAAACTACGGGTCTGAATTTGAATACCTTTGAGATTTATCTTTTAATTTTAGCAGAATTTGATATTTATCCTGATCGAGAATCCTTAGAGGAATTTTACTTAGAATCCGAAAAATTGTTTTTGGAATTTCCACCTCTTGCCTTAAATATTTTCGATGAAGAATTCTTTATTAAAGTAAAAGACCTTGGTATTACGACTAATATATTAAGCAATACAGGTTTTATAAAAGGTAAAACCCTAAATAAAGTCATTAGTACTCTTCCGTTTGGTAAGTACATTGATTTTAAAATTTATTCCGATGAAACAGGTTATTCTAAACCAAACCCTCTGATGTTCGAAGAAATTAAAAACAATATTGATTACCCAATCAGTAGTTCCGAAATTTTACACATTGGTGACAATCCATTTGCAGATGTTGAAGGTGCTACAAGAGCGGGTTTGCAAGCATATTTAGTAAAAATATAAATGGAAAAGAGATTCAGTTTACATAAGGTGACCAACGAGTTTGAGTTTCCATTTTCTCCAAAAGAGTACAGTTTGTTTAAATTTGGAGATGAAAAAATTGCAGAAAAATTTGGGAAAGATTTGTTTGATGGATTTATCCAAAAATACAAAGACGTGGTTGTAAACAATGAAATTCATGTTTTCCCAAGTCCCTATATGTCTATTCCGACTGCTTCCAACTATTTGTCGTTTTATTTTAAGCGTGAGCTGGACAAATTTCTTTACCAAAATAATCTGTCGTCGAGCAAACTCAACAAAATACATCGAAACCAAACCTACACCATCGATTACGGTAATTTAAGTTTTGAAGAGCGAAAAAACCTTATTTCAAATGATACCTATTACATCGATAAGCATTGGATAGAAGGAAAAACTTGTCTTTTCATTGATGATATTAAGATTACTGGAAGTCACGAAATTACCATTCATAAAATTCTGGAAGAATACAAAGCCAATGGAAACTTTTTTTATCTGTATTTTGCCGAATTAATGGACGAAAATATCAATCCACAAATAGAAAACTATTTCAACTACTACGAAATAAACTCAGTAGAAAAACTGATTGATTTAATGAACTCACAAAATTTTGTTTTCAATACAAGAGTCATTAAATATATCTTAAAATTAGAGGATGGTGATTTTGATAAAATTCTTTTAGGTTTAAACCCTCAAAAACAAGAAGAATTATTAAATTTAGCCATCAGCAACGACTATCATTTATTAGACGATTTAAAAATTAACTTAAAAAAAATACATAATGGCAATCAACTTACAAAAAGGACAGAGAGAAAATATTAATGCACCAAAATTTACGGTGGGATTAGGTTGGGACATCAACCAAACGTCTACTGGTGGTGATTTCGATTTAGATGCTTCTTTGTTTTTATTAGGAGAGAATAAAAAACTGGTTTCAGACAGTCACTTTATTTTTTATAACAATACAGAGTCGCCAGATAAAGCCGTAATCCATACAGGTGACAACCTTACAGGTGAAGGTGCTGGTGATGATGAACAAATCTCAATCGACCTTACAAAAATAGATGCTAAAGTTCAGGAAATTATAGTGGTCGTAACCATTCATGATGCTGAAAACAGAAAGCAAAACTTCGGACAAGTAAGAAATTCTTTTATAAGAATTTTCAACAGCGAGACCAACGAAGAAATTTTAAAATATGAGTTGGATGAAGACTTTTCAATTGAAACGGCTGTTGAATTTGGAAGAATATACAACAGAAATGGTGAATGGAAATTTGAGGCTGTTGGAAACGGGCAGAGAGAAGGACTTCAGAAATATGTTGATTTATACCAATAAAAAATAGAAAATGGACGCTGAAAATATGAATAAGCCATCTGTGGTTGATCGTGATGGAAATGTTAACCTGGAGCTTCTTTCTGGCTCCGAACTGCAAAAATATCAAGATGTCGCCAACACATTGGATGAAACCAATCCAAATGCGGTGATGAACTATGGCTCAGAACTTCAAAAAACACTTGCTAACCAAAGTGATTCTTTCTTAAGTAACGTTCGGAATTCAAACTCGGGAGAGGTTGGAGAGCTCATTAACGGATTGCTTACAGAGTTAAATTATGTAGATGTTGACGAACTAAACCAAGGTAAAGCAAAAGGCTTTTTAAAAAGTATTCCGTTTCTTAAGAGCTTCGTTACTAAGGTAGAAAACCTTTTCGTGAAATACGATAAGATTATCAACAATATCGAAACCATTTCTAAAAAAGTAAATGCAGGAATTATCGGCTCTACAAGGGATAATGCGGTTTTGCAAACAGTTTTCGACAGCAATGTAAACTCAATTAAACAATTAGAGGATTTTATAGTTGCTGGTAATTTAAAGATGAAAACGTCCAATGAGGAGTTGTCTCAAATGGAGATAAATTCTCAAAATTACCAGGAGTACCAAATTGCAGATAAAAGAGATTTCATTAATCGATTAGATCGCCGATTATCCGATCTTAAAGTGGTTAGATTAATCATGCTTCAATCTTTACCTCAAATTCGTTTGGTGCAAAGCAACAACACTTCTATTGCAGAAAAAGCTCAAACCATCTTAACGACTACGCTTCCTCTGTGGAAAAACCAATTAACATTGGCTGTGGCGATGTACAGACAACAGCAAAATATTGAAGTACAACAAAAAATATCTTCAACTACTGAAGAAATTCTTAAGAAAAATGCAGAAAGACTTGGGCAGAACAGTAGAGATGTTGCAAGAGCTAATGAACAAAGCATTGTATCCGCAGAAACATTAAGAGAAACGACTAGCAAATTGCTTTCGACCTTAAATGAAGTGAAGCAGATACAGCAACAAGGTTCCGAAAACAGAAGAAAACTAGATCAAGATCTTCAGCAATTAGAAACCCAATTGAGGGACGGTATTAAAGGTTAAAACCTTCATGGAAGACGATAGGCTAAGTATATTAAACCAGAGCACAAGGCGCATAAGTAAACTTAAACTCTTGAGTGATTTCTTTGAGAACATTACTCTTATTAGCATTTATGTAAAAACGGAGATCATTCATAATCTCTTTAAAGAAAACAGTAATCTGGATCACACTAAACTTGAGCTTTTTCATCTGCAATATACCGATAGCTTAATCAATCTCGTAGATAAAATAAAGAAAAGTAACGAAAGAGATTTTCTAAATTTTTCTACTGAGATATCTACTAATAATGAATTTATAGCCAAATACAATCAGGAAAATCCTGGTGAAAACTTTGATGTGGAAAGAAAATATTACAGCAGTAATTTTTCAAATTTTCTAAAAACAATGTACGAAGATCTTTCATCAGATAGATTAACAGGAAACTTGGAGGTTTTTAATTTCAAATTGAAATATGCTGAAAATTTCTACAGAGAATATGGTAATAAAAAATCTTTAGAGTATAAGGATAATAAACTTTTCTATGATTATCAAGGTATCAGAATTGAGAAAAAATTATTAGGAAGACTAAATATTCAAAACTTCAAATCAAAATTTGTTGCAGGATTTATACTAGAGAATAATATTTACGAGCTCTTTAAAATATTTCAAACCGACGAGTTTTATGTCTACAACAATGAAAAGAAGGAGATTTACTTGCTTCCTGCAGAACAACTTTCCGATCTGGATATTTCTACCAACAGCTCAAAGCAGAAAGATATTGTAGAAGCTCTAAAACTAAAAAATAAAACCTTGGATGTGAAACGCAAAGCAGCGCGCGACAACATACCAAATGAGACCTTAATGGTAATGGATGACTATCTAAGAGCATTAGGCGATGTGGATATCATGAATAATATACTTCGTGTAGATGAAGAAACCAATATCTTAAAGGCAATGTTAAACTTAAATTTAAACAAATCTTAAATATGGCAATTAACTTACAAAAGGGTCAGCGTATTGATCTTAGAAAATCAGACGGGCAAACACTTACCACGGCATGTGTAGGTATTAATTGGGGAGCTATCACAAAAAAAGGGCTTTTCGGAACAAAAAAAGAAGCAGTGGATTTAGATGCTAGCTGTGTAATGTACAATGCGGATAAACAAGCTTTAGAAGTGGTTTATTTTGGTAATTTGTCGTCTAAAAATGGCTCTATTCGCCACAGTGGTGATGATCTTGTTGGCGATGTGGATGGTGATGATGGACTCGATAATGAGGTGATTACTGTAGATTTTAGTAAAGTAGATGCTAATACAGAATATGTAGCATTTGTGCTTAATAGCTATCAGGGGCAAGATTTTGCAATAATACCATTTGCATCTATCCGAATTTACGAAGGTACACCTACCAATGTAAAAGAAGTTTTTGCAACTTATGATATTGCAAATAATCCATCATATTCTGGTCATGTTTCTATGGTTATGGGAGTTTTTTACAGAAAAAATGGAGAGTGGAAGTTTAACGCTATCGGAGATGCAACCACCGATAGAAAATTAGAACAAACCATACAAACGGTTCAACAGAAGTTTTTGTAGTATTTATCATATACTTCAATTTCAAATAATAAGAGGAGGCTCAATCTTTGAGTCTCTTCATTAATATAATAAAAATGAATAATCAAGGAATTTTAGATTTGCATCCTGGTCTGGTAATAGGTTTTGCTGTTGTAGTAATAGTAATGCTCCTTCTGGACTTAGGTGTTTTTAATAAGAAGGCGCACGTAGTTTCTTCCAAAGAAGCCTTAGGCTGGTCTATTGTGTGGATTTCTCTCGCAATGGGGTTTTCAGCTGTTGTATATTGGGTTTTCAATCAAGATGTGGGAGGTCATGATTTAGCAGTAGAAAAATGGTCTCAGTTTCAGGCTGCGTACTGGGTAGAAAAAGCCCTTTCCGTAGATAACCTCTTTGTATTTATAATGGTTTTCGGATATTTTAAAGTTCCAAAATACCTGCATCACAAAGTATTATTCTGGGGAATTATAGGAGCTCTTATTTTTAGAGCAATCTTTATTTTTGCAGGAGTCGGAATCATTAACGTGACCTATTTACCTGAAATGAATATTTTTGGTCATGCCGTAAAAATTAATATCGTTATGACACTGTTTGGGCTTTTCTTGCTGTATGCAGGTATCAAGTCATGGGGCAGTCATGATGATGACGAAGAAAAGGATTTTAGCGATTCTGCGGGCGCTAATTTGGTGAAAAGGTTCTGGAAAGTTTCGGATAGTTTTGAAGGTGGTAAATTTTTCACGGTTCAAAATGGAGTTAAAATGGCAACACCTCTTTTAGTGGTGGTTTCTGTGATAGAGTTTACCGACGTTTTATTTGCGGTAGATTCCATACCTGCTATCTTTGCGATTTCAAATGATCCATTCATTCTTTATACTTCCAATATTTTTGCGATACTTGGGCTTAGATCGTTGTACTTTTTATTGGCAAACTTTATACATATGTTCGATAAGTTACCGTACGGTTTGGCTTTAATTTTATCCTTTATTGGTGTGAAAATGCTAATTTCACCTTGGTATCATATTCCGTCACCGGTTTCATTGGGTATTGTTGGCGGTGTTTTGTTCTTATCCGTTATCATTTCACTAATTTTCCCCAATAAAGAGAACCAACCCAAAGATGAAATAGAACCAATAGAAATCAATGAAGAGGAAAAAGAAAACTAGAAAATTTTTAAATGTACAATAAGAGAACTCCCAACGGAGTTCTTTTTTTATTTTAATTTTTAGCGTAATAAGTGTTGAGAACTCCTTATAAACTATAAATTTTCCTACCTTTGCACTCACTAATTTTTATATCATGCAGAAGCAAACGATTAAAGAAATTCTAGAAAACTATAAAAAAATATTACACCACGATATCACCGTTCAAGGCTGGGTGCGTGCATTCCGTTCAAACCGCTTTATAGCATTAAATGATGGATCAACTATCAATAATATCCAAGTGGTTGTCGATTTCGAAAAGTTTGATGAGGAAATCATTAAAAATATAAAAACAGCTTCTTCTTTAAAAATTACTGGTGAGGTGGTCGAAAGCCAAGGTGCTGGACAAACTGTGGAAATTATCGCTAAAAAAATTCAGATATTGGGTGATAACTTCAGCGATGAGCTTGAAAAAACAGTGCTTCAGCCTAAAAAACATTCCTTGGAAGTGCTGAGAGAGCAAGCTCACTTGAGATTCAGAACCAACCTATTCGGTGCTGTTTTTAGAGTCCGTCATGCGGTGAGTTTTGCGATTCATTCATTCTTTAACCAAAGACAGTTTTTCTACATCAATACACCTGTTATAACGGGAGCAGATGCGGAAGGTGCAGGTGAAATGTTCGGAGTAACCAATTTCGATCTCAATGATATTCCACGGACTGAGGATGGAGAAATAGATTTTTCACAAGATTTTTTTGGTAGAAAAACCAATTTAACGGTTTCTGGACAATTAGAAGGTGAAACGGCTGCCATGGGATTGGGTAGAATCTATACCTTCGGACCTACTTTCCGTGCGGAGAATTCAAATACCACGCGTCACCTTGCAGAATTCTGGATGATTGAACCGGAAGTGGCTTTCAATAATTTAGAGGATAATATTGATCTTGCCGAAGACTTTTTAAAATATGTTATTCAGTATGTCTTAGATCACTGTAAAGACGATTTGGAGTTTTTAGATAAACGTTTTGCTGAAGAGCAGAAATCGAAGCCAGAAAAAGACAGAGCAAAAGAAGGATTGATTGAAAAGCTTCAAAATGTTGTTGCCAAAAGGTTCAAAAGAGTTTCTTACACTGAAGCTATTGAGATTTTATTGAATTCAAAAGAAAATAAAAAAGGTAAATTCCAATATCCAATTGAGGAATGGGGTGCAGATTTACAGTCTGAACACGAAAGGTTCTTGGTTGAAAAACACTTTGAAAGTCCAGTTGTTTTATTTGATTATCCAAAAGAAATCAAAGCATTCTATATGCGCATGAACGAAGACAACAAGACTGTGGCTGCAATGGATGTACTTTTCCCGGGTATTGGCGAGATCATCGGTGGATCGCAGAGAGAGGAAAGAATTGATGTGCTAAGACAAAAAATGCAGGAAATGCACGTAGAGGAAGAGGAACTTTGGTGGTATATGGATACCAGAAAATTCGGATCTGTTCCACATGCTGGTTTCGGGTTGGGATTAGAAAGATTAGTGCTATTTGTTACAGGAATGACGAATATTAGAGACGTTATACCTTTCCCAAGAACACCTAAAAGTGCAGAATTTTAAAGATAAATACATTTAAATAACTGAAAACCACATCAAAAGATGTGGTTTTTTATTAATTAACATAATGTATTGTAAATTATCAGCAAAAATCGTGCTAAAAATCTTGTTTTTTGAAAATAATTTTTTAAATTCGTGATGTAGTTTCCTAGCGAAGCTATTCTATAGAAATGTTGAAACAAAATTTACAACTTAAATTAGGTCAGAAATTAGCTCCTCAGCAAATACAGCTGATGAAGTTAATACAATTACACACCTTAGAATTTGAAGAGGAATTAGAGCGTGAACTAGAGGAAAACCCTGCCTTGGAAATTGTAAAGGAAGATGGTGACGAGGATGATTATTCGTCTTTGGACGATAAACTGGAAAACGAAGGTTCTGAAAGCATCGAAACAGATTTCGATGTAGATGAGTATTTATACGATGACGAACCAAGCTACAAGACAGCATCCAGTAATTATTCTGCAGATGATGAGGAATTCGACAACGAAAGTTTGCTTACAGAAGGTCAGTCTTTGTATGATTATCTTATGGAGCAGATTAATCTTTTGAAAATTGACGAAGAAGATCTAAAAATTGCAGAATACATCATCGGAAATATCGATAACGACGGTTATTTGCGAAGAGACTCTGCGTCATTAGTGAACGATTTGGCTTTCTCACAGGGTATTTACACCACTAAAGAGAAGGTGGAGGATGTTCTAGAAAATTATGTTCAGAAATTAGATCCTGCAGGTGTTGGAGCACGCGGATTGCAAGAATGTCTTTTATTGCAGATTGAGAAAAAAGTGAGTGCGGATAAGGCGGTTTCATTGGCTGCAAATATTCTAAGAAATCAGTTTGATGCGTTAACCAACAAGCATTACAATAAAATCATCCAGAAATATGATATCGACGAGGAAGATCTAAAAGATGCTTTGGAGGAAATATCCAGACTTTCACCAAAAGTAGGTGGGAATTTTGATACCCAAACCATTACCATTAATCAGGAGATTATTCCAGATTTCATAATTCAGGTGAAGGATAACCAGGTGGTTTCTTTGCTGAACAGCAAAAATGCACCTACTTTAAGAGTTTCAGAGGAATATAAGGATATTTTATCCACCTATTCACATGATAAAAATTCAGCTGAACATAAGCAAGCCGCGTTGTTTATTAAACAAAAGCTGGACGCTGCAAAATGGTATATTGATGCTATTAATCAGCGTCAGAACACATTATTGCAGACCATAACTGCGATTGTAAAGCTTCAAAAAGAATATTTTATCACAGGTGACGAAAAGTCGTTAAAACCTATGATTCTGAAAGATGTTGCAGATATTACTGGTTTTGATATTTCTACGATTTCCCGTGTGGTAAAAAGTAAATATGCGGATACGCCTAACGGAATTGTTTATTTGAAAGATTTATTCTCCGACAGTTTAACCAATGATGATGGTGAAGAAGTTTCTACCAAGGAGATTAAAAACCGTTTGCAGGAGGTTATCAGCAAAGAAAATAAGCGTAAACCACTCACCGATGATGCTTTGGTAACTATTCTGAAAGAAAATGGTTACAATATTGCCAGAAGAACGATCGCAAAATACAGAGAGCAGTTGAACATCCCTGTAGCGAGATTGAGGAAAGAATTGTAAGAAATTATTATAGAAAATAAAAAAAACATAGCGAAATGCTATGTTTTTTTTTATGTCTTTTCCTGATCGATTTTTTTGAGTTGCTGAAGGTTATTATCGAGTTTTTTCACAATAATACCATAAATAATCCTGTAATAAATCCAGATAAGTAGGCCACCAAAAACCGCAGAGCCAACAATTCCCGCGATAAATCCCACTATTCTGTTCTGATCTAATGAAACATGTTGCTGATTGAGAATTCTTACAATAGAAAACACCAAAATAGCGATATGCACAAAGAAAATAATGATGTTGGTGAAAATAAATGCATTAACTGTTTTCTTAAAATCAATAATTCTTGTAATTAAACTCTTGAGGTTTTCTTCAATATTAATTTTTTTGAAATTTCTGTAAAACTTAAATGCAAAAAACGCCGTCACCAATAAAGAAAATATCTTTAATACGATGGATATGCTTTCAAAATTACGGTCAAAATCTTCACTGTTGGTAACACCTAATCTGGTGAGCAAATTATTTAAACTCGTTGAAGGCTTATTCTGAAACGCCGAGTATAAGCCAAAGAACAGAAAGAACAAAAATTCAACAACGCTTATCCAGAAAATATATTTCACGTAATTGCGCGACTTGCTGTTGAGCATTTTCAGAATTTCTGAGCTGTCATATTTTGGTCGGACATCTTGTTCCTGCCAGGTTTTTTTTAAATTATCTAGATCAAATTCAGGCATGTTTTTCCATTAATTCTTTTAGGGTTTTCTTTAATCTGTTCATTTTCACACGCGCATTTACTTCGGAAATACCCAAGTTTTCAGCAATATCCCGGTACGGCAAATCGTCCAGATACATCATTACAATTGCCCGCTCCACATTGGGAAGCATTTTAATAACTTTATACAAAAGGGAAACTTGCAATTGTTTTTCATCATCATCTTCCAAATAATCTTTGTAATGGAAATCCATTAACTCGTCTGTCTTAGGAGATTTAGATTTTTTTCGGAAGAGTGTAATTGCTGTATTTAAGGCCACACGATACATCCATGTAGAAATTTTTGAATCTCCTTTAAATGAGTCGTAACTTCTCCATAATTGTAAAACAATCTCCTGGAAAAGATCTTCCTCGTCCTCCAAAGAATTGGTATAAAGCCTAGAGACCTTAATAATCAAACCTTGATTATCCTTTATCAGCTGGGCAAATTCTTTTTCTTTTGAGTTCACAGATGTATATCTTTTGCGAAGATAAATAAAAGGCTTCCTACTGCAAAACTTTTTAATTGATGCTTTTTAGGGAAAATTTGTTCTGCAAAAAACCTAACTTTGCAGCAACGAGAAGACTGGCCTGTTGATTCTTGAATTTTCAAGGGTAGGAAAGTCCGGACACCATAGAGCAGCAAAGCGGATAACATCCGTCACGCGCGAGCGTAGGACAAGTGCAACAGAAAGCAAGTACAGTTCGGCTGTAGTGAAAACAGGTAAACTCTTTGTGGTGCAATGATAAGTATATCGGTGTTTTTAGGCAACTAAAATTAGAAGTGGCTCGCTTTGAAAACCGAGGGGTAATCAGCTAAAGTTTTGCAGCAATGCACAACGCAGATAAATAACAGGCATCTCCTTTGGAGAAACAAAATCCGGCTTATAGGTTTTCTCGTTGTTTTATTATGGATATTTCATTTTTATGATTTATCCTTTTTTTATAATATTGCTTAAAACTAATATCAATGAGAAAGCAAGTGCAAGGTCCCATTAGGAACAAGCAAAAAACCAAAGAGAAAATCCTTCGTGCTGTAGGAGATATTCTTATCAGCAAGGGTTTCAGTCATCTTAAGATTTCCAATATTGCCACAGAGGCTCATGTGGACAAAAAGCTTATCTATGAGTATTTCGGAAACCTTGATGGTTTAATAAATGAGTATCTTTCGTCTACAGATTATTGGACAAAAGTAGATAATAAAAAGATTGAACCAGCCGAAAGAACATCGAGTAAAAATTTAATAAAAACCATTATTCATTCCCAAGCGGAAGCCTTGCAAAACAGCAAGGAACTTCAGAAAATAATTCTTTGGGAATTGTCGGAATTTCATCCTTTACTTAGAGAGCTAGCGGACAAAAGGGAAGAAAAAGGAGAAATACTATTCAATAAGTTTGTTGATGCTCAGTTTAAAGAAAACACGAAGTTGATGCGGGGTATTACAGCTTTACTAGTTGCGGGAACCTATTATCTCAATATCCACAGTGAGTCTAACGGAAGTTTGTTTTGCGGTTTGGATCTTAAAAATGAAAAAGACAGAGACGCTATCCGCGACGCTGTCAATTTTATTTTAGATGCTGCTTACAAAGAGAAATCCTCTTAAATCCCTATTCATTTTCGAGGATTTTTTTACTCTCTTCCAGTTCAGCTTTTTGTTCTTTATTGAGCGTTGGATACTGCAAATCCATATTTTCAAGCGTCTTGATGATGATCTTTATGGTAGCCAATCTTGCAAGCCATTTTTGGTCAGCCGGGATCACATACCAAGGCGCATGCTCTTTTGAAGTCTCATTAATGGCGGTTTCATAAGCGGCCATGTATTCATCAAAGAGTTTTCTTTCAGGTAAATCACCAGCAGAAAATTTCCAGTTTTTCTCCTGCTCATCTATCCTGTCTAAGAAACGCTTTTTCTGTTCTTCTTTGGATACGTTTAAAAATATTTTAATAATTGTGGTTCCATTTTCTGCGAGATGTTTTTCAAAATTTCGGATGCTTTCATACCTATTGTCCCAAAATTTTTTATCAAAATCTTTCACACTTTTCCAGACCTTTTCTTTAAGGTTATACTCGGGATGAACTTTGCAAACCAACACACTCTCGTAATGCGATCTGTTGAAAATTCCTATCATTCCTTTTTCGGGTAAAGCCAAATAATGTCGCCATAAAAAATCGTGTGCATATTCTTTGGTGCTGGGCGATTTAAAGCTTGTGACTCTGCAACCCTGCGGATTCACACCGCCGAAGACATGCTCTATCATGCTGTCTTTCCCCGCGGCGTCCATGGCTTGTAAAACAATTAAGAGGGATTTACTTCCATCAGCATATAATTTTTCTTGAAGGGCTCTCAGGTCATCTTTTTCCTGTTGCAGCAATTCTTGTCCTTCTTCCTTAGATATATCTGTTTCGAGCTCTGTTTTTGCTTTTGATATTGAAAATTTACCTTTTACTAAGAATAGTTCTTCAAAGTTTCTTGTCATGGTTTACATATTTAATCAAATAAATATAATAAAAAAACCACCTCTAATGAGATGGTTTTATAAATTTATAAAATAGAGCTGTTATTTAGCAGCTGTTTTCTTTGCAACTTTTGCAGCTTTTGCAGCGGCTTTAGCAGCAGCTTTTTCTTCCTGAGGCGTTAATTTTTTTACCACTGGTTCAGGAGCATTAGGATCAACTTTACCTTTAATGTAAAGTACGCTTCTTTCATTTACTGGGTCGTTAGAGAAAACCTCAATCATTTTTTGGAAATCTCCATTTGAAGCAGTATTATAGCCTACTTTTATCTGAGAAGTTTTTCCTGGCATGATAGGATCTTTGCTCCACTCTGGAACAGTACATCCACAAGACGCTTTTACATTTGAAAGAATAAGAGGCTTATCACCCGTATTCTTAATAGTGAAAAATCTATGACCATCAGAATTTGTTTTTACTGTTCCGTAGTCATATGTTGTTTGGTCAAAAGTAATAGTTTGTGCAGATGCAATTGCAAAAGTCCCCAATAACGCTATTCCAGCGAATAATTTTTTCATGTTCTTAATTATTAAAATGTAAAACTTAGATGACGTTTATCAAACAAAGTTAAAAATATTTTTAAATATGAGTAATATTTTTTTACTTTAAGCTATTTTTGCAACTAATAAGCCAAAAGAACGATTTTATGCAGATTTCAGATAAGTACAATCCCCAAACAACAGAACAAAAATGGTATAAATACTGGTTAGAAAATAATTATTTTCACTCAGAACCAGACGACAGACCTCCGTACACAATCGTTATTCCACCACCAAACGTCACAGGAATACTGCACATGGGGCATATGTTGAACAATACCATTCAGGATGTTTTGGTTCGTAGAGCCAGAATGCAGGGCTTTAATGCGTGTTGGGTTCCAGGAACCGACCATGCTTCTATCGCAACTGAAGCAAAGGTGGTTGCCAAATTAAAATCTGAGGGCATCAATAAATCTGATATTTCCCGTGAAGAATTTCTAAAGCACGCTTGGGAATGGACGGATAAATATGGTGGAACCATACTCGAGCAGCTTAAAAAATTAGGATGTTCTTGTGATTGGGAAAGGACAAGATTCACCATGGAGCCTAAACTGTCTCAACAGGTAATTAAATCTTTTGTTGATTTATACAATAAAGGTTTCCTTTACCGTGGCTACAGAATGGTCAACTGGGATCCTGAGGCAAAAACAAATATTTCTGATGAAGAAGTAATCTTCAAAGAGCAAAATGGTAAATTATATTTTTTAAAATATCAAATTGAAGGAAGCGAAGAATTTCTTTCGGTGGCTACTACACGTCCTGAAACTATTTTTGGGGATACAGCAGTTTGCATCAATCCTAATGATGATAGATATTCTCATTTAAAAGGTAAAAAAGTAATTGTTCCTATTGCCAATCGTTCAATTCCCATTATTGAAGATGATTATGTGGATATTGAATTTGGTACAGGAGCACTGAAAATTACGCCAGCTCATGATACCAATGATTATGAAATTGGACAACGTCACAACCTTGCAATGATTGATTCTTTGGATGATGATGCCAGTTTGAATCAACACGGACTGCACTACAACGGCAAGAACCGTTTTGAAGTTCGAAAACTAATTGCTAAAGAGCTTGAAGAAAAAGGTCTCCTGTTAAAAGCTGAAGATTACGTAAATAAAGTAGGAACTTCTGAAAGAACAGGTGCTGTAATAGAGCCTAAAATTTCACAACAGTGGTTCCTGAAAATGTCTGAAATTGCAAAGCCAGCTTTGGATGTTGTAATGGACGACGAAGTAAAATTCTATCCAGATAAGTTTAAAAATACTTATAAATACTGGATGGAAAATATCCGCGATTGGAATATTTCCCGTCAGCTTTGGTGGGGACAACAAATCCCTGCTTATTATTACGGAAGCGGCGAAGATGATTTTGTGGTTGCTGAAAGTCTTGAAGAAGCATTAGAGCTTGCGAAGCAAAAATCCAACAACCGAGACCTGACAACCGACAACTTGAGGCAAGATGACGATGCGCTGGACACGTGGTTTTCATCATGGTTGTGGCCAATGTCGGTATTCGATGGGCTTTTAGATCCGGAAAATAAAGACATCAACTATTACTACCCAACTTCTGATTTGGTTACTGGACCAGATATTATTTTCTTCTGGGTAGCTAGAATGATCATGGCTGGTTTGGAATACCGTCAGGAAATTCCGTTCAAAAATGTTTATTTTACTGGCATTGTAAGAGATAAGCAAAGACGCAAAATGTCGAAATCTCTAGGAAATTCACCTGATCCGATAGAATTGATTGACCAATATGGTGCAGATGGTGTTCGTGTAGGTATCTTATTGAGTTCTGCAGCGGGGAACGATCTGCTCTTCGATGAAGATTTAATGCTGCAGGGAAGAAATTTTGCTACTAAAATTTGGAATGCATTCAGATTAATTCAGGGATGGAATAAAGAAGATAAGCCTGCTTCTGATGCCGATAAACAAACCATAGAATGGTTCGGAAACCAGATGGATAAAACCATTGTGGAGATTAATGAGCAGTTTAAAAAGTTCAGAATTTCTGATGCGTTGCATTTGATTTATAAACTCATCTGGGACGACTTCTGTTCTTGGTATCTGGAAGCAATTAAACCTAATTATGGCGAAGGAATTTCTCAAGAAGTGTACGACCAAACCATCTATTATTTTGAAGAGTTGATGAAGCTTCTACATCCTTTCATGCCTTTCTTAACTGAGGAATTGTGGCAAGCAATGAAAGAAAGAACTACTGAGGAAGCACTTATTATCACGCAGCAAAAGACTGAGAATGAATTTAATAATGAAAATATTGCAAAGTTCGAAATCTCAAAGGAAATTATTTCAGGAATCAGAAATTACAGACAGACAAAAGGTATTTCTCCAAGAGAATCGGTAGAAATTTTCACCAATGCTGAGATTTTCGATAATGAAGCTGTTATTAGAAAACTTGCCAACATTTCAGATATTCATTTTACTAAAAAAACAGATAAACCTAGTTTTACATTTTTAGTGGGTGCTACGGAAATTTCAATTCCTCTGAGCGAAAATTTAGATTTAGAAGAAGAAAAAACCAAAACAGAAGAAGAATTAAAATACCTGAAAGGATTTTTAATTTCTGTTGACAAAAAACTTTCTAATGAGAAATTTGTGGCAAATGCCAAACCAGAAATTGTAGAAGTAGAACGTAAAAAACAAAAAGACGCTCAAGATAAAATTGCTTTATTAGAAGCGAAATTAGCAAGTTTGTAATCCATGCAACATATAGAAAATATAAAAAAACTCTTCTCAAAAAATTTTGTAGAAAACCCACTAGTTGAAAGTTTTGATGTAGGAAAAATAAATCTTCCAACAGGTAAATTAGTGGCTTGCGACCCGCTCATTACCAACGATATGTTGGAATTTAAGGTAGGTTTTCCGATCGGTGAGTTTCCCGTTTTTGTGCATAAAGAAAGGGAAAGCAACTGTATTGCGTATGTAGAAATTGTGTTTTCTGACGAAGAAATCACGGAATGGAAAATGGCAACTACTGAAGGTCAAGATATTAAAGATTTAAAAGGTGAAGAGATCTTTGGATACCCTGTAGAAAGCGGCATGGGTTGTTTTATGGATGTAAAAGCCCAAGAAGAGCTTAACCAATTAGAGCAAAAGCTTTACCGCAGAAAAGCCGACGATTTTATGGGAATTTATGAAGAGTTTTTTCATGAACATTTCTTTGATGAAGATGGCGCTATTGATCAGTTTGCATTTTTAAAACCCAATGATGAAGAAAGTGCGAATATTTTTGCTTTCGAAACTGGTTATGGAGAAGGTTTTTATGCATCCTATATCGGTTTTGGAAGAGATAACCAGCCATTAAAAATCGTAACAGAATTCATCGAAATTTCAAGTTAATTAAAGTTAATTATTTTTAAGGTCAATACTTATTATGTACATTTAATGAGTAATATTTCTTTTTTATAATGATTTTCACATCCGAGCAACCGAAAATTTTAGTCGTTGGCAGTTCTTCAATAGATTTGGTTTTAAATACCGAACGTGAAGTTTTACCTAATGAAACCGTAATAGCAGTAAAATCCGAAAGTTTTTTCGGAGGAAAAGGCGCCAACCAAGCTGTGGGAACATCACGCTTGGGTGCTAGTGTATATTTTGTAGGTTGTGTAGGCATGGATCCACACGGTCAGCAGATTATGAGGCATCTGGTGAATGAAGGTGTGAATGTAGGTTATGTAAAAGAATCTGAGGAAGCAGAAACAGGTACTGCCTATGTTACAGCATCTTTGGGAAGCAATACCATTGTAGTGGTGCCAGCTGCCAATTATTGCTTAAATAAACAAGATATCGAAAATGCAGAAAGGCTCTTTGAAACTGCGGATCTCATCTTACTACAGCTGGAGATTCCCATGGATATTATCGAATATGTCGTTGCTTTATGTAAAAAATACAATAAAAAAATAGGTATCTATGCTTCGCCTGCGCGTCACATTTCCAAAGAGATTATTGAATACGCGGCATTTATTATTTCAAAAAGCAGTGAACTTTCGACGGTTTTTGGTGAAGAATCCAGAGAAGATATTTTAAGGAGATATCCCAATAAACTTTTTGTTCGGGACGATACCAATGCTACTATTTATTTTGATGGTTCGGAAATGAAGTATTACAGAAATGATCAAAACGAAACTCCTAATAAAATGGGAATGGGTGATGCTTTTACATCAGGTTTTTCGATTGCTTTGCAACATGGCAACTCGATCGCAGATTGTGTAAAATTCGGAAACGAAGTAGCTTGGAATGTTGCAAAACACCGAGGTTCTCAAGTCGGACTGCCCTACAAAAGCGATTTCGTTCAACGATAATTTGATGATTTTATTGTATCAGGTTAAAATATTATATCAAAATACAAATATTTTTATTACATTTATAAAAGATTCCACATTTAATTGTGGATTTTTTGATTGTGATAGAAGTCAATATTCAAACAGAAGATTATTTTTCGATTGTAGGTTACATATTTTCGCCTAAAATCAGTAATTCCAAATTGGTACTTATTAACTCCGCAACTGGTGTTAGACAACATATCTATTTTTCATTTGCCAAGTTTTTAGCCACCAATGGTTTCACCGTAATCACCTATGACTACCGTGGAATAGGACTCTCCAAACCAGCACAAATGAAAGGCTTCAAAGCCAGTATGCGAACCTGGGGAAGTAAGGACTATAAAGCCATCACCGATTTTATAAAAAGAAACTATCCCACACATGAAAAATATGTGCTCGGACATTCTGTAGGTGCATTAATTTTGGGAATGAACGAGGATTCGCAGATTTTCAAAAAGATTGTTTTTGTGGGAACTCAAAAAGCATTTGTAGGAAATTTAAGTTTAAGAACACGTATTGAGGCTTATATCGGTTTCGGAATTGCACAGCCACTAACCACCAAACTATTAGGATATTTCCCTGCGCATTGGTTTGGTTTAGGTGAAAGTTTGCCTTCGGGCAGCGCATTTGATTGGCGTACTTTAATTCTCCATAAAAACTCCACCAACCACTTGCTACAACAAGTGGAAAACTTTTCAGAAAAGCTGCATCAGGACGTATTTATTATTCGTGCAGAAGACGATACTTGGCTCACAGAAAAAGGAGTTAATACTCTTCTACAGGATACCTTCCCCAATCTTAAACCCAAACACCGTTTGGTGAAAACTTCAGAGTCCTTAAAACAAAAAATTGGTCATATCAACTTTTTCAGAAGCTACAACCAAAATCTATGGAATATCGTTCTCAACGAACTGTAGTTTTTTAAATTTTACTTTTCAGAAAGGCTTTTTAAAGCATTTAAACCTTCCTCATAAGATTTATTCATCATCAAATCCATATACGGTTTCATAGGTTTCATCATCGTAGGCATATCAGAATTGAAAGTCCAGGTAACTTTCGTCGCCCCTTGCTCAGATTTCAGAATAATATCCGACTTGGCATGGCTGTCCATAGGTTTTATAAAATGCATGTGCGTAGAAACCTTGTCCATGGGATAAATGGCAGTAATCTCTTGTAAACCTTCCCCTACATTTTCATTGCCTTTCCAGCTGTACGTGTCACCCACTTCACCACTTGTACCTTTATAAGTTCCAACCAGGTTTTTATCTAATTTCATCCAGGGGTTCCAATTGTTCATGGCTTTCATAGAACTCACATTTTTCCAAACTTTTTCCTGCGGAGCATTAATCAGAATAGAGGTTTCCGATGTGTATTTATTGGGAAAAGCAAAAATGGCGATGATACAGTACAGAATAACAATCCCTACAAGAATTCCGATAAATCGTAAAGCTTTTTTCATGGTATTAATTTTTATTTAATACAAAATTAAAGTATTTTCATTAATGTTCGATCAAAACTGCCACTCAATAGTTTTTTGGGCGCACAATTCCGGCTGTCACTAGTCGCTTTCCGAGCCGAGCAAAGCCTTGTTTTCGGAAGAGCTCCAACAGGCCGTTCCATCCGGGGCGCAAATTTGTCACAATTTCACTTTTGGGCATTATCTTTGAGAAATATTCAGAATAATAAACAACATAAGATGTCGTCACTTAGAGTAGCGAAGCGTATCGAGAAGTTCAAAAAGGTCTCGCTACGATTTTTTCAAAATCTACTCGACCTGACGAATGAATTACAAAGAATAACAAACACAATGTACATTTTACATTAATACAAATATTATTATGAACATACTTACCCAAAATTTCGACACGCCATTTCATACCGCACCATTTGAGCAAATAAAAGACGCAGATTACCTTCCCGCTTTCAAAGAATTAATTAAAGAATCGGAAGCAGAAATAGATTATATTGTCAACAATCCTAATGAACCTACTTTTGAAAATACCATAGAAGCGTTGGCATTTTCAGGTGAAAAATTGGATGTAGTTTCTAATATTTTTTTCAATATCAATTCGGCGGAAACCAGCGACGAAATTCAGAAAATAGCCCAAGAGGTTTCGCCTTTGCTCACCGAGTTTTCATCTAAAATTTCTCAAAATGAAAAATTATTCGAGAGAATTAAGAAAGTTTATGAGGATAAAGCGAAATACAAGCTTAATGATGAGCAAAAAATGCTTTTGGATGAGACCTACAAGGGTTTTGTGAGAAGTGGAGCTTTGTTAAACGAAGAGGATAAAAAGAAATTGGAGAAAATTAATATCGATTTATCCATGAAGTCGCTTCAGTTCGGGCAAAACGCGTTGGCAGCTACCAATAATTATTTTAAACATATCACTGATAAGAAGGATTTAGCGGGTATTCCCGATGCGATTTTAGCGCAATATGAAGAAGAAGCCAAGGAAAGAAATTTGGACGGTTATGTGGTTACTTTGCAGTATCCAAGCTATGTTCCGTTCATGACGTATGCCGAAAACCGAGATTTAAGAAAAGAATTGGCCCTGGCAAATGGTAAAAAGTCTTTTGATGGCAGCGATCTCGACAATCAAAATCTCATCAAAGAGATCATCGCTTTAAAACAGCAAAAAGCGGAACTTCTCGGCTACAAAAATTACGCGGAATATGTGTTGGAAGAAAGAATGGCAAAATCACCCACTAAGGTTTTAGATTTCCTAAACGAACTTCTAACCAAAGCTACTCCTTACGCGCAAAAAGAAATTGAAGAACTTAAAGCTCTGGCAAAAGCCGACGGAATAAATGAAATGCAGTCGTATGACCACGCTTTCTACGCGGAAAAATTGCGTAAAGCAAAATATGATTTTAATGATGAAGAACTAAAACCTTATTTCCCTTTAAATCAAGTCCAGGAAGCCGTTTTCGGCTTGGCAAAACAACTTTTCGGTTTGGAATTTAAAGAAGTTCATACGATTCAAAAATACCATGCAGACGTTCAAACCTATGAAGTTTATGAGATTCAGGATACGTCAATTTCTTCTAGCAATCCGCCAGAATTCAATAGCCAAAAGCTAAAAGCCATTCTTTACACCGATTATTTCCCAAGGAAAGGAAAGCGTGCTGGTGCTTGGATGACGAGTTATAAAAATCAGTACATCAAAAACGGTGAAAATTCTCGTCCCCACATTTCCATTGTGTGCAATTTTAGCAAACCAACGAAGGACACGCCAAGTTTATTGACCTTTCAGGAAGTTACCACGCTTTTCCATGAATTTGGTCACGCGTTGCACGGCATGTTGGCCAATACGCAATACCCTAATCTTTCCGGAACCTCTGTGAAATGGGATTTTGTAGAACTTCCATCCCAGTTTTTGGAAAACTTCTGCTACGAACCAGAATTTCTAAAAACATTTGCAAAACACTATCAAACAGGAGAAGTACTTCCCAACGATAAAATTGAAAAAATTGAGCAGTCCAAAAATTTTATGGAAGGCTATCAAACGCTTCGCCAGTTAGGTTTTGGTTTGTTGGATATGGCGTATCACACGCACCCTGAAGATGTAAAAGATATCAAAGCGTTTGAAGATGCTCAAACTTCAAAAACATCCTTATATCCTGTAAATCCAGAAACAGCGATGAGTCCGACTTTTTCGCATATTTTCCAAGGAGGTTATTCAGCAGGTTATTATTCGTATAAATGGGCTGAAGTGTTGGATGCTGATGCGTTTGCGTATTTCAAGGAAACTGGCATTTTCAACCCGGAGACTGCGGCGAAATATAAAATTTTATTGTCTTCAGGTGGAACGAAAGATCCAATGGAATTGTACAAAAATTTCCGTGGCAGCGAACCCAAAGTCGAAAGTCTTTTGAAAAGAGCATTTGGATAAAACCACTTGTCATTTCGAATGGAACGAAAGTAGAGTGAGAAATCTATTTAACAGCAATAGAGATTCCTCTTTCGTCGAAATGACAAATTTAAATTAAAAGATATTGTCATTCTGAACGCAGCGCAGCAAAGTGAAGAATCTTCCTTTATTTTAATTAATTAAATACATCGTAAAATTGGGTTTTCGCTTGCGTAACTTCGAGTGTTTTGCGAAGCGAAATGTATCGAGAAGTGTATCCATATAGTTCTCGATACGATTTTTTCAAAATCTACTCGAACTGACAATTAGATTTAAAAGATATTGTCATTCTGAACGCAGCGCAGCACAGTGAAGAATCTTACCTTTATTTTTAAGTGATTAAGTACATTTTAAAATTGGGTACGCTCGCGTCACTTCGAGTGTTTTGCGAAGCAAAATGTATCGAGAAGTGTATCAATATAGTTCTCGATACGATTTTTTCAAAATCTACTCGAACTGACGAAAGTTCTTAAACAAGTTGGCATTTTTAATTTATGCAGCAAAAATTGAAAACCGACTTAAAAACTCATTTTCCACATCAATCCGCACAATTTGGACTGGAATAATCCCAAAAAATGAGCGAATAAAATCATATTGAAAAATTAATGGAATTTATTATTGCAAAATAATTTGTTGGAAGGATGTAATAAAACTTAGTATGAACTTGTCTTACAAGAAAAATATTCCATGCTAAAACCTATTTTTTTAGGCTGTTTCTTTATTTCATCATTGTATTTTTCGCAAAGTATTGAGGGCAAGGTGTTATCCGAAAGCAAAAAAAGCATTGCTGATGTTGAAATTAAATTATCCAAAGGAGATAAGAAGTATTTTTCAATAACAGATGTGGATGGCAGATTTACAATCAACACTCAGGAAAATGGTGTTTTCTTGGTTGAAATCTTCCAAGATGGAGAAAATGTTCTCACTGAAAATATCACTATTTCAGGTGAAATTCACAAAGATTTTATACTCAGAAATCCTTTAACCAACGAAACAAAATTGGAAGCCGTTAGAATCATCGGTAAAAAGAAACTCGTTGAAAGAAAAGTAGACAGATTGGTTTTCAATTTGGAGAATTCCGTTGCTGCACAAGGTCTCAATGCAGTAGAGGCATTGGGGAAAACGCCGATGTTGAGAACTACAGACAAAGCAATTTCAATTGCTGGTAAAAGCTCGGTTGCGGTAATGGTGAACGATAAAATAATCAATCTTTCGGGTGACGATTTAATCAATTACTTAAAAACACTGCGATCGGATGATATTGCAAAAATAGAAGTAATTACTACACCTCCCGCCAAATACGAAGCTGAGGGAAAAAGTGGTCTCATCAATATTGTCCTCAAAAAAAACACAAAATTGGGTTGGAATGCTTCTTTGCAAACCTCAGGAACCAATTACTTTGGGAAGCCAACAGTTTCTACAGGAAGCGGCTTAACTTTTAACTATCAGGGTAAAAAACTATCTATTTCATCAGGTCTGTCGATGGGAGATTTTTTCTGGGCTCAAAATTCTTATACCCATAATTTAGGAAACAATCATTCAGATTATTGGAATACCGACTCGCAATGGTTTAATAATTTCAAGAATAAAAGTGGAAACCTAAAAGCAGAGTACAAATTAAACGACAATAATACCATTGGCTTCAGTTACAATTACTCACATAATAAAAACAGTGAAAAAGCAAAAAATTCCACCCAAATCTTAGATGAATTGGGAAGTCGATTTTTTCTTTCTGACGCTAATAACTTAAATATTCGAAAGATTCAGAATGCTAATATTTTTTATGACATCAAGTTGGATTCTTTAGATGGAAAACTAAGCTTTTCAGGAAATCTCATGACAAATAATGCCAATGCCAACAATTATTACAATACCATTCAAAATACCACTATATCTACTTTTGCGAATCCCATTCATAGCTATAAAATATATTCAGGACAGGCAGATTTGGAAAAAACATTTGCAAAAATAAAAACAGAATCAGGAATAAAATATACAAAAATTGAAAACAGTTCAAAATTTAATTTTTTTGATCTTGTAAATCAAGAATTGATACCAGATTTTAACAGAAGTAACACTTTTCATTATACTGAGAAAAATTATGCCGCGTATTTTTCTACCAGCTTTAAAATTAATGATCAATGGGATGCAAAAGCAGGTTTAAGATATGAATTTACCGATCTAAAAGGAGTTTCGGCAACTGAAAATATGACTTCCGCTAACCGTTATGGAAAATTATTTCCGACAGCTTACGTCAATTATAAACCCACCGAAGATCATTCTTTTTCGGCAAATTATTCCAGAAGAATTAGCAGACCGTACTTTAACAATCTTAATCCATTTAAATATTATAACTCAGAATTTGAATATACAACAGGTAACCCTTATTTAAAGCCGACGTTTACGGACAGCTTTGAGTTGGCTTATGTTTTTAAAAATAATTTTAATGTTACCGCTTATTACAATTTCAACCAGGATGCTTACGACAGAATCCAAATGATTGAGAATGGAATAAAGCACAATACCGTTCTCAATTTTTATAATGAAAATCAAGCGGGAATCAATCTTAGTTATAATTACACCAAGATAAAATGGCTGGAATCCAACATTTTTGTAAACGGATTTTATTCAAAATCGAAGTCGTATGTTCGAAATGCCATATCGGAAATCTCATGTTTTGGCGCCAACATTAATGTGGATAACAGTTTCTATTTGAACACAGCAAAAACTTTTACTTTTTTGTTCGGTTTTTGGGGTGATTTGCCTAACAAAATTGGAAACACAGCTTTTAATGGGAAATTCTCAGCATATTCAGGGTTTAAATTTGCATTAATGGAGAAGAAATTACAAATAAATCTTAATCTCAACGACATTTTTAATACCGAGCGTTCCAAAGGAACAGAATATTACCAAGATTTCAATTCCGCTTATTATCACAAAGGAATTACACGCAGTTTGAATCTTTCTTTGACGTATAAATTTGGAAATAATGAAGTGAGAGGAGCGACAAAAGAAGTGAAATTTGAGGAAAAACGACGAGCAGGAGGCTAAAATGAAATTTGGAAGAGAATTTTTAAGCAAATCTGTATTTTTGTTTTTTTAAATTAATCATATGCTTTGTCTGTGTTGCTCAGGAAAAAATTATTCCGAATGTTGTGAACCCTTTCATATAAAAAAGAAAATTCCTAATTCTGCGGAGCAGTTGATGCGTTCGCGATATTGCGCTTATGCTTTCCCAAACGGAGATTATTTAATGGAAACAACGCTACCAAGCGAAAGAAAACATCATGATAAATCAGAAATGGAAGCTTGGGGAAAAGCCAACCAATGGACAAAATTAGAAATCATTGCTAAACCATCGATCAACAAAGTAGAATTTAAGGCATATTACATTGATTCCACAGGAAAAGAGCAAGTACATCAAGAGTTATCAACTTTTAAGAAAATACAGAACCGTTGGTTTTATGTTTCAGGTGAGTTTTTAGATTAGTCCAGATTTTTTTTCTTTTTCTGTCTTAAAACATACAGGTACAAACTTTCCACTTTTGTGCGTGCCCAAGGCGTTTTCCTGAGAAATTTTAGAGATGAAGAAAC
This sequence comes from Bacteroidota bacterium, assembly GCA_023458535.1. Lineage (GTDB taxonomy): Bacteria > Bacteroidota > Bacteroidia > Flavobacteriales > Weeksellaceae > Chryseobacterium. Next base: position 42,862 of record JAEWYW010000027.1, read on the forward strand.
ACTCGGATTTTCACCTGTAAAACATTTGATGTTAATTTGCTTTCCCAATTCACCATACCCTTTGTAGTATTCCAAAAGCTCTTCTAAAATAGTGTCTAAGCGTTTTCCATGAAGTGGATCTTTAGAACTTTGGTCCATTTTTTTTTGTAAAAATACTAAAACGAAAAGATTAGTTTATGGTATTTCGCAATAAATTTCATCTTAAACTTCACTATCTTAGCTTCACAAAATAGTCTCAAAAGAATGAGCAAAAATAACGAAGCCAACAGAAAAAATCATAAAAAGAAGATTGACCAAAAGAAGCGGAAAATGCAGAATGCTGAAATCGAAAGAAAGGCCCGATTGAAGCAGATTCGCGAAGATTTTAAAGCCAAAGAAAATAACGAAACCAATTCATGAAGATTTTACACACGGCCGATTGGCATTTGGGAAAACGTTTGGACCGCTTTTCGCGTATGGAAGAGCAAATTCAGGTCATGGACGAAATCGTTGCCATTGCAGATGAGCAGCAGGTTGATTTGGTATTGATTGCGGGTGATTTGTTTGATAATTTTAATCCCAGTGTGGAAGCTGTAGAATTGTTTTATAAAACCTTGAAGCGACTTTCCAATTACGGGAAACGTCCCATTATCGCCATTGCGGGCAACCACGACTCACCTAGTTTGATTGATGCTCCCGATCCACTAGCGCGAGCGAGTGGTATAATCCTCATCGGCCATCCACAAGCAAAAATTCAGACTTTTGAACTTGAAGATTTTAAAGTTACAAAATCGGAAACAGGTTTTTTTGAACTTGAATTGAAAAATTATGATTATCCAATCCGCATTATTCATACACCTTACGCCAACGAAATACGTTTGAAACAGTATTTTAGTGAGGATAAAGAAAAAGCACTTAACGAGATTTTGAGCCATCATTGGAAGACCTTAGCCGATCAATTTTGTGATGCAAATGGAGTGAATATTTTGGTAACCCACTTGTACATGAACAAACGGGGCGCTCCACTTCTGGACGAGCCTGAGGGAGAAAAGCCCATCAAAATAGGGAATGCCGATCTTGTTTTCTCAGATGCTATTCCACCACAAATGCAGTATACCGCTTTGGGACATTTGCATGGCGCTAGAAATATTGGAACAAAAGAAAATCCCGTTGTTTACAGTTCGTCACCCTTGGCCTACAGTTTTTCTGAGGCTGGACAAATAAAGTCGGTTTCAATTATTGACTTGCAACCCAACGAAGCAGTTTCTATCGAAAAAATTGAATTAAGATCGGGTCGTCAATTGGTACGCAAATCATTTGATGATGTTAATGAATGTGTGGAGTGGCTCACGGAAAACCCAAACACGTTGGTTGAGCTGACCATCGAATCTGATTCATATATCAAAGCAGAAGATCGGAAACGCATCTATCAATCTCACGATGGGATTATTTACTTAATTCCTAAAGTTAAAAATATTGATAATCAAAATAATACGCTAAAGGAAATTGACATCACTCAAGATTTGGAACCGCTTTTTGTTGATTATTTTAAATCCAAAAATGATAACCAGGAACCCAACCAAGATTTGATGGATATTTTCAAAGAAATACTTTAAAATTATTTAAGATCCCCATCATTTCGAGTATTTGCGAAGCAAAAATGTATCGAGAATTGTGATATGAAGTTACCAATTCATTTTTAAGATCAACTTGAATTGATAAAAATAAACGATAGAAAATAACATACGTCAGTTCGAGTAGCGTAGCGTATCGAGAACATAAAAAACAAAAAATGATTCCACAAAAACTCACCATAGAAGGTCTTTATTCTTACCAAAACCGCCAAACCATCGACTTTTCGGCACTAACAGATGCTGGACTTTTCGGTATTTTTGGTGCGGTGGGTTCTGGGAAATCCTCTATTTTAGAAGCCATTTCCTTCGCGTTGTATGGCGAAACCGAACGTCTGAATTCGCGCGACAAAAGAGCGTACAACATGATGAATCTTAAATCTAACCGATCCTATATTGAGTTTGATTTCTTGAATCACGAAAACAAATTATTTCGTGCAACGCGCGAGTACAAAAGGAATTCTAAAAATTTCGAAGACGTAAAACCTACATCCGTGGTTTTTTATGAGTTCAAAAATAATGGTTGGGAACCGTTGGAACACAGCAATGCAGAGCAAATTATTGGGTTGAATTACAGCAATTTCAAGCGTACGATTATCATTCCACAAGGTCAGTTTAAGGAATTTTTGGAGTTGGGAGCCAAAGAAAGAACGGATATGATGAAGGATATCTTTCAGCTTCAGCGCTTCGATTTGCAGGATAAAATTTCGGTTTTGAATAAGAAAAATCAAACAGATCTCGATCATTTGGAAGGGAAATTATCCGGCTTTGAAATGGTTTCTGAGGAAGGAATTTTAGCATTAAAAACTCAACTGCAAGAACAAAAAGAAAAATGTGGTACAACTCAGAATGAGTTTAATTTGGTTAATGAAAAATTTCAGCGATTAAAAACCCTGAAATCAGATTTCGAATTGCTTTATAAAAAAGAAACTGATTTTTCTGAATTACAAAAAAATAAGGAAACAATTGATGCAAAAGAAAATCAATTAAAACTTTATCAATCAATATTTAGAGTATTTAACGACGATTTGAAGGAAAGAAACAGAAATCTGAATCTTCTAAAGTCTACGGAAGAGCAATTAAAATTGGTGGACGAAAATTGGAAATCGTTGCGAGATAATTGTGATCGCTTAGAAAAATCGAAAAGAGAGCTTCAACAAAAGTTTGATGTTTTACCAAAACAAAAAATTCTTGAGCAAGATTTAGAACTACTTTTTTACATAAAATCGGACGAATCTAAACTTGCAAAAAATGCGGAAAGCACCATTGAAGGTGAGAAATTTGTAAACGAATTTAAAACAAAAGAAGAACAAACTGTCACGAAAATTCAAGAGCAAGAGCAGGAA
>JAEWYW010000028.1 GCA_023458535.1 Bacteroidota bacterium
TCTTTCGTTGAACAGCACGCTTGTTGCGGCAGGGATAGTAGCGGAAATCCTTTTTGTGAAACAAAAAGATTGCAGCGGATAGCCCGGTTGCAGATTTCCGGAGAGGGAAAAAGGCGGCTGCGAAAATCTGCAAGCCGCCCAAATACTTTTAGAACGTGGATTGCTCGGTGTAATTAATCATCCACTCGGTACCGAATTTGTCAGTAAGGCTGCCCCAATAATCGCCCCAAAACTGGTCTTGCATCGGGTGATTTGCTCGTCCGCCCTCGGAAAGTTCGGCGTAAATTCTGTCGGCTTCTTCGCGGGAATCGGGTGTGATGCTGATGATGACGTTGTCGCCCAAACGGAACTCGTCGCCACCGGCATTGTTTTTCATGCCGGGCATAATGTCGGAACCCATTAAGGTATCGTCGCCCACCTGCAATGCGATGTGCATCACTCGGTTTTTTATATCTTCGGAAATTTCCATGCCTTCCTGTGGCGGAATGTCGCCAAAACGCATGATGCCGTTGCCAGCAAAGTCGCCGCCAAATACTTTTTTGTACAGATTGAATGCTTCTTCGCAAGTGCCGTCGAAGTTTAAATACGGATTTAGTTTCATACTATTTTATTTTTTTAAGGTTGTTTGTCGTTGGATTTATCTGGAACCATATAACTTACCAGCGAAGTAATTTTTCCATCCTGCACTTTGTAAACATCGGCAAAATGGGACGTTTCCTTCATTCCATTTCTTTCGGTAACCATGGTTCCGTCGCCGATTACGGTTTCGCCTTCACCAATAATATGGTTGATTTTTTGGTCTAAAACTTTATCTGGGCCATCTGCGGAAAGAAAATTTTGGAGGTTTTCTTTTCCCACAATATCGTCCATTCCGTAACCTGGCCAATTTACGCGAACATCGTCTGAGACAACGCTGTACGCTTTATCGTTATCTACAAAAAGGTTTTCGATAAACTGTTTTACGATTGCTTTATTGTCCATGATTTTTATTTTTACGTTAATTTAAATATAAAGATTTTCCGCTTGAAACTGTGTTAAAGGCATTTTAATTAAAATAAGTTTAACGGATTAATAATTCATATTTTCGTCGATATCGTAACTCATTCCTTTTAAACCAAGGAGTTTACGCATGAGTCCGATTTGTCCACAGAGATAATCTTCTCTACCGATGCACATTCCGACGAAATTGAGTTTATCTTCTTTTACGAAAGGGACTTTCATGCCTATTTCGAAAATTTCGGCCAGTTCTTCATCAGAAACTTCTAAAAGTTTATTGAATAACAACGGTGAAATGTGATGAAAACTCTTTTTTAATTCTTCCAGACTTGGGTATTTGAAATCTGGGCTCCATGCTTTTCCTTGAAAAAACAAATCGCTGTACGGGTCTTCTTCCTTCAAACCAAGCACCCAAGCCGTGCTGTAACGCATATTGATGAAATTACCAGCCATCCAAACGACATGATTGGTGTTGTTATCTATTCTTTTCAGTGCATTTTCTTCAGAAATGCCGTCTAAAACGTTGATGAAGTTTTGCGAGTGCATCCGGTATGCTGGGATTACGATTTCTAATTTTTGTGATTTTGGGGTGTTCATATTTTTATTTTTAAGATTCAACATAAGTTTTAAACCGTTTCAATACTGCTTCGCAGAATTTTTTCTGTTGTTCTATTGGTGTATGATTTTCAGGCTCGAAGGTTTCGATGATTAGGGTATTTTGATTTATTTTTTGAAACATATTCAAAGTTTTTCTTCCATCTTCCTGCAGATTTTCAATGATTTCCAACGGAACAACTCGTGTGTATTTTCCTTTATAATCGAAGCCTTCCTTTCCGTCTTTGCTTTCCATTCGGAAAAAGAAATCACCACCCGTTTCCACATTATTTTTCACCAAGGGACAATGCCAGTCGTCGAACGGAATATTCCAGTTTTTGACATCTTCTTCGGAAATCCATTTCTCCCAAACTTTTTCTAATGGTTTTTCGACAATAACACTCACGGAAATGGATGAGTCTTTCGGTGGATTATCTTTCATGTTTTTATTTTTTTTAGGTGATTTGTTTATTCAAATTTAGTCTGAATCGAACAAAAAAAACTTGCCGTAAGACAAGTTTTGATATTTAAGGTTTTTATTTTTCTGGCGTATAGTAATGAATGATTCCACCATCCGAAAATTTCTTGATATTTTGAAGATGAAGCTTTGTTTTGGGGTTTATATTTTCAAATAGTTGCAGTCCGTTTCCGGCGATTATTGGCAGAAAACAAAGTTGCAGTTCATCCAATAAATTCAAATTTAAAAGCTGAATGATCAGGCTTCTGCTCCCAATGAGAATATCTTTTCCCGATTGCTTTTTCAAAATATTTACTTCCTCTTTTAAAGAATTTTCTGATAATTCCGCCGTGTCCCAATTGGTCGTTTTTAAGGTTTTTGAGAAAACAATTTTAGGAATTTTGTCAATACTATCCGCAAAATCATTCATCGATTGATCGGTTGAGGGATTTCTCAGCACCTCTTGCCAATATTTCATCAGTTCAAAAGTAATTCTACCGTAAAGGACAGCATCTGAATTTTTTAAAAGTTCGGCGTAATGATGATGCACCTCTTCACTAGGATCGAAGATGGTGTGGTCGCAATACCCATCTATCGACATATTAATCGCTCCAACAATTTTTCTCATTTTATCTACAATTTTAAATCAAATTTAAATGGAACACATCAAAAAAAACTTGCCGTAAGACAAGTTTTTAGATGATTAAAAATTTAGGCAACCAAGTGTTTGATTTTTTCTTTGCTATCCACCAGCATCCAGATTTCGATGAGGAATAAAACTCCAGCAATCATCAATCCTTCGGGCATAAAGGTGGCGTTGTGCACCAGAATTCCGATTAATATTGGCAAAATCATGATGGCTCCTAAAGTTCTGGTTTTCGGAAAGAGAATAAGAATTCCCGAAAGCAGTTCTATAAATCCAACAAGAGGAATAAGCCATTTGATGGTTCCCATTGCTTCGTTCACTTTGGTCATTTCTTGGCTCATTGGCGGAACGGGCATATAATGAAGAAATTTGTCGAGTCCGGCGTTGATAAACATCAATGCGAAAAGCACAAAGACCACGGTTTTTACAATTTTCATAGTTGAGTATTTGATGAATTTAAATTTTTAAATAATCGAATTTCAATCCTAATTGTTTTTATTTTATCGCACCTTCCTTACCTAGCAAGCGTCGCAACGTTCCCAGCTGTCCACAATGATAGATTTCGTGGAGGCTCAGTCCAGCCAAATCTTGCAAATGTTCTTCATCCAAGCTTTCTTTTTTTGCTAAAATCCGATTGAGCTCGTTTTGAGTATCTTTTAAATAGGAAACTAAGGTTTCAAAATTGATGAAGTTATCTTTTTGCTCCAATGGTTTTTCGCCACGGTTGTAAAACAAAAATTCATCATCATTCCACACCACATTTCCTCCCAAAATTTTAATCAGCGTATTTCGGACCATAATAAGATGACCCAACACCCAATTGGCGCAATTAATGTCTCCATTCGGAAAAACCAGAGCTTCGTCGTTGGAAATTCCCTTTAGATTTTTGGTGAGAACATCGTAATTAAAATCGAGTTGAATTTTCAAAAATTCGAGTGCTGTGGTATTCATTTATTGTGATTTTAAAGGTTTTTTCATTTAAATTTCAAGAAAAGAGAGAATCTTTTTGGTGGTTTTTTCGATGCATTCTTGGTCTAGGTTTCCATCCATATCCTGCATCAAATACGAGCCGTGCGTGGCGGGAATGAAGAATACTTCGGAATTTGGAATGAGTTGGTTCATTTCTAAAATATGCTCATTGCGAACCACATCTTGATCGCCGTTGATGAGTAAAGTTGGAGCTTGAATGGATTTTAAAACAGCTTCGTCCCAATCTTTAAAATGCTGCATGCGCTGACTGTCTTTCTCGAACATATTTTGTAGCTTCTGCGGGTCTGGATTGAGTTTGAGGAAATTTTCCTGCAACGATTTCGGCATCATATCGAGCGTAGCATTTTCAAAACCGTCAAAAAAACCCGGAATCATGCCTTCACGTTTAAACATGGAAGAGGCAACAATTAATTTATCCACCAAATTGGGATGACGATAAGCAATTTGCATCACCGTATTTCCGCCATTGCTGAAACCCAGAAAATGCGCTTTGTGAATATCGAGTTCCGATAAAAGTTCGGCAACATCATCGGCATCCTGCTCAAAAGTTGCGGAGATGCTTCTGTGGTCGCTTCTTCCGTGATTCTGCAAATCAATTCCAATAACCTGATATTTCTCTGCAAAAACGGGAATCACTTCCTGAAAATCATTCAAAATAGAGCCTCCACCGCCATGAATAAGCACCAAAGGCGTCCCTTGACCGTATATTTCATAATAAAGTTGAATGCCGTTTATGGTTTTAAAACCTGATTCGTTGAGAGCCATAGCCGTTTGTTTTTGAGGTGAAAAAATGGCGTTGAGTAAAACAAGCGCGAACATATATTTTGCTGAATGTTACGAATTGTAAGCCGTTTCTAAATCGGCAATGATGATTTTTTTCATTTTCAGCATGGCATTAAAAACTTTTTTTGCCTTATCTGAGTTTTCATCATTGGTAAGCTCAATCAAACGCTTGGGCGTGATTTGCCAGCTGACGCCGTACGGATCTTTCAACCAGCCACACATACTTTCCTGTCCGCCGTTGGCTGTGAGTGCGTTCCAATACATATCCGTTTCTTGCTGATCATCCGTCATAACCACTAACGAAACGCCTTCGGTAAAATTAAACTGGTGATTGGTTCCGCCATCCATTGCATAAAGCAAATAATCATTGATGCTGAAATCGGCGTGGGCAACCATTCCTTTCAATTCGCCCGCAGCCTCTGGATGCTCTTTAATTCCATTAATTTTTGAATTGGAAAATACCGAAGTGTATAAATTCATCGCTTCACGGCATTTGCCGTTGTTTTCCTGAATGTACATTAGCGTCGGAACATATTTCTGCTCCGGTTTTTCATTTAACAAATAAAATTGCCAGCTGATGTTGTATTCATCAGAAATCCAAGCATATTTTTCACTCCAAGGATAGGAACCTAAATCCATTAGGATTTTTCCTTTCGGCGCGAGTTCGTTGTAGTATTTTTCAACTTCCTCAGCGGTCTCGCACATCACCATCATCGAGATGCTCGGATTGGGTTTAAAAGTGGAACCGCCGTTCAGCAGCATAATCGGTTGTCCGTTAAAATCAAGCATAATCACCATTGCTGATTGATGTGAAATTTTTGCATTCGGAAAGATCTTGCAATAATGCTCGGCAGCTTGTGGCGCATTGCCATCGAACCAAAAACATGGGAAAATATTGGTGTTCATAGCGTTGTGATTTGGTTTTTTTGATGTTTTAGACTTAAATTTAAACTAGTTTTCTTCCACGTATTTTTTGAAATTATCCAAAATAGCTTGCCAGCCTGCTTTTTGCATTTCAATATCGTTTTCGGATTCTGGCTCAAAATTTTGCATTAACGTCGTGGAACCATCCTCGTTTTGAGTAAATTTTGTTTCGACTTTTCTGCCGTCTGCAAGGTGGTATTTTATCTCTTCTAAATCTTTGATTTCATCATACGTTCCCTCAAAATCGAAACCGAAACTTCCATCTTTTGCTTCCATTCTGTTTTTAAATGTTCCACCTACTTTTAGATCGTTTTCAGCACTTGGACAAGACCAAGATTCGTGTGCAAAATTCCAGTTGACGATGTGTTTTGGGTCATTCAGATACTCCCAAACCTTTTGTTTTGGTGCCTTGATATTGGTTGTGATATTGATTGTTTGCATAATTTTATATTTAGGTTTGTTTTGTTAAACCAAAATTAAAAAGAAATGCACGAAGCCAAATTGCCATAAGGCAAGTTTTAACGAAGTTTAATACCAAATAAAAAATCTTGCCCTAGGACAAGATTCTGTTATTTTTGAGAGACAATTTCTTTTCGGATTCGGCTGAGCGAGGTGTCGGTGATGCCTAAGAAAGAAGCGATATACTTTAAAGGAACATGCTGCAAAATTTGCGGTTTTTCTTTGAGCAGCTTGAGATAGCGTTGTGTGGCACTTACCGTTATCATATCCAGCGAACGTTGTTTCAAGGTAAAAAGTTGATAGGTGAACCACAACCTTCCCCACTCGGCAAAACCCGGAATCGAACGGAAGACTTCTTGAAAATCTTCGTATTTTATTTCCCACAACTCGCAATCAGTAACCGCCTGCAATGTTTCCTGAGATTCAATCTGTTGGAATAATGAACTGGGAATGATCACAATATCGCCATCAATAAAGAATTCGGTGGTAATATCGTTGTTGTCGACATCATGCACAAATGCTCTGACAAGGCCTTTTTCAAGCAGATAATACGATTCTAAAACTTCACCTTCTTTCAGTAGAATTTCATCTTTCGCCACCTTTTTATTGTGATGAAAAGAAGCTATCGTACGAACATCTTCCTCGCTTAAAAGAAAATGTTGGTAAATGTTTTTGAATAACTCAGTGCTCAAAACGTGGGTGATTAATGTTAAAATTTTTCGCAAAACAAAAATAGAAATTTAATCGAATTTATCTGTGTATTATTAAAAAAGTCTGCGAACGCTTGTCTATAAAGCTTTTTTGCTAAAATAAAGAGAGCTGAATGCCTCCCGTTGGAGGTTTTTCATCGCCCATAACGGTTTTTCCGCCAAATCGAAATGAGTTTCGACGCTCGTCTTCCACTACGGCATCAAAATCAAAATCGGGCGTGAAGTTTTTTTCGGTCTCAGCAACCATTCTGTGGAGCTTTTCGACTATTTTAAGTTTATCCGAATTTCCAATTTTCGATTTTTCAATACCTTTTTGGAGTATCGAAATGGTTTCGTCGTAAGTATCAAGAGGAACCGGAAAAGGATGTCCATCTTTACCGCCATGGGCAAACGAAAAACGGGCGGGATCTGAGAATCTTGATGGCGCACCGTGAATCACTTCACTTACCAATGCCAAACTTTGCATCGTGCGAGGACCGACCCCTTTTAGCAGTAATAAATCTTCAAAATTCTGAGGTTGGAGTTCGCGAGTTACGTAAAGCAAAGCGCCAAGCCGTGTGAGATCGACATCTTTCGCGGTAACTTCATGATGTTGTGGCAAAATTAAGTTGGCAAAATCCTGCATAATCTTTTCCGAATTGGTATGCGAAATATCCAAAATACCGGTTCGGTTTGCTTGAGCTTCCGTGGCAGTAAGATTTAAAATTCGTCCTCGATTTACACCTTCAATGGCCGTATGCGGATCATCAACAAACGAAGTTAGATTTTCGGAGTGCCAATGGTATCTTCGTGCCGTTCCATCCACTTCATTCAATCCTTGCTGAACCACCGCCCAACCACCTTCATCACTCAAAATAAAATTATGTAAATACAACTGATAACCATCTTGTATGGCGGTATTATCCACTTTAGCAGTCAATTTACTGGCACGCACCAACGTATTGGCATTGAGACCTGTTTTATCTGCTATCAAAAGAAGTTCATTGGGGGTTTCTTTAGAATATTTGCCTTTTCCACCACAAATGTAGATTCCCAAATCTTTGGCTATAGGATTGATGCTTCTTTTAAGTGCACCCATCACCGAAGTCGTTATTCCGGATGAATGCCAATCCATGCCCATTACCGCACCAAAACTTTGAAACCAAAACGGATCCGACAAACGCCGTAACACCTCAGCTTTGCCGTAATCCTGTAAAATTACCTCAACAATGGAAAGTCCTAATGCAGACATGCGCTCGTACAACCACGGCGGAACTTTGCCGTAGTGTAAAGGAAGTGTTGCCGAACCAGAGCGTTTCATAGGATTAAAAAACGGTTTACTGAGAAATAAATTATTTAAATAATGATAAGATACAAATTTAATGAACTCTCAACCGTTACACCTTATTAAAATAAATTTTAAAGAAAATTAACCTTAAAATCAAAATCCATTTAAAAATCATCATTCCTATTTCTATGAAATCACTTAAGAATGTTTATTTTTGTAGATAAGTATAGAATATAAAATAAAAAGAACTATATAATGTCTCAAGCAAAAATTCATTACACACTTACGGACGAAGCGCCAATGCTGGCCACACACTCATTTTTACCTATCGTAAAAGGTTTTACAAAAACAGCTGATATTACCATCGAGGTTCCAGACATTTCTCTTGCAGGACGAATCTTGGCGAATTTCCCAGAATATTTAAAGGAAGATCAGCGAATTCCAGATGCGTTAAGCGAATTGGGACAGTTGGCGACAACTCCAGAGGCAAATATTATTAAACTTCCTAATATCTCGGCTTCTGTACCTCAGTTGGATGAGGCGATTGCCGAACTTCAGTCTAAAGGATTTGCAGTTCCAAATTATCCTGCAGAACCTAAAAATGATGATGAGAAAGCGATTAAAGCAAAATATGCTAAAGTTTTAGGTAGTGCTGTGAACCCAGTTTTAAGAGAAGGAAATTCCGACAGACGTGCTCCAAAAGCAGTGAAGAATTACGCTAAAGCCAACCCTCACAAAATGGGTGCTTGGGCATCTGACAGCAAAACAGATGTTGCCAACATGGATAACGGAGATTTCTACGGTACCGAGACATCGACAACAGTTGAAAATCCTACCGAGTTTAAAATTGTTTTCTACGGAAATGATGGTTCAACAAAAGAATTAAAAGGACTTTCTCCATTGAAAGCGGGTGAGGTAATTGATTCTTCAGTAATGAATTTAAGTGCATTAAAAGCATTTGTACAGAACGCAATTCAGGAAGCGAAAGATAAAAATGTATTGCTTTCTGCTCACCTGAAAGCCACGATGATGAAGGTTTCCGATCCTATTATTTTTGGTGCGATTGTAGAAACGTTCTTCAAAGATGTTTTTGCAAAATACGGTGATCTATTTAAGTCATTAGATATCAATCCAAACAATGGTTTAGCTGATTTATATGAGAAAATAAAAGGTCAACCTCAAGAAGCTGAAATTAAATCAGCTATTGATGAAGCCTTAACTAACGGACCTCGTGTAGCTATGGTGAATTCTGATAAAGGCATTACCAATTTCCACGTTCCATCGGATATTATCGTAGATGCTTCTATGGCGGCCTTGGTTCGAAATGGAGGTAAAATGTGGAATAAGGACGGTGCTGAGGAAGATACGATTGCCATCATTCCAGACCGTTCGTATGCTGGTTTTTATCAAGCCGTAGTTGATGATATGAAAGCCAATGGTGCTCTTGATCCCACAACGATGGGCTCTGTACCAAATGTAGGATTAATGGCTCAAAAAGCAGAAGAATACGGTTCTCACGACAAAACCTTCCAGGCAACTGAAGACGGAACGATAAAAGTAGAAGATGCCAACGGAAATGTTCTTTTGGAGCAAGAAGTGGAGAAGAACGACATCTTCAGAATGTGTCAAACCAAAGATGCACCAATTCAGGATTGGGTGAAATTGGCTGTTAACAGAGCAAGATTGTCGGATACGCCTGCCATTTTCTGGTTGGATAAAGGAAGAGCGCACGACAGAGAAATCATCAAAAAAGTTGAAAAATATCTAAAAGATTACGATACAGCAGGTCTTGACATCCGAATTATGGATGTGAAAGATGCCATGACTGAAACGTTGAAAAGAGCAAGAGAAGGAAAAGATACGATTTCAGTTTCTGGAAACGTGTTGAGAGATTATTTAACCGATCTTTTCCCAATTTTAGAACTGGGAACTTCGGCGAAAATGCTTTCTATCGTTCCATTGATGAACGGCGGTGGTTTATTCGAAACGGGAGCTGGCGGTTCGGCACCAAAACACGTGGAACAATTTGTTGAAGAGGGTTATTTGAGATGGGATTCTCTAGGTGAATTCTTAGCTCTTCAAGCTTCTCTAGAACATCTTGCGCAAACTCAAGACAACGAAAAAGCACAAATTTTGGCTGATGCTTTAGATGAAGCGAATGCAAAATTCTTAGCAACCGATAAATCGCCTGGTAGAAAACTCGGAACCATCGACAACAGAGGTTCCCACTTCTATTTAGCAATGTATTGGGCGGAAGCTTTAGCAGCACAGACAAAAGATGCGGATTTGGCTGCAAAATTTGCACCTATTGCCAAAGCCATGCAGGAAAACGAAGCTAAAATAAATGAGGAGCTTATCGGAGCTCAAGGAAAACCTCAGGACATTGGCGGTTACTACAAGCAGGACGAAACGAAAACCTACGCTGCAATGCGACCTTCAGCTACGCTGAATAGTATTGTTGATGGTATTTAAGTTTTAAATCATAATAAAAAAAAGTCCTACTTTTGCAGGGCTTTTTTATTTTTTAGAATTTCGCATGGCTTTCACTTTGGTGATTTCTTCATCGTTTAACAATTTTAGATAGCGCTCAGAATCTGTTGAGAGCAATGTCATTTTTCCTTCGTTATCATAAAAAATTCCCCACCCATAACGCTTGGTTAGAGGTGAAGCACGAAAACAAGGCTGGCCTTTGGAGAAGAAATCCGCTCTCGCCGATTCACGTTCAGCATCGGAAGTAGCATTTCGTTCAGCAAAAACCTGAAACAAAACATCATCAGAAGTTAACTGATTGGGATTGGATTTCAATAAATCATACTGAAGATTAGCAACAGTTAATTTTTCCTCCTTTCTTGGCGGAATTTCAGAAACCGAAACGGGACAATCCTCTGCTGGTTCAATTAAAGTGTTGAAGTAATTGGTAGTATGGATTTTCATTTTTTGTTTAAAACTACAAAAAAAACCGATGAAAACATTTGTAATCATCGGCTTAAATTATTAGAAAGATTGATTTCTATTTTACGATTAGCTTTTTGGTAGTAGTCTGTCCATCAGCACTAATTTTTAATAGATAGACTCCCGCTGAAGCACCAGAGATGTTTACTTTGTTATCTCCTTTCTGTAATTTCTCAGCCTGTTTTATCACTCTACCTGAGGCATCATAGATATCAAAACTGGCCTCTTTTTTAAGATCAGAAGTAATGGTAAAATGTCCGTTCGTTACTGGGTTTGGATAAACTTTTACACCTTGTAGTTCTGCTTTCACAGTTTCATCTACTCCAAGTATCGCGCAGTTGCCGATCCCAACAGCACACCATGCGTTTTCTACCTGCTGCAATTCTTGAGAACCAGCACCATAGAGTGCTATTGCAGCTTGCTTAGATGCAGTATAAGCTGCTAAATAATTAGAATTGGTAGTAAGATAACCACCTGTCAAAGTTTTATAAGCAATTTTTTCAGCTTTTTGGATGGTAATTCCTTGAACGCTGTAATTTGTTCCGTTATCATTAGAACCAGAACCCCCTACAGAAAGTAAATAGTACCATTTATTAGCAACACCAGAATTGATATGTACACCTCCCTGATCATTACTTGAATTATATGGAGGTAGTGTAGAAGCCCAGTATTGACCATTGTATGTATCTGGTTGTTGACCACCTGCGTATGGAGACCCACTTTTTGGTGTCGCCATATTTCTCAAGTAATTTGTGCTTATGACGATGGTTTGAGGATTTGGCCCTGTGGTGGTGTAAGATCCTGGATTTACAAGTCCTTCACCAATAGTCCAGTTTCCTTGCGCCGGATTAGCAAAAAACTCAATTGATGAACCTAATATATCAGCAAATGCTTCGTTGAGTGCTCCAGATTCCGCTTGATAAGCTAATCCCCCGGTTCCATTAGTACCTACAACAAGGTGAGAATATTCGTGTCCACCCACATCTACTCCTACAAAGGGATTAAATAATGGTGGTTGTCCATTACCAAACGCCATAAAACGTGCTCCTCCAAGTGTTATTGCCGTTGCGTTTGTTCCACTAGGATTGGCAGCAGTACCAAAATTAAAGTTGTTATAATTTACTATTGGGGTTCCCAAACCGTCAAAACTATTTCTATTTAATCTCGTAAAATAATAATCGTTAGAAGCACCAATTGACCAATGAACTTCCACAGCAGTTTTAGTTGCGCTACTTGTAAAGTTTGGAGTGGAGTTTGTATAATCTGTGTTGTATGTGTCCACAAGAACAGGTGGATTTACTGTGAAGTCACCTTTTGCCATAAATTTATATCCGTCAGTAGATGTAACAATTGTATTAACATCACTCATAATCATATTTGAAGCGTCAACTGTCCAAACTTTTTTAGCATTGTTTTTTAATCGATAGCTTCCATTATTAGAATCTACTGTAATGTTTTGATTTCCTTTATAATATGTAGCACTTACTGAAGGTGTGTCCACATGATGTATTAAGGAATAAGAATTTGCGATCTTTTTTGTGGAATTATCAATGTAATATACTTTAGAAGTCAGGGGAGAAAAAGAGTACGCAGATACTTTAGTTGCACTGTACAATTTAAGTTCATTCTTCTCTGTTACAACTTTTGCAATTACATTTTCGCTGTCTGAAAGCTCAATATTACCAGTTAACCCTGAAATACTTGCCGAGATGATTGATTTTAAATTTTGAGCATCAACTGCATTACTGATATTCATATTGGGAACTTTTACAAATTCTCCATTAACAGAAAGTACTTTGTCGTCCTTCTCATGAATTACAATTAAACCATCAGCTACTTTAATATTTTTGTAAAGATGTTGGTAGACTGTTTTTGTTATGCCCAATTCATCCGTCCATGTTTTTACCAATTCGAAAGAATCATCACTTCCTCCTCCTAACCATTTTGAAAGATTATCTCTTACAAAACTGGAAGAAAATTGAGAACCGTTAAAGTCTGCACTAAAACTACCAAGTTTAGACTCCACTGAAATCCTTGGTAAATCGTTAACCGTATTCCGGATTTGATTTCCATTTTGCGCATGTACAAAATTTACTTGCGCACCTCCAACTACCAGAATAAAAGCCAATGCTTTAATAAGTGTAACTGTTTTCTTCATATTAAATATTGTTAATTTAAAAGTTAGTAGCATAACATGTGTGAATGTTACATTTTATTATTTAAAAAGCTAAAAAATTATTTTTTATTTAAAATTACTTCAATTGCGCGCATAAATTCATGATAATCGATCCAGTTTAATTTAATTCCTAAAACTAGAGAAAAACCAAAGATAATTCCTAAACCACATCCGATAACAATTACAGAGCAACTCAAAAGTAAAAAGACATAAATGATGTTCCCCAATAAACCCATTTTGTTGATCAAGAAATTTTGAAATTGATATAATTTTGATGTCTTGACCACAGATGAAGGTTTTGCATCAATCCCGTTCAATTCATCCACCATATACACAATTTCATTAATGTAGCGCCCATACATGAATTTAAACCAAACTTTAATAATTAGGAATAACATAAATAATGACATCCCAAACATGATTAAAAAAGCACTTAGGCTATACTTCATATCAAAATGAAAGCCTATAGGAATTAAGTAGGAAATAAAAAAAAATGGAATATAGGAAACATAATAGGATTTGTATATTTCTTTCATCACCAGCAGTTGGGTTTTAAGATTAAACAAATCATAATTGGTGTTGGCATCTTTTTTTGCAATAACATTATAAACTTTACGCAACCTAAAGAAAAAATACACCATGATAGAAAGTGAAACCACAAACAAGAAAATAGAAATAACCTCTAAATTATTATCCGAATCAACTTTTGTATCAGAAAACATCAATGGAAGACTCAACAAAGTGAGAATAAACTCTGCAAGCATGTTCAATCGCACCATTTCTAAAGGTGAATGTATCTTTCTCTGTTGGGCCAAAGAAATTTCGGGCATTTCATTGTTCTTGTCTTTAGCCCAAAGTTCCTTAAAATTATCTAGTTCCATCATTAGCCATTCGCAATTTGTAATTGTGTTATTATTTCTTTTAATTTTATTTTTGCCCTGTTGAGTTTCACACGAACATTTACTTCTGTAATTCCCATTTGATCGGCAATTTGCTTCCCTGAAAAATCTTCCAAATAATAAAAAATCAGTGCTTTATCAATCGCATTAAGTTGCTGAATTGCTTCGTACATCAACTTTAAATTTTGTTCAGAAGCATCATTGTAAGCATCTGCAATAGGTTGAATTTTCTCCAAATTAGAATTCTCTACAAAACTTCTCTTTTTTGCGTTTTTCAAGAATACAATAGCGGTATTCAGTGCAATTTTATACAGCCAAGTTGAAAATTCTGACTTACCTTCAAATTTGTGATACGATTTCCAGGTTTGATAAATTATTTCTTGAAAAAGATCATCTTGATCTTCTTTATTATCCATATACATCTTAGAAATTTTGAAAATAACTCCTTTATGTTTTTCAATCTTTTTCAAAAAAATCTCTTCCGATGATGACATTATAAAGATGTAAGGTTAGTAGTATAAAATGTTTTTTGTTACGAAGGTTTAAAAATACGACCAAAATATTTCCAAAACGAAAAACTCATTATAAATATTTCTTAAAATAAAAAATGACGATAAATAAATTAATAATTTTAACGATAATAATTAAAAAACAACTCCAAAGTCAAATGAGTGTATGTATATGAAATGTATTTTGCCTGGTATTTTATTCAAAAAAACCTCCCAAATTGGGAGGTTTTTCATTTAATGAGTTTAGATTATTTTAGATCGTAGCGATCGGCATTCATCATTTTTACCCAAGCTGCAACGAAATCTTTTACGAATTTCTCTTTGTTGTCGTCTTGTGCATACACTTCAGAATAGGATCTTAAAATAGAATTCGATCCGAAAACCAAGTCCACTCGCGTTGCTGTCCATTTTACAGCACCCGATTTGCGATCCACAATATTATACAAATTGTCTCCCATTGGAATCCATTTGTTATTCATATCGGTTAAATTCACGAAGAAGTCATTGGTTAAAATTCCTTCTTTATCGGTAAAGACACCGTGTTTTGAGCCGCCGTAATTGGTTCCCAAAACGCGCATTCCACCAATCAGAACCACCATTTCTGGAGCGGTTAATCCCATTAATTGAGTTCGGTCTAGTAATAATTCCTCTGGTGTTGCCGAATAATTTTCCTTTAAAAAATTACGGTAGCCGTCGTACAATGGTTCTAAATATTCAAAAGATTCAATATCGGTTTGTTCTTGAGTTGCATCGCCACGGCCAGGTGCAAAAGGAACGCTGATGATAACACCTGCTTCCTGAGCTGCTTGCTCCACAGCTGCTGTACCACCCAAAACAATTAAATCAGCAATAGAAACTTTTATCTCCAAGCTGGCTTGGATTTCTTCTAATTTTGCTAAAACTTTATTCAGTCTTTCAGGTTCGTTAGCTTTCCAGTGACGTTGAGGCTCCAATCGGATTCTCGATCCGTTTGCTCCACCTCTGTAATCGGAACCTCTATACGTTCTTGCAGAATCCCAAGCGGTATTGATTAATTCCGTTCTTGAAAGTCCAGAATTTAATAAAGTCTGTTTTAAATCTGCAATTTCAGCGGTGCTCAATGTATAATCAACTGTTGGGATAGGATCTTGCCAGATTAGATCCTCTGGCGCAACATCTGGACCTAAATATCTGGATTTCGGACCCATGTCACGGTGCGTTAATTTATACCAAGTTCTGGCAAAAACCTCCGAAAGTTTGTCTGGATTATGCAAGAAATCCAAAGCAATTTCTCTGTAGATAGGATCAAATTTCATGGCCATATCAGCATCCGTCATCATCGGCATTCTCTTAACACCAGGCAAATGAGCATCTTCTGGCATATCTTCTTCAGCAATATCAATCGGCTCGTATTGATGTGCTCCTGCAGGTGACTTGGTTAATCTCCATTCGTATTTGAACAGCAAGGTTAAAAACTCGTTATCCCACTGTGTTGGATGCGTCGTCCATGCCCCTTCAATACCAGAAACTAAGGTATTAAAACCATTACCTGACCCTTCTGGATTGTGCCATCCCAGACCTTGATCGTGAGGTTCTGCAGCTTCAGGATCTGGACCTAATTTCGAAGCATCTCCGTTACCATGTGATTTCCCCACGGTATGGCCGCCAACGGTTAATGCCACAGTTTCCTCATCGTCCATTCCCATTCTCTTGAAAGTTTCACGGATGTCCTGTCCAGTTTTTATAGGATCAGGATTTCCATCAACACCTTCCGGATTGACGTAAATCAATCCCATTTGCACTGCAGCCAATGGATTTTCCAGCGATTCTCTGTTATCATCATTCTCGTAACGACTTTCAGTTGGCGCCAACCATTCTTTTTCAGCACCCCAGAACACATCTTTTTCAGGAGCCCAAATATCCAAACGTCCACCACCGTAGCCATATGTTTTCAGGCCTGCTGCTTCGTAGGCTACCGTTCCCGCAAGAACAATTAGATCACCCCAAGAAATTTTGTTTCCGTATTTCTTTTTCAAAGGCCAAAGCAAACGACGCCCTTTATCGGTGTTCACATTGTCAGGCCACGAATTAAGCGGTGCAAAACGTTGATTTCCTGTATTGGCACCTCCACGACCGTCCATAGCGCGGTAACTTCCCGCCAAATGCCAAGCCGTACGCACAAACATACCAATATAACTTCCATAATCTGCTGGCCACCAATCCTGACTATCCGTTAAAAGTGTTTTGATATCGTTCTTTAATTCTTGAAGATCCAGCTTGTTGAATTCTTCAGCGTAATTAAAATCTTCTCCAAAAGGAATTACTTTACGGTCATTCTGAGAGAGAATATCCAAATTCAGTGCATTCGGCCACCATTCCATTACGGTGTTGATAAAACCCGTCTGCCCACCGTGCAAAACAGGGCATTTCCCCGTCGCATAAGGATCAGCATTCACATTGGTTGTATGCTCAATATCGTCTCGGTCGTTATCCGCTCTTGGTGGCAGATTTTCAGGATTAATAGAATTTTGTCCGTGATTAAAAGGGCATTTGCCTTCGCCGTTTTCTGTGTTCATATAGATTTAATTTTTATTTTAACGTTAATTTTACTGATCAAAAGTAATGGTTTACTAAAAATACTAACTTAATTTTAGATGAAAAGAAAAAATCCAAATAATAGATAAAAATAATGATAAAATTTAATTTAATATAAAAAATCAATAAAACCATCAGATCCATTTAAATTCAAGAATCTCAACTTTTTATTTACTTTTGTTGGCTCAGTTTTTAAACATATACACATTCATATCGCCAAAACTTTTATTCCCTTGAAAACAAGATTTCAAATTCTATTCGTTTTTTTTGCCATAATATTGTGTAGATCTCAAGATCAGGACAGTATCAAAAGAAATCCTCTTTTATTTTCTGCATCGGCAGAGTATGGCAGCATCCTACCTACAAATGTTCAGCTGACCTACTATGACAATCTGAGATATGCTGGTTATTCTGCGCAAGTTCTAAAACGAACGACTGGAAAAAAAGACTGGGAAAAACTTTTTAATTATCCACAATACGGTATTGGAGTATATGCTTTCGACTTTCTCGACAATAAAAAAATGGGAAGTCCTTTTGCAGTTTATGCTATTTACAGTTCAAAAATAAAGGAGTGGAACAAGCTAAAATGGTATTACAGTGCCAACCTAGGGATTTCTTTCAATTCAAACCCATTTGATTACGATGCTGCATATTACAATACCTCAGTTGGAAGTAAAACCAATATGTACATTTCTTTAGGTACTGGATTATATTATGAAATTGGAAAACATTTTGATATTGGATTGAATCTCAAATTTAATCATCTGTCCAACGGTGCTATGAAAATCCCTAATAAAGGTCTCAACGCTGTTGCTCCGCAATTTAGTTTGGTATATTACCCCGAAAGAGTAAATCCTGTAAAAGATAAAAATATCTCATCGAAAATTAAGAAATATAATACTTGGGAGGTTTCTGTTTTTGGAGGAAAAAAGAATGTTTTCTATAGAGGTGATAATCGGGATGATATAAGGTTGTACGACGGATTTGATTATTCGGTATATGGTGCGGAAGCTTTTTATATGCGTCAATATTCTGCTAAATCCGCTTACGGTTTAGGACTAGGTGTAACCAAAGATGAGCAGTACAATCACACGATGTATGTGCAAGACAGTGTTCTATACCAGAAAAAAAGATTTTCTAAAGATCATGTACTATTGAGCGTTATCCCAACCTATCGTTTGATGATAGATCGTCTTTACATTAATGTAGGACTAGGATATTATGTAACAAAAAAGAATAGAAAATACGATAATTCAGCCTTGTTCCAAAGACTAAGTTTGCAATATCAAATTACTGATCGATTTTTTGCTTCATTCGGTATTAATGCTTACGACCTTCATGTAGCCAACTATCTGGAATGGAAACTCGGTTACACCTTCAAGAAAAAAGAAATAAAATAAAAATTAACAAAAAAGAACAGAATTATACCAGCTCCAAAAATCTCATAGTATCAACATCATCTGCGTAAGTATCTAAAGACGGATTCTGCGCTTCACCAAACGAAATGGAATTCTCTATCCCAGCATCTGGTTCCGAGACTACACATTGTATTTCTTGCTGGTTTTCTGCAATAAAACTTTTCACATCCTCAATATTCGAATATCTGCTGAAATTAACCACAGACAATGGACTGAATAATTTGTCGTCTTCTTTCAACATCACAAAATTATTATCCCAAAACTGATCCTGATTCAGTAAATAAATCGCTCGGTTATAATCGTAATTATTGGCGTATTTGTTGTGATGAATAACGTCTTTATAATTCAAGAAATTTTCAAAAAGCCTATCCAAAGGGAAATCCGTTGGAATAAACAACCTTGTGACATTCCGACAACCCAAACCAAAGTACTGAAAAATATCTTTCGCCAGTAATTGCAACTCATCATCGGTTTCTTTACCTGTTAAGACCGCTACCGAAGTCCTATTTTTTCGTATGATGTTCAGATAGTCTTTAAAATAATGTTCCAAATATCGTGCAGTATTGTTGCTTCCAGTAGCGATTACGGCATCGAAGTTTTCTAATTTATCTACCAGTTCATACTGCACATTATCATGAGAATACTCATTCCATTTTTTTAATAAAAAGGGAATCATGAGTCTGTCCTTAGATGAAAGTTTTATTAAAGGAATATGATTGCTTAAAACCACAGATATAATGTCATGGAAACCTACCAAAGGAATATTTCCTGCTAAAATTAATCCTATTTTTTTCGAAAATACTGGTGTTTTGTATTCGTGCAGCCAAGCTTTAAGATGGTTTTCGGTTAACAAACTTGCCCATTGCTGCAGCGCCAGCCTCTGATTTTCAATGGTAAACCAAGGATTTTCAATTTCAGAACGCTTTAAAATATGCTCAAACTCAATATCAGCACCGTTATATTGATCTGAATTTTTATTCAAAAAGTCTTTTATAAAGTCTCCTAACTTTATAAGTCCTAAAATTTGATTTTCCATTGAAGTCATTTCGCTGAGGATTAGGGAATTTTTCGTAATTTTGTGCAAATTTAAAAAAAATTAGCGATGGCTATTAAAATAACTGATGAATGTATTAATTGCGGAGCTTGCGAGCCAGAATGCCCCAACAACGCAATATACGAAGGTGCTGTAGACTGGAAAGCTTCTGATGGTACCGCTCTAGAAGGTACGGTTACTTTCTCTTCTGGTTTAACGGTTGATGCAAATGCTCCACAGGAACCCGTGAGCGACGATGTATATTTTATAGTAAGCGATAAATGTACAGAATGCAAAGGTTTCCATGAAGAACCACAATGTGCCGCCGTTTGCCCAGTTGATTGCTGCGTTCCAGATGAAGATCATGAAGAAACAGAATCTCAATTACTTTCTAAAAAAGCTTTCTTACACGGAGAATAAACTATTTCCGTCTCTTTGGAGACGGATTTTTGTTATAAATACCATAACACCATTTTATTTATATGAAAAAACACAATTTTAGCGCAGGACCATGTATTCTTCCTCAAGAAGTATTCGAAAAATCTGCCGAAGCCATTTTAGATTTTAACGGAATTGGACTTTCTCTGCTGGAAATTTCACACAGAAGTAAAGATTTTGTTCCAGTAATGGAAGAAGCCCGCGCTATTGTAAAGAGATTGATGAACCTGGGAGATGATTATGAAGTTTTGTATGTAGGTGGCGGCGCCAGTCTACAGTTTGCAATGGTTCCTTTCAATTTAATGAAAGTAGAAAACGGAAAAGCGGCTTACCTAGATACTGGAACTTGGGCAGCAGGTGCCATTAAAGAAGCTAAAAAACTCGGCAAGGTAGATGTTGTGGGATCTTCTAAAGAGGACAACTACTCTTATATTCCAAAAGATTATACCGTTTCTTCCGATAATAATTATTTCCATTGTACATCCAACAATACCATCTATGGAACTCAGATGAAAACCTTTCCAAAGGTGGACACTTTGATGGTTTGTGATATGAGTTCGGATATTTTTTCCCGTCAGTTAGATTTTTCTCAGTTTGATGTTATCTATGCGGGAGCACAGAAAAATATGGGACCTGCGGGTGTAACTATGGTGGTGGTAAAAAAAGATATCTTAGGTAAAACGGGTAGAGATATTCCGTCATATTTAGATTACTCTTTGCACATCGCTAAAGAATCTATGTACAATACACCACCTGTTTTTCCAGTGTATGCAACATTGCTAACGCTTCAACATTTAGAAAAAAATGGTGGAATTGCAGCCGCGGAACAGAGAAATGAAGCCAAAGCGAAATTGCTTTACGACGAGATAGACAGCAATCCCTTATTTGAAACATTTTGCGTGAAGGAAGACCGTTCTTTAATGAATGTTTCTTTTAAACTTTTGGATGATTCTAAGAAAGAAGAATTTGATGCTGCTTGGAAAGCTGCTGGCATCAACGGACTGAACGGGCACAGAAGTTTAGGCGGATATAGAGCAAGTTTATACAATGCCCTACCAATAGAAAGTGTACAGGTGTTGGTTGATGTAATGAAATCTATTAAATAGAATCATTTTCACAATCTTTTAATTATTCAACTCTTCAAAATAAAATTATACAAAAACGATGAATGTATTAGCAAATGATGGAATCTCCAAAGCCGGAGAAAAAGCACTGAAAGAAGCCGGAATCAACCTCTTGGAAAACAGAATTGCACAAGATTATCTTATAGATTTTATCAACGACAATAAAGTTGATGTTTTATTGGTAAGAAGCGCAACACAGGTAAGACAAGATTTAATAGATGCGTGCCCAAGCTTAAAAATTATTGGTCGCGGTGGTGTTGGTATGGATAATATTGATGTTGAATATGCCCGAAATAAAGGTCTGTACGTCATCAATACTCCTAATGCTTCTTCAAGATCGGTAGCAGAATTGGTTTTTGCCCATTTCTTCTCTTTAGCAAGATTCCTGCATGAGTCTAATAGAATGATGCCTTTGGAAGGTGAATCTAAATTCAATGCATTAAAAAAATCGTACAGCAATGCCATTGAACTATCAGGCAAAACATTGGGTGTGATTGGTTTTGGAGGTATTGGTAAGGAAGTTATTAAAATAGGAATTTCTTTGGGAATGAAGGTGAAAGTTTTCACCCGAAATCCAAAAACTGAAACCCTTAGTCTGGAATTTTTTGATGGTCAGAAAGTAGATTTCAGCATTTCGTCTACTCAGAACATGGATGAATTTTTATCTGATTTAGATTTCTTGAGTATTAATGTACCGAAAACACAAGGTTACCTCATCGATACACCTCAATTTGAAAAAATGAAAGACGGTATTTTCATCGTGAACACTGCAAGAGGAGGAACCATTAACGAAGTTGCTTTAATTGATGCCATTGAAGATGGTAAAGTGGCTGGAGCAGCCTTAGATGTTTTTGAAAACGAGCCCAACCCCGAACTTACTTTGCTCATGAATCCTGCATTATCACTTTCCCCACATGTAG
Source organism: Bacteroidota bacterium (assembly GCA_023458535.1). GTDB lineage: Bacteria > Bacteroidota > Bacteroidia > Flavobacteriales > Weeksellaceae > Chryseobacterium. The sequence goes on from JAEWYW010000028.1 coordinate 21,870, forward strand.
GCGGAAACACCCTTGATGCGCAGGAGAAAATTGGAACTGAGCTGGCTCAGCAAATTATAGATTTACAAACAAAATTCTAATCTTATGCCTATATTTAAACCATTTCGTGGCATTAGACCTCATAAAGAATTAGAACACATATTCCCTACTCATCCTCTGGATAACTTTTCTGATGAAGAGATCATTGAAAAAGCCAATATAGAGGATACTTATATCAACATGATCAAACCTTACCTTTTGAGTAAATCTAAGGATGTTGATAGAAATTTAAGAAAAATAAGAACTACTTTCGAGGAACTTTTCGAGGCTAAAAAACTCGTTCAGGACAATTCTTCGTATTATCTTTACGAGCAAATTTATCCCAATAAGCAAATTTTCAGAGGACTTTTAGGACTTGTGTCTGTTGAAGATTTCTGGGCAGGGAAAATTAAAAGACACGAAAGTACTATTCCTCAGAAGAAAGAAAAACTGGCGCAGTATCTCAATAAAGTAAATATCCAGGCAGAACCTGTACTCCTCACCTACCCTTCCAATCCGAAAATTGAGCTCTTAATGAGCCATGAGGAGAAAAGTGTTCCCATTTTTAACCATCAAGATTCTAAAGGTATTAAGCATAAAATCTGGAGAATCGACAATCGTTTAAAACTTCAGCAGTTCAAAGAAGTTTTTGATCAGATTGATTCTTTTTACATTGCGGACGGTCACCACCGAATTGGTTCTACTGCACTCAATGCCAATTATCAAAAAGAAAAAAACAAAAAACACTCAGGAACAGAGCCTTATAATTTTGTTTACAGTTTTATAGTCTCCAACCAATCTATTAAGATTAATGATTATAACAGAATTGTTAAAACTTTAAATAATCTTACACCTGCACAGTTTTTAGATAGACTTAGCGAATATTTCCTGATTACGGAAAAAGGAGAAACGCCTTATTACCCTTCTCAAAAGTTTCATTTTTCGATGTATTTGGATGGAAAATTCTATTCTTTACATGTAAAACATGAACTACGTGCAGAAGACATCTGTTTACACAATCTCGATCATTATTTGTTTGATAAATATATTGTTGAAAAAATATTGGGTATTGAAGATTCAGACAGTTCAGATCAGATCGCATATGTAAAAGGGAGTTCTTCAGTAGACGGAATCTTAAAAATTAAAGAGAAAGTGGATGCTGGGGAGGGCAAAGCTGGATTCGGTATATTCCCTGTGAGCTTTAATGATATGATGAAAATTTCAGATCATAAACTGAGTATGCCTCCAAAATGTACGTTTATTGAACCTAAATTAATTTCAGCATTGATAATGTATGACATGAAATCATAAGTTTTCACTATTTTTATCACACGAAAAGAATTGTCAGATAAAAAATGAAAAAACTCTTTATCATACTTCCACTCTTTTTGAGTGGAATTTTTTTTGCACAGAAGAAACCCGTTAAAAAATCTTCAACAACAACTATTCAGAAGGTTAATTACCCAGATACTTTTAAGAAAATATCAGACGAAATATTGCTTAACAGCAACGCTTACGAACATTTAAGAGAGCTTACAAAAGGTATCGGATCTCGTTTTAGCGGAACCTTAGGATATGAAAAAGCAACCACATGGGCCGAAAAAAAATTAAAGGAAGTAGGTGCAGATGTGGTTTGGAAACAGGATGTAAAGGTACCCATCTGGCAGCGAGGTAATGAGTCTCTACAGATAAAAACCGACAATGGCGGCTGGAAATCTATTAAAATGCTGGCTTTAGGAAATTCTGAAGGTACGGATGGAAAAGATCTGGTGGCAGAAATTGTTTTGGTAAAAGATTTTCAAGAATTCAGTTCTCTTCCCATTGATAAAGTGAAAGATAAAATTATATTTTTTAATTTTCCGATGGATCAAACTATTGTTAACACCGCCGATTCCTACCTTTTGGCGGGTAAATACAGATGGTCTGCTCCTTCTTTGGTAGGCAAAAGGGGCGCTAAAGCTGTCATCACAAGATCATTAACCTCCGCATTCGATGATATTCCACATACAGGAAGCATGTATTACGACCCTGAAGATAAAGTAAAAGTACCTGCATTATGCATCGGCGCAAAATCTGCAGACGAACTTGAAAAACTGCTAAAAAAGCAGAAAGTTCAGGGAAAACTCAATCTTACCTGCGGGGTAAAAGGAGAAACCATTAACCATAATGTGATTGGTGAAATTCCTGGTACTAAAGACGATAAGGTAATTGTGGTAGGTGCACATCTCGACACCTGGGATATTACAGAAGGTGCGCACGATGACGGTGCAGGTGTTGTGCAATGTTTGGAGGTCATAAGAACTTTTAAAGCTTTAGGATTAAAAAACAACCATACAATCAGAATTATTTTATACGCCAACGAAGAAAATGGTGTAAAAGGCGGTGAAACCTATGCAGCATATGTAAAAAAGAAAGCTGAACCTCATATTTTCGCAATTGAATCTGATGCAGGAGGCTTTTCCCCAAGAGGAATTTCTTTGGATATGTATCCGCAGTGGCGACGAAAAATTTTTGAGTGGAAAAGTTATTTTCTGCCCTATGGGGTCTATGACTTTGATCAAACTTATGCTGGACAGGACATATTACCGCTTAAGAAGCTGGGTATTCCATTGGCAGAATTGGTTCCGGACACCCAGAGATATTTTGACATTCATCATACATCAGAAGATACTTTTGAGAAGGTAAATAGACGGGAGCTGCTTTTAGGAGCCGTAACCATGGCACAAATGGTTTTTATGGTAGATAAAAATTGGTAACATGAAAAAACACATACTATTAGGGATATTTCTGATTTCAAACCTTGCATTTTCACAATCAAAATCAGATTCAATCCAATTTGAAAAAATTTCAACGGAGATTCTTAATAATGGACAATCTTATCATAACCTCAAAGAGCTCACCAAAAGTATTGGACACCGTTTAAGCGGTTCAGCTTCTTATGACAAAGCCGTTGAATGGGCACAAAAGCAGCTCAAAGAAGCAGGTGCCGAAAAGGTTTGGCTTCAAGAAGTAATGGTTCCCGTCTGGGAAAGAGGCAAAGAATCTCTGAATATTAAAACACAAAACGGACAGTGGAAAAACATCAAAATGCTTTCTCTGGGAAATTCCGAAGGTACAAAAGGTAAAGATGTCGTAGGAGAAATTATTATGGTAAATTCTTTTGAAGACTACGATAAACTCAGTCCTGAACAGGTTAAAAATAAAATTGTTTTTTTCAACTATCCTTTTCAACAAAGATTTGTAAAAACTTTTCACGCTTATGGCGATGCGGCAGGTTACAGGGTTCAGGCCGCTTCTTTAACTGCTAAAAAGGGAGGGAAATTTGCAATCATTCGCTCTATATCATCTGCTTTCGATGATGTTCCACATACGGGAGTAATGAGATACGACACTTCTTACGAAAAGGTGCCAGCAGTAGCCATTGGCACCTCCACAGCTGACGAACTCGCTAAGCTGCTTCAAAACCAAAAAATAGAAGCCAAACTGAATTCTAACTGCGGTATGAAGGTCGAAAAACTATCATATTCTGTGATTGGAGAAATTAAGGGTAAAAAAGATAACAGCGTAATTGTTGTTGGTGGACATTTGGATTCTTGGGATGTTGGTGAAGGCGCTCATGATGATGGTGCAGGTATTGTGCAGAGTATTGAGGTGCTGAGAACGTTTAAAAAATTAAATATTGTAAATAACCACACCATACGTGTTGTTTGTTTTGCGAACGAAGAAAATGGAGCCAAAGGCGGCGCTAAATATGCTGAAGAAGCCAAAAGAAATAATGAAAAACATATTTTTGCGATTGAATCTGATGCTGGAGGCTTTTCTCCAAGGGGCATTTCAATGGAAATGGATGCGCAAAAAATTCAGCAGATTGAAACTTGGAAAAAATTATTCTTTCCCTATGGTGTTTATGACTTTACGGAAAGAGGTTCTGGTGTAGATGTAAGACCTCTCCATACCTTACTTGGAGTTCCAACAGCTGAACTACTACCCGATCCACAACGCTATTTCGATATTCACCACACCGAAGAGGATACTTTTGAAAAGGTTAATCGCCGTGAATTGCTAATGGGCAGCACCGTGATGACACAACTGATTTATATGATTGATCAAAACTGGTAATTAGTTTTAATAACAAATCATTATTAATATAAATGGTTCACAAAAAAACCGCAGAACTTCTGCGGTTTTTTATTTTTATAAACATTTCTTATGCTTCACACGAAGAGCAGCTTACAAAGTTTACCATGAGTTCTTTGGAAACTGACGAACTTCTTTGATAATACAATGTTTTTACGCCTTTTTTCCAAGCTTCGATGTATAAATAATTCACATCTTTTACAGGCATTGTTGATGGAATTTGAAGATTCAACGACTGTGCCTGATCGATGTATTGCTGTCTCTGTGCCGCTTGAGAAATAATTTCCATTGGAGAAATTTCTCTAAAGGTTTTGAACACCGCTTTCTCATCTTCTGTAAGTTCTGTCATGTGTTGTACAGAACCGTGATTCAGCATGATGGTACGCCAAGTTTCTTCGTTGTCAAGGCCTTTTTCCTGCAGTAATTTTGCTAAATACTTGTTCTTACGCATGAAGTTTCCTTTCGCTAAACCTGCTTTGTAGTAGTTGGAAGCAAAAGGCTCAATACCAGGTGAAGTCTGACCTAAAATTGCCGAACTTGACGTCGTAGGAGCAATCGCCATTAGCGTTGTGTTGCGTAATCCGTAACCTTTCAACATTTCGGGCTCGCCGTAGATGTTTGCTAATTCTTTAGAAGCCTGTTCTGCCTGCTCTTTAATATGTCTGAAAGCTCGTGCATTAAATTGCGTAGCTTGGAAACTTTCAAAAGGAATCATGTTTTTCTGTAGGTACGAATGATATCCTAACGCCCCTAAACCTAAAGCTCTGTGACGAATTGCAAAGTTTCGGGCACCTTGCAGATAGTAATTGCCTTCTGTTTTTTCGATAAATTCAGAAAGAACCGCATCTAAGAAATACACCGCTAATTTTACAGCATTGGTGTCTTTCCATTCATCAAATAATTCTAAATTCATAGAAGAAAGGCAGCAAATAAACGATTCCTCTCTCGTCGAAGGCAACATAATTTCAGAACACAGGTTACTCGCATTTACGGTAAGCCCGTGATCTTTATACACCTGAGGCTTATTTCTATTCACATTATCGGTGAAGAAAATATACGGTAACCCTTTCTGCTGACGGCTTTCTAAAACGCGAGCCCAAACTTTACGTTTTTCCATATCGCCATCTATCATATCTTGCATCCAATAATCTGGAACGCAAACTCCCGTAAACAGGTTCTGGATTGGACTTCCGATATCTTTGATGGATAAAAACTCTTCAATATCACCGTGATCAATATCCAGGTACGCTGCAAAGGCACCTCTACGAACGCCACCTTGTGAAACAACATCCATGGACGTGTCGAAAAGTTTCATGAACGACACCGCTCCTGATGATTTTCCGTTGTCGGTAACGGCTGTTCCTCTGTTTCTCAATTCTCCAAAATAGCCTGAAGTTCCGCCACCAATTTTGGTTTGCATAATCACTTCGCCCATTTTGTGGGTAATCCCTTCGATACTGTCTGGAATGTGAACGTTGAAACACGAGATTGGAAGACCTCTCTGTGTTCCCATATTCGCCCAAACGGGTGATGAGAATGAAATCCAACCTTTTACAATCATTTCTTTAAAAGCAGGCTGAAGTTCGGGTTTATATAATCTTTTTGCTGCAGCAGAGGTAATTCTATCGATCGCACCTTCTACGGTTTCACCTTTCAGTAAATATCCTCTGTTAAGCATTTGCTCAGACTCTTCATTGAGCCACCAGATGTCTGTATTTTGTTCTTCCATTTTTTTTGTTTAGAGGTTAGAAATTAGAGATTAGAAGTTAGTTTCTTGGCTCTAATACTATTCTTTTTTTATTGCTCTTTCCGAGAAGTTTTTTTTTGAGATGTTGCGACAAGCTCAGCATGACATTGCTCTTACTTTCCGTTTTGACGCTCGCTTCGCTCGCGCCTCTCTTTTTGCAGAATTTAAAATTTAGAAAAGATCGTTAGCCGTAATACTCTTATCGTGTTTTGTATAATCTACAGGGCGTTTTGCAAAGAAATCATCCAAAGAATTTGCAAAAACTTCTTCTTCAAACCAAACCATTGGACGGTATTGTTCCGGAGAAACGTTGTATCTTGTTACCATATTAATTTTCTTTAATGAATCATCAACACGGTATTTCATAAAATTTAATAGATCTTCTTTTGAAAAATTATCCAGTTCACCCAATTCGAAAATCCAATCTAAGATTTCGGCTTCCAATTCGATGGATTGATCCACTAAAGTATAAATATCTTCAATATCCGAATCCGTTAATAAGTTGGGTTGTTCCTCACGAATTTTGTTGATTAAATAGATACCCGCATTGGCGTGAATTTGCTCATCAACAGACGTCCAGGCGATAATGTTGGAAACATTTTTCATGAAACCTTTGAAACGCGTAAACGACAAAATAATCGCAAACTGAGAGAAAAGAGATACGTTTTCAATTAAGATAGAGAATAGCAGCAAAGAGGAAACATATTCCTTTGGCGTGGTAGAATTGGCGTGTTTCAAAACATTGGTTAAGAAATCAATTCTCTTTTTGATGGCTGGAATTTCGATAACGTGGTTGAACTCTTCGTTATAACCCAACACTTCCAACAATCGGGAATACGCCTCAGAATGACGGAATTCGCATTCCGCAAAAGTTGCTCCCAAACCATTAAGTTCTGGCTTTGGAAGGTGGTTGTACAAATTTCCCCAAAATGTTTTTACAGAAACTTCGATTTGAGCAATAGCTAACAAGGCATTTTTTACCGCATGCTTTTCGTGTGGCTCCAACTGAGAATGGAAATCCTGAACATCAGCTGTAAAATCAACCTCGGAATGTACCCAAAACGATTTGTTGATTGCTTCTACAAACTGTAAAACTTCTGGATATTCAAATGGCTTGTAACTTACTCTCTTATCAAAAATTCCCATAATTTCTTTACTATATTTTGTGTTATTAATCTCTAAATTTTAAATATTCCAACACTTTAATCATATGAAAAACAAATACTTATATTTACTAGAACAGCAAAAAAAATATTCTCCTTTTTTCTCTGAATGTGAAAAACAAAAATAGAGAATCATTGTCTAAATAAAAAGTTTGAATTAGTAATTGTCTGGCGGATAAGGTTAAAAGTTATCCACATTCGCACAGAATGCTGTGTATATAGGTATTAGCATTTTTTTACTGTGATGCA
>JAEWYW010000029.1 GCA_023458535.1 Bacteroidota bacterium
TAAGTCCATTGATTCTGAACATCAACTTTTTAGAGAAATAAAAGGTTTTGAAATTGAACCAAAAATTGAAAGAAGTGTTTATAACAGAAGGAAGCGAAAACTATTCCCTTTTATCGAAGAAATAAGACTGAAAATGGTGGATAAATTGAATGAATCTGAAAATTACTTTGTAGTAGACAGCATGCCTTTGGAAGTATGTAAAATATCTCGTTCTTCCAGAAGCAGGATTTGCAAGGATGTAGATTACGCTTATCCCAACAAAGGATTTTGTGCTTCGCAGAACATACATTTTTATGGATATAAATTACACGCTGTCTGTTCGATTTCTGGGGTTTTTCAGAGTTTTGACATTTCTCCTGCATCTGTTCACGACATCCATTACTTGCAAGATATAAAACTCCAAATGTCTGACTGTGTGTTGCTTGGGGACAAAGGCTATTTATCCCAAACCATCCAGTTAGACTTATTCAATGAGGTAAATATAGAATTAGAAACGCCTAAAAGGAAAAATCAAAAAGACTACAAACCACAGTTTTATCAGTTCAAAAAATATCGAAAAAGAATCGAAACATTATTTTCCCAACTTTGTGACCAATTTATGATTAGAAGGAACTATGCCAAAACTTTTCAAGGTTTTAAAACCAGAATTTTGGCTAAAATAGCTACACTTACAACTATTCAATATCTGAATAAATTTCTTTTCGGCAGAAATATAAACAACTTAAAAATAAATCTCGCGTGATAATGCACTACGGGTTAATTAAATGAGATGTTCTTTTGTCTTGAAACAAAAGAACCAAAATTCAAGACTGTAAAATCTAAGGTTAATAATTAAAAGATAATCCTAAAATTTCCAAAACTCGCTCCTTCGCTGCTTCCATTTTAAGCTCGAACAGTGGAAGTTTTTAACGGATTAAGTTGTAATTGTCTTAACACCTTAGTTTTTAAGGTCGATTTAATAATGAAAAATAATTACTACTAAACTTTTTGACGCTCGCTTCGCTCGCGTTTTTTCTTTTTCCAAACAGAAAAAAGGCGTAATTTTATTGCAAATTTTAAAAATGATATACGGAATTGATGTTTTAAGTTTTCATGATGTTTTAGACATCTGTAAAGATCCCTCAAAAGCAAAATTGAATAAAGAGGCCAAGCAACTGATATTAAAATCTCAACAAAATGTAAAAGATATTGTGGAGTCTGACAGATGTGTGTATGGTATCAACACTGGTTTTGGACCACTTTGTGACGTGAAAATTTCACCGGAAGAAACAGCTCAGCTACAGCATAATTTAATCATTTCTCATGCAGTGGGAGTTGGGAAACCTATTGATAAAGAACTTTCAAAAATCATGATGATTGCAAAAATTCATGCATTGTCTAAAGGTTTTTCGGGAGTTTCTTTGGAGGTTATTGAGAGAATGATTGTCATGTTAGATAAAGACATCATTCCCGTCGTTCCAGAGCAAGGTTCCGTGGGAGCATCTGGAGATTTGGCACCCTTGGCACATTTGGTTTTACCGCTTTTGGGACTAGGACAGGTTTGGGACGGAAACGAAATTGTAAGTACACAAACGGCTTTGGAAAAACATGGTTTAGAAGCATTACAACTAGGTCCTAAAGAAGGTTTAGGTTTGATTAATGGAACACAATTTATTTTGGCTCATGCAATAAAAGGTTTAGAGAAATTTGAGTATTTATTGGATGTTGCGGATATGACGGCGGCGATGAGTTTGGAAGCCTACAGAGGATCTGCAAGTCCGTTTAAAAAAGAACTGCATGACATTCGTCCGTTTGTGGGAAGTAAAAAAGTGGCAGCAAGGATGTTGAAATTCTTAAAGAATTCTGAAAACTTGGAAGCGCACGAAGACTGTGAACGAGTTCAGGATCCTTATTCTATGCGTTGCGTACCACAGGTGCATGGAGCAAGCAGAAATGCTTTTGAACATTTAAAAATGATGGCTGAAACAGAATTGAACTCTGTTACCGATAACCCAATTGTTTTAAGTGCGGAAGAATCTATTTCTGGAGGAAATTTCCACGGTCAGTTGATGGCTTTACCATTGGACTATGCTACGCTGGCGGCGGCTGAATTAGGAAATATTTCTGACAGACGAAGTTACCTTTTGTTAGAAGGTAAATACGGTTTACCAAGATTATTAACCGAAAGCTCAGGTTTAAACTCTGGATTTATGATACCACAATATACAGCTGCTGCATTGGTGACTGAAAATAAAACACTTTGCTTCCCAGCATCTGCGGATTCCATTCCTACGAGTTTAGGACAGGAAGATCATGTATCTATGGGAAGTATTTCTGGGCGAAAATTCAATCAGGTTTTAGGCAATTTGGTGAATATTTTAGCAGTGGAACTTATGTTTGCAGCACAAGGTCTGGAGTTTAGGAGACCTGCAAAATGCTCAAAAATTATCGAGGAGAATTACGATATTATCCGTTCAAAAGTGGCCAAATTGGAAAATGACAGACTGATTGGCGAAGATATGCTGGCAATTGCAGATATGATAAGAGAAAAGAAATTTAAGGTGGAAGTGTAACTTCAAACGCTGCAAAAATTTGCAGCGTTTTTTTATCCAATTCTCACACTTGTCATGCTCAAACTTCCACCAATAAGTTCGTCATTGAAAATTTTTAAATCTTCAGATTTTTCTTTCAATCCAAGTGAATAGATGAGAGGCAGATAATGATCAGGAGTAGGAATCGCATTTTGCAGTGCTTTACCATGTTTTTCATAATCAATTAAACTCTGGAAATCTCCATCGTTGAGCCAATTGTTGGTTTTTTCACGAGCTTCAATCGCCCAATCCCAACCGGCACCTACGGTATCAATATTTTTCCAATCGATCATTCTTAGATTGTGTACAATATTTCCGCTTCCGATGATAAGAATACCTCTTTCACGAAGTTTATTCAATTTTTTAGCGAGATCGAAATGATATTGTGGCGGTTGAGTATAATCTATGCTTAATTGAATAACAGGGATGTCTGCTTCAGGGTATAAATGCCTGATGACCGACCATGCACCATGGTCTAACCCCCAATTATAATCCTCAGTTACCATGTTAGGAGCGAAAAGATCAACTGTTTCTTTAGCCAGTTCAGGACTTCCAGGTGCGGGATAGTTTACTTCAAAAAGTTCTTTTGGAAAGCCGTAAAAATCATGTATGGTTTTAGGCATTTGCATTGCTGTAACCATTGTCCCATTGGTGAACCAGTGTGCAGATACGCATAAAATGGCTTGTGGTTTAGGTATTTCTTTGGCGATATTCCTAAAACCTTGCACGAACTGGTTTTCTTCGATGGCATTCATGGGAGAACCGTGTCCTAGAAAAAGTACGGGCATTTTTTCCGTTCTGTGGAAATGCTCAGAGATATTATTTAAATCGTTTAAATTCATATTGTGTTGAAAACACGAAACCTATTATCATAATAGGTTTCATGTAATTTTTTTTGAGAGTTTTACTTATTCACCTTTCACAAACTGTAGGTCCCCAGAGATTTTCACTTCATCTCCTACCATTACACCACCAGCTTCCAAAGCTGTGTTCCAGTTTAATCCGAAATCTTTTCTGCTTATTTTCCCTTCAAAGGTAAAGCCTGCTTTTTCATTTCCCCAAGGATCTTTCTGCACTCCACCGAAATCTACATCTAATTTAATAGGTTTTTTAACGCCTCTAATGGTCATATATCCTTCCACATCGCCGTTGAGAGAGTTGGCCTCGAAGTGGATTTTTGGATTATTTTCAGCATCAAAAAAATCTGCAGATTTCAAGTGATTGTCTCTGTCTGTGCTATTTGTGTCTATAGAATCAATATCAATATCTGCTGTAGCTTCCACATTTTTGAATTGATCATCAGAAGATGTCATGTTTGCGGTAAAATTGTTGAATCTTCCTTTTACATTAGAAATCATCATGTGTTTTACTTTGAAAGTAATTTCACTGTGCGCTGGGTCTAAATTCCATGTTGTTGACATATTGTATATTTTTAAAATTGATGTTACAAAGGTAGTAGGTGCACTCTTCTTATCTCTTGATGTATGATAAAAAAGGTAACTGATTAAAAAAAAATTAAATAACAATAAATATACCTAATTGTTTGAGCATGTTTATATATTTGATGCAAATTTATGGCTCTCATGAAGCATCTCTTTATACCATTCATCTTAAGCTTTTTCATTTGTTGTTCTGTATCGGCACAAGAGAAAAAAGCAGACAGTATTTACATTCAAGACAGCAGATTTGATTTTAAATATAAAAAACTCATCGTTCCCACCACATTAATGATAGCGGGTTTAGCACTGGATGGCAGTGGTAGCGAAAGTGTGAAAAATGAAATAGCAGAGGAAAGAAATGAACATCTTTTTTATTTTAAACATAATATAGATGATTATGCTCAGTTTGCTCCAATGGTTGCCCTTTATGCTTTTGATTTAGCGGGAATGCAGGCAAAAACAAATTGGAAAGACAGAACTGCAATTTTGGTGAAAGGTCAGATTCTCAACTTAGGTTTGGTGTACATTCTAAAAAAATCGCTGAAAGAAACAAGACCCGATGGTACAGATTACTCATTTCCGTCTGGGCATACCGCAAATGTTTTTATGGGTGCCACCATGTTGGCGATAGAGTATGGTGAAAACCACAAGTGGGTTCCTTATGCGGCTTACGGACTGGCAAGTGGCGTAGGTATTATGCGGATGGCAAATAATAAACATTATATTTCAGATGTCCTTTTCGGAGCTGGACTAGGTATTTTATCTGCTAAAGTTGCGTATTGGACGCATGGTTATCGATGGAACAGAAGTAAGTCTGAAAAAGATCCGCTTACCGAGATTTCCATTACACCATTGGATTAATATTTTTAACCATACTTATTTATTTCTTATTTTTGATTTTTGAAATTTAAGAAATGAAAATAACAAGATTATCCCTATTATTCATGGTTTTGGGTGGTGTAGCAACAGCCCAGACTCAAAAGTTTACCATGGCGGAAGCTGTAAACGGACTGAGAAGTAATTTAGCTGTAAAAAATATATCACAATTTTCTTGGTCAAAGGACGGCAAATCTTACATCAATGCAGTAAAAAATGCATACCTGATTACCGATATGAAGACCAAAAAACAAGACACACTTGTCTCTTTATATCAAATCAATAAAAATGCAACTGCAGATAAAAAATTGAAATCTTTTCCTCAGATCACCTTCATCAATAATAATTCAGGATATTTTAATTCTGGAAATCAGGTGATGTGGATCGAAAAATCTGGCTCAAACTGGAACGTGAAATCTAATGCGAAAATGGGCGATGAAGCTGGCAATTTTAAAATGTTCAACGATCATCAAACTTTTGCTTACACTGTGAAGAATAATCTATTTGTCAGTAAAAATGGGGTATCCACTGCAATTACAGATGAGCAAAATGAGAATATCATCAGCGGACAAGCGGTTCACAGAAATGAATTTGGTATCAATGAGGGTATTTTCCCAGCACCCAATTCCAATGCTGTAGCGTTCTACAGAATGGATCAAACAATGGTATCAGATTATCCTATTATAGATTGGGCTGTAACTCCTGCAGTGAACCACAATATAAAATATCCGATGGCAGGGCAAACTTCACACGAAGTGAAACTCGGAATTTATAATCTTAAAAATAAAACTACAACTTATGTAGATGTGGAAGGGCCAAAAGATCAGTATCTAACGGCTATCTCATGGAGTCCAGATTCTAAATATGTTTTTATAGGAGTGCTCAACAGAGGTCAGAATCACTTAAAATTCAATCAGTACGATGCGGTTTCTGGAAAATTTATCAAAACATTGTTTGAGGAAACCAACGATAAATATGTAGAGCCTCAAGATCCGTTAACATTCTTTCCAAATTCCAACACAGATTTCATTTGGCAAAGTCAGAGGACAGGATACAACCATTTATTTCATTATAATTTAGATAAAGGTCTTATTTCTCAAATTACCAAAGGCGATTGGTTGGTGAACGATATTTTAGGATTTAACGAGAAGAAAAAAGAAATTTTCTTTACATCCACCAAAGAAAGCCCGAAAGAAAAACATCTTTATAAGGTAAACTGGAACAGTTTTAAAATTGACAGACTAGACGCTGCACCAGGAATTCACAATGGAATTTTAAGTGATGATGGCGCTTATCTTTATGATTCATATTCCAACGCTACGACTCCACGAGTGGTGAACTATATTTCAACTGCTAATGGAAAGAGTACCAATCTCCTAACTTCAGAAAATACGTTAAAAAATTATCTCCGTCCAGAAATTAAGGATGTTAATCTTACCGCAGACGACGGAACTCCTCTTTATGGAAAAATCATTCTGCCTACAGATTTTGATCCTAATAAAAAATATCCGACCATTGTTTACCTGTATAACGGACCGCATTTGCAGCTGGTAACCAATACTTTCCCAGCATCTGGAAATTTGTGGTATGAATATATGGCACAAAACGGATACATCGTTTTCACCATGGATGGTAGAGGCTCATCTAACCGTGGAATGAAGTTTGAGCAGGCAGTTTTCAGAAATTTAGGAACCGTGGAAATGCAAGATCAAATGAAAGGTGTGGAATATTTAAAGTCTCTTTCTTATGTAGATTCGGACAAGATGGGAATTCACGGTTGGAGCTTCGGAGGTTTTATGACGACAAGTTTTATGCTGAGAAATCCTGGAGTCTTTAAAGTGGGCGTTGCAGGCGGACCTGTAATCGACTGGAAAATGTATGAAATCATGTACACGGAGAGATATATGGATACGCCACAAGAAAATCCACAAGGTTACGCCACTGCCAACTTACTGGATAAAGTACAGAATTTAAAAGGCAAATTGCTGATGATTCACGGGGCGCAGGATGATGTGGTGGTTTGGCAACAATCCATGAAGTTTGTAAAATCTTCAGTTGACAATGGCATTCAGATGGACTATTTTGTTTATCCTGGTCATGCACACAATGTTCTTGGTAAAGACCGAGTGCATTTGATGCAAAAAATTACAGATTATTTCGATGAATATCTGAAGAAATAGTTTTTGGTTATTAAAATAGTTTCGGCGACCGCAGGTCGCCGAAACTATTTTAACTTTCTATGGAAGATTTTTGGGGCGGCCGAAGGCCGCCCCAAAAATCTCCCCAAAGAAAAATCTATTTTATAAATCCTCTATTTCTCAGTAAAGGTTTAATATCAGGATTGTGACCTGTAAAATCTTTAAATGCTTGATTCAAATCTACAGAATTACCTACTGACAAAATATATTTTCGGAATCTGTCTCCATTTTCTCGGGTTAGTCCACCGTTGTTTTTTATCCATTCCCAAGCGTCGCTGTCCAAAGTTTCTGCCCATAAATAGGCATAGTAACCTGCGGAATATCCGCCTCCCCAAATATGTGCAAAATAAGGAGTGTGGTATCTTGGTGGAACGGTAGAAAGCGTAAAGCCATGATTCTTTAATGATTGTTTTTCAAAATCTAAAACTGACAAAAGATCAGATTCCTTATTCACTGTATGCCAATCCATATCCATTGAAGCAGCAGAAACCAATTCTGTGGTCATGTAGCCTTGGTTGAAAGTTGCCGCTTTTTTAATTTTATCGACTAAACTCTGTGGTATAGGCTGCTTGGTTTCGTAGTGAAGTGCATAATTCTTTAAGATTACTGGGTCTAATGCCCAATGTTCATTAATTTGTGATGGAAATTCTACGAAATCTCTAGGTACATTCGTCCCCGATATGGATGGATATTTCTGGTTGGCGAAGAAACCGTGGATAGAATGTCCAAACTCATGGAACATTGTAGTAACATCATCATAACTAATTAATGAAGGTTTTCCTGGCGCGGGTTTTTGGTAATTGAAACAGTTTACAATTACTGGTTTTGTTCCTAGCAAGTGAGACTGCTCAACAAAATTGCTCATCCATGCTCCACCACTTTTAGAATCTCTGGTGTAAAAATCTAAATAATAGATGGCCAAAGATTTACCGTCATGGTCGAAAACTTCGTAAGCAACAACATCAGGATGGTAAACAGGCAAATCTGTTCTCTTTTTAAAAGTTATTCCATAGAATTTTTCTGCTGCGTAAAACACCCCTTTTTCCAGTACGGTGGTCACCTCAAAATAGGGTTTTATTTGATTTTCATCAAGGTCATATTTTGCTTTTCGAACTTGCTCAGCGTAAAAATTCCAGTCCCAAGGTTCTACCTTAAAGCCACCTTTTTGCTGGTCTATTAAATCCTGAATATCTTTAGCCTCTCTTGTGGCGGTTTCCACGGCTGGTTTTGCAATTTGGTTCATCAAATTTTTTGCTGCTTCTGGAGTTTTCGCCATTTGATCTTGAAGTTTCCATTCTGCAAAATTCTTCTTGCCTAAAATTTTCGCTTTTTTAAGTCTTAATGCTGCTAATTTGGCGATGGTTTCGCGGGTATCATTGGCATCATTTTTTTCGGCTCTCGTCCAAGAAGCTTTAAAAAGTTTTTCTCTCGTAGCTCTATTTTTAAGATTTTGAAGCAAAGGTTGTTGTGTGGTATTTTGGAGTGCAAGAAGATATTTACCTTCCTGGCCTGCAGCTTTAGCATCAGCTGCCGCCGCAGCAATCTCGTCTGCAGAAAGTCCATCCAGCTCCTTAACATCGGAAATAAAAAGGCCTCCTTGCTTTCTTGCCTCCAACAACTTATTGGAATATTGAGTAGCTAAAGATGCCATTTCTTGGTTCACTTGCTTTAGTTTTTCTTTCTCTGCTTGGGATAGATTAGCACCTGCAATCTCAAAATTTTGTTTGTAATATTGTAAAAGTCTTTTGCTTTCCGGGTCTAAACCATCTTCCTTAATAGATTTTATTTTTTGATACAAAAACTCATTCAGATAGATTTTATCGGTGTGGGCAGCAAATATAGGAGCATATTCTTGTTCCAGAGATTGTAATGTAGGGTTGGTATTAGCACTCGTGAGATTGTAAAAAACACTTTGAGCGCGCTTGAGAACTTCACCGCTTTTTTCTAATGCAACAAGTGTATTTTCAAAAGTTGGAACAGCACGGTTGTTGGCAATCATATTCACTTCCTGTTCGTGTTGTTTCAAGCCATAATCGAACGCTGGTTTGAAATGTTCGTCTTTTATCTTGTCAAATTCGGGAGCTTCGTATTGCAGTTTGCTCTTTTTCATAAAGGGATTATTCGCCATTTCAGAATTATTTACTTTAATTTCTGTCTGATTTTCAGGTTTTTTCATTGTAGTACATGCAGAATTTATTACTAATGTAGAAAGTAAAAAGTAGGATGCGATATTTTTCATAAATTAGTGGTTGTAAACCATAAAGGTATTAATAATAACTAAAAACCTCCGCATATATGAAAACAAAAGTACTTTACTTCTTTATCGTCTCACTGTTCTTAGGGTCTTGCAAAAACGATGATCATCAGAAATCCAAAGATTTAACCATACTTCCAGATATCACAAAACCAAAAGATGAAAGTATGAAAACGAAAGAATTTTCGGGAGATTTTGATAGTATTGAAGTTTCGCAAGCTATCGAAGCAGAAATCGTAAAATCAGACTATGAAAAAGTTGTTATTTCCGCACCATCCTACATTATTGACGAAATTGTGGTGAGCAATACGAATGGTTCCTTAAAAATTCAATATAAATCTGGAGTGCGAGTGGCTAACATTAATAAAGTACGAGCAAAAATTTACGCCAGAGACTTTGTAAAAGTGGCAGCTTCTTCTGGAGCAGAGATTAAAATTCACGATCAGTTTACACAAGATAAAACAGATGTTGTAGTTTCCAGTGCAGGAGAAATCAATGGAGATTTGGAAGCAAACGACATGAAAATTACAGCGAGCAGTGGGGGAAGTTTCTCTGGAAAAATATGGGCGGTAAACTTAATTGTAGATTCATCTTCATCAGGATCAGTAGACATCAACGGTAAGACAAAGACTTTTGCTGGCACTGCTTCATCGGGAGCTGATATAGATGCTTCACAAGTGAGTACAGAAAATGCAAAAGTTTCTGCATCAAGCGGTGCTGATATTGAAATTTCAGTTATCTCTTATTTGGAAGCAGTTGCCTCTTCGGGAGCCTCAGTAGATGTTTTAAAAAGCGGAAGCGTTACCATTGGTAAAAAAGAAGAAAGCAGCGGTGGAAGCGTTAGTATAAGATAAAATATACGAATAAAACCAATGATGGGGAGAAATTAGAAACTATTTATCCTCATCATTTTCATTTTGACTGTTTTCCCAGTTCTGACGGTCTAAATTCAGATTGTCATAAGCCAATAGTTCCTCTTCTCTTTGCAAAAGTTCTCTAGTGCTGAACATTGCTTCTTCATCTCCTTCTTCACTCATTCTGGCAAGTTTCTGTATAGAAGCTTTATCAATGGCCATAAATCTTTTACCTAGTCGGCGTGCTGCATATTTACGCATTCCGGTTTCATGGAGCAAATCAATAGCCATGTCTACAGCAGTTCCCAATGTTTCTCTGTAAATATTTTCAATGCCATGGTTAAGGTAATAATAGGCATCAACCCGATTTCTTGCGCGAACAAAAATTTTAATCTTAGGATATTTTTCCCGAATCATTTCGGCGATAAATTTGTTCTCTTCCGGATCATCCAGACAAAGGACCAGAATATTTGCATCTTCTATACCAGCAGCTCTCAAAACAGGAATTCTAGTAGCATCTCCATAATACACCTTAAAACCATAACTCCTTAAGAGCTTTATGCGGTCGGGATCTCTATCTAAAACGGTTGCAGCGATTTTGTTGGCTTTTAAAAGTCTTCCCACCGTGCTTCCAAAATGTCCGAATCCCACAATAATAATCTTCTTTTGAGGTTGATTGTTTTTACCATCCAAAATATTATAATCAGACTCTTGATCAGGTTTTTCCTTAATAAACTTTGGAGTAATAATCTTCTCATTAATCAGTAATAAAATGGGCGTTATCATCATGGTGATTGCAGTTACAGCCATTAACTGTGCATTTCTTTCCGGTGAAAATAGGTATAAAGTTGAGGAAAAATTGATGAGTATAAACGCAAATTCACCCACCTGAGAAAGCGCAAATGCGTAAAATAAATTTTGGGTAAGCTCAATTTTATAAAACTTACCAATTAGGAAAAGAACTAAAAATTTAATGCCCAATACTGCAACAACCAATCCTCCGATGAAGTAAGGATCGCTGATGATGACGTTAAAATTGATGGTAGAACCTACACTTACAAAAAATACAGCCAATAAGAGTCCTTTAAAGGGTTCTATCTGTGCTTCCAGTTCGTTTCTGAATTCACTATTGGCAAGCATTACGCCAGCAATAAAGGCTCCTAAAGCGGGCGATAATCCAAAAGTCACCATTAATTCCGACACACCAATTACCAGAAACAATGAAGATACCGTAAGCAATTCCGTCATTCCAGATCCTGAAACATATCTTAGAAAGGGAACAAAAACGAATCTTCCAAGTAATATCAATATCACCACGCCACCCAAAACTGTTGCTGCCTGAAGCCATTCGGGCAATTTTTGAATTAAAATTTGCGCTTCGTTGGTTTCCTGCTGAGGATGGTATTGCGCAATAATTGGTAACAGTGCAAGAATAGGTATTACGGCAATATCCTGAAATAATAACGTTGAAAAAGACGCTTCACCAGCTATGGTTTTAAGATTGTTTTTCTCCTGAAGGGTCTGTAGCACAATCGCTGTAGATGACAAAGCAAATATCATGGCGACTGCAACAGCTGTTTCTGCTCTAAAACCAACTGCTATAAATACTACAAAAAGCACTACGATGGTCAATACCATTTGGGAAAGACCAAGACCAATAATCTTTTTTCTCATAGACCAGAATTTTTTAGGATCCAACTCTAGTCCGATCAAAAATAGAAGCATAATTACTCCCAGTTCACTCGCGTGCATGATATCGTCTACATCTTTTCCAGTAAGTTTTAATACATAGGGCCCAATAACTATACCTCCCAAAAGGTACCCAATTACCGAACTTAAACCTAGTTTTCTTGCCAGAGGTACCATGATAATGGCAACTCCCAAAAAAATAAGGGTAGACATTGCAATAGACGATTCCATATTATTGTTGCAATATTTTTACAAATTCTTGTTTTTGGAGAATGATCTCTTTTTTAGTGAGTTTATTGGCTTCATACACCACCAAAACTTTTTTCAGATCTGTTTTAAAAACTTTTAAGGTGACGATCAGACTGCTGATGAGTTCTTCTACTGTGTATTGGTAGGTACCCGCTTTTGTGAAAGAAGATTCTTTACCGCCTGTAGTGACCAAAATATAAACTTCCTTACCTTCTAGAGGATTATGAGCGTCTTCTTTAAGCCAACCTCTGTCAAAAACTTCTTCAATCCAAAGTTTAAGCAATGGGGGAGTCCCAAACCATATCATAGGAAACTGAAAGATAATTCTGTCGAAATCTTTTAATCTTTTTCTTTCTCGAAAGGCTGCGATGTGAAAATCTGAATATTCTTCGTACAAATCTCTCAACGTAAAATGCTGATCTCTAACATAAAAATTATACAGCTCCACGTTGGAGTTTGAATATTCTAGATAGGGGTGAGCAAAAATTACGAGTGTTTTCTTCATAGAAAGTAGGGGTTGCAATAAATATACAAAAAAAGGAAAAAACGCGAGTAATTTCCTTTTTTAAATTTTATTTACCAACCTCCAGAGGCACCACCACCTCCAAAAGATCCGCCGCCTCCGAAACCACCAAAGCCACCACCGCCGCTTCCGCCACCGAAGCCGCCACCTCCAAAACTTCCTGGGAAAGGGAAAAATCCTCCTGGGTAACTTCTACGTCCGCGTCGTGATATAATAACATCATCATCATTGTAGTTTCCTCCTCGTCCACCGCCACCATTCCTGCTGATGATAAATATAATGATCATTACAACAATAAAAATGAGTACCATACCGCTGATGCCAAGATCATCGCCTCCTGCATCTACGTTATTAATGGCTTTAAACTTTCCTTGAAGTGCTTCAATAATTGATGAAGTTCCTCTGTTGATGCCTTCATAATAGTTTCCCTGCTTAAAATGAGGTGCAACGATATAGTCTATAATCTGTCCCGCTACCGATGCTGTTAAATATTGTTCAACTGCTCTACCTTGCTGTATGGCCATTGTTCGGTCTTCAATAGCAATGAGGAAGACAACACCATTATCAATACCTTTCTTGCCTATTGCCCATTTTTCACCAAACATAGTGGCTAAGAAATTAATGTCCTCACCTTTGGTAGAAGGTATGATGATCACCTCAATTTCCGTGGATGTAGAATCTGCATACTTAATCAGTTTATCGTTCAGTGCATTTTTTTCTGTGGCACTGAGTATATTGGCTTCGTCATATACAGGATATAAAACAGCTGGTTTGGGTGGAATGCTGTACTGTGCAGATAGCAAACCGCATATGCAAATGTAAATTACTGAAAGAAATATTTTAAGAGAAGGTAATCTCATCCGGAAGTTCGTTAATGTTTTCGCCACGGTGTGGGAAATATTTTTTAAGTTCAAAACCTGTTTCCAAAACGGCTTTTTTAATCGGTTCAAAAAAATTGCCTTTGGAAAAACCTTGGGTAATATCATCATGCAGACGGTCCCAGAACGATTGATGTACTTTTTGATGTATTCCCTCGTCACCAATAATGGTTAAATAGCGGCGATCGAAGTTGATATGGAAAAGTACTGCATTTCTCTCGGCGGTTTTGCCCATACAGAGACGTTTGAATACCTCAAAAGCAGCTTCTGCATTATGATCATCGGTATTGGAGTCTATATGAATTCTTATTTCGCCCGAAGAATGCTGTTCTGCGGATTGAATGGCTTCCACAAGGGAAGCCATCTCTTGGTCTGTTAGATAATTACTCATTATTCAGAAAATACTTCTGGAGCTTTATTAGCACCTGCTTCAGATTTAAAATAAGGTTTTTCTTTAAAGTTGGTGAAGTTTGCTAAAATATTATTCGGAAAAGTTTTAATAGAGGTATTATAATCTTTCGCGGCATCATTGTAGTAAACAGTTTCTGTTCTTATGCTGTTTTCAATAGCTGTGTATTCTCTTTGGAAGTTGATGTATTGTTGATCTGCCTTTAAATTAGGATATTGTTCAACAACTGCCATTAATCTGCTTAATGCTCCACTCAACTCGCCCTGAGCAGCTTGAAATTTTGCCATATCGGCTTCCGTCATGTTCGTTGGGTCGATTGTGATAGATGTAGCTTTAGATCTGGCTTCGATAACTTTGGTTAAAGTTTCCTGTTCAAATTTAGAATAAGATTTTACCGTTCTTTCCAAATTCGGAATGAGGTTGGCCCTTTTCTGATAGACAGTTTCCACATTAGACCATTTGGCATCAACAGTTTGCTCTTTTGCGACGAAGTTATTATAACCATTTTTGCCCCAGAAGAACAAAATACCCAGAATAACTAATAGTGCAATACCAATAGTACCTGCACTCATGCAGCCCTTATTTCTCATAGTTTAAAATTTTTTTAATGTTTATAGTGCTACCCAAATATACAAATTATGTGCTAATTTTGTAAAAAAATAAAAAATGACAACAATTATTGTAGCAATGGGTAACAAAAGAGAAATAGGAGTTGATAACAACTTGCTGTGGCACCTTCCCAAAGATTTAAAACATTTTAAAGATATTACCAGCGGCCATCCTATAATTATGGGTAGAAAAACCTACGAAAGCATTGGTAAACCTCTTCCCAACAGAACGAATATCGTGGTTTCCAGAAAGGCAGATTGGTTTGAAGAAGGCATTTTGATTGTTGGAAGTATTAAAGAGGCTATAAAATTTGCCAAGAAAATAGATGAAAATGTATTTATACTTGGTGGTGGTACTATTTATGCACAGACAATTGATTTAGCAGACAGATTGGAGGTAACCCAAGTTGATGCAGACTTTCCGGCAGATACTTTTTTTCCAAAGATTGATGCTAAAGTATGGGCGAAAACCAATGAGACCTGTCATGAGAAAGATGAAAAAAATAATTTTGATTTCTGCTTTCAGACTTTCGACCGAATTAAAAGAGAGGATTAATCATTTGCTTCTATGGCAATGAGTTCAATAGGAGATATTCTGAGATTTAAGGTTGTACTCCTTAGTTCTAATTTTTTATCTTTGCACTTCTAAAATTTTACAATGAATAAAAACATAAAGCTGGTTATTGCAGCAACTTTAATAGGGTTAGGAATTTACATGATGTTTTTCACCCGAGAGCTCGGCTGGGGAATTGTTGTGTTTTTACTTTCTGCTGTACCTATCTTCCTGTATTTTAAGAATGAATATATTTTGTTGGCTTTTTGGCAGCTAAGAAAGCAAAATATGGAAAAAGCGGCGGTGTGGTTAACAAAAATCACGAATTACAAAAGTCAGCTTCAGAAAAAGCAGTATGGTTATTTTCACTATTTACAAGGTCTGACATTGGCTCAGGACAATCCTGCTAAGGTAGAGCCTTTGATGAAAAAGGCTTTGGAATATGGATTAAATATGAAGCATGATAGAGCGATGGCAACATTAAATTTGGCAGCAACTGCAATTTCTAAAGGAAGGAAACAAGAAGGACAAAAACTCTTGGAGGAAGCAAAAAGATTGGATTCTGCAGGAATGATGACCGATCAAATAAAAATGATGAAAGATCAACTGAAAATGCCTTCTATGCAAAAGCACGTTCACAATCCCCATATGAGAAATAGAGGGAAATTTTTCTAAATACAGTTAATAAATATCAAAAAATGCTTTTCAATTGTGGAAAGCATTTTTTTTATGATTCGTTGCTGTCGCTGTGAAGCGATCTGTCGTAGAATTTAGGCATTTGCCAATGGTATTTCACAGCTAAAGTTCTTATCAGTACAATGAGTAAAATTGTAGAAATCTGAATAAAAGTGTACGATAATTGGGTGTAATGCACTAACAATAAAAACATCGCTCCACCGACGATGCAGGCTGTAGCATAAATCTCTTTTCTGAAAACCAATGGTATCCTGTTCAAGAGAATATCCCGGATAATTCCACCAAAGCAACCAGTAATAGTTCCTAGCGTAATGCAGATAATAGGATGCAGGTCTGCATTCATCCCTTTCTGAATACCGATGATGGTGAATAGTCCGAGTCCGAAACTATCGAAAATAAAGAGAGTTACTTTAAAATTCCTTTCAATGGATTTAAACAACATGGTGAGCACGCATGTGATGAAGATAAGCGAACACATCCATAAATCGTGCATCCAGAAGACAGGAACATCCAAAAGAAGGTCTCTTACTGTACCACCGCCCACAGAGGTTACAAATGCAATGATTAGCACGCCAAATGGATCGAGTCTTTTTTGCATGGCTGCAAAAGTTCCCGACATGGCGAAAGATATCGTCCCAAGGACTTCAATGATAAAATTAAACTGTTCGTGCACTGGTTAGAAGGGTTTTGGGGAAAGATAGTAGATGTTGGAGTGGCAAGATTTAAACATTCGACAATCCCCTGCAACCCACAAACTACTAACTATTTTAAACTCTTACCGAATCAGGAACCAAAAGTTCATATTCCCCTTTATGGGTGATGATTTCGCGAACGATACTTGAACTGATGAATGATTTCCCTGAAGAAGTTAGCAAAAATACCGTTTCCAGTTTCTTGTGGGCAAGGGTTCTGTTGGTATGAGCAATGGCTTTTTCGAATTCAAAATCTGCTGGGTTTCTCAAGCCTCGAAGAATGTATTGTGCATTTTTCTTCAAACAATAATCTACAGTAAGACCTTCAAAATAATCCACTTCCACATTAGGAAATTCCGTGACAGAATTTTTAATGAATTCCATCCTTTTTTCCAGAGGAAACATATATTTTTTCTGGGAATTTTGTCCGATTGCAATAATGAGTTTATCAAATAGAGGAGCAGCCCTTTCAATTATATCATAGTGTCCTAAAGTAATAGGATCAAAAGATCCTGGGAAAACTGCAATTTTCATTTATTATATTTATGAATTACGAATTACGAATTAGTTTTGTCTAACTTCTAACTTCTAACTTCTAACTTCTAACTTCTAACTTCTAACTTTATTAAGTGCTTTTTCAACTTCGTTGCCACAAAGGTCTTTAATGGATATGCCATAGATTTTTGCCTGTTGAGGTAAGATGCTAGCCGGTGAAAACCCTGGATTGGTGTTCATCTCCAACATATATGGTGTTCCCTTCATAATAATGTATTCACTTCTTGAAAAACCGCTCATTCCCAAAGATTCGTATGCTTTTTTAGCAATTTCCTCCACTTTTATTCTTGTAGCATCATCTATCCTTGCTGGGGTAATTTCTTCCGAGGCACCTTCGTATTTGGCTTCATAATCAAAGAATTCATTTTTTGATACTATTTCCGTAATTCCCAAAACAATGGTTTCACCTTTATAATCGATTACGCCCACGGAAACTTCAGTTCCATCTAAGAAGCTTTCAATCAAAACTTCATCATCTTCTTTAAAGGCGACTTCCAATGCTGCCTTCAATTCAGATTTTTCTTTCACTTTAGAAATTCCCAAAGAAGAGCCGCTTTGGTTGGGTTTTACGAAAAGTGGCAGTTTGAGAGTATCCACTACTTCATCTTCATTTATGGTCTCTCCTTTCCGGATGTAAATGCTTTGCGCTGATGTGATACCGTACTTCGATAAAACAGCTAAAGTATCCTTTTTATTAAAGGTTAATGCGCTTTGGTAAAAATCGCAACCTGTATACGTTTGTCCTATAGTATCCCAATAAGCTTGAAGAATACCGTTTTCACCAGGCGTTCCGTGGATAATATTAAAACATACATCAAACTTTAAAGTTTCATTTTGATGTTCCACTGTAAAATCTGCTTTGTTGATCGGTAGCTTTTGCTCGTCTTCAGTAAGAAAATACCATTCGTCTTTCAAAACCACTACTTTATATACGTTATAAAGATCTCTATCCAGAGAATCGTAAATTAACTGTCCGCTTTTAAGAGAAACTACATATTCATCAGAATATCCTCCCATCACTACGGCAACATTCTTTTTGCTCATTGTTTATTGATATAGTATGGCAAATTTAATAATTTTATAAGATGAAAGAGGAGATTTGTATTTTTTTTAGAATCTAAAGGATTTTGCATGGGCAAAAATTAAATTTTAAAATTATTAACTATATTTGCCCTTATAATTTAAGTAAGTTACAGGATGTTTAAATCACTTTTCAATTGGAAAGTTTTAGTTAACTTGTTAGTAGCCATAGGTATTTTTATAGGTTTAGTATGGCTTACATTTCGTTGGTTAGAATACCATACCCATCACGGTCAGGAAATTCCTGTTCCTAACGTTATCAATAGATCTGTGCAGGATGCAGTAAAGATTTTAGATGATGTAGGGCTCGATTATGAAATTGACAGTGCAAAGTATGATCCTAAATATAAGCCTCTACAAGTACTTCAAGTATCACCAGTTCCAGGTTC
Source organism: Bacteroidota bacterium (assembly GCA_023458535.1). GTDB lineage: Bacteria > Bacteroidota > Bacteroidia > Flavobacteriales > Weeksellaceae > Chryseobacterium. The sequence continues at coordinate 18,513 of JAEWYW010000029.1, forward strand.
AAGAGTAAAAGATGGCAGGTCTATTTATTTAAAAGTGAACCCTAGAACTTGGCCAAAAGTGATAGTTCCGGACGTCCTTAACAAATATTCTGGCTTGGCGTATCAGCGTTTAGAACAGGTTGGTCTTAAGGTAGGTGACACTATTTTTGAACCGAGCATTCAAAAAGATGCAGTGATTAGAATGATGATGAAAGGTAGGGAGGTGAAGCCAGGTGATCAGTTAGCAAGATTTACCATTATAGATTTGGTGATAGGAACTGGCCCTATGAGAAATATCTCGGTACCGAATGTTGTTGGATTAACGGTGAAAGAAGCTAAAGTAGTTATTGCAAGAAGCTTGTTCGAAGTGGGATTGGTAGAATATGAAGATGGCGGACAAAGTGATTCTGATATCGTGTACTTCCAAGATCCAGCATATGGTGATTTGCGAGACCAGGGTATGCAGATTGATTTGTGGGCGAGTAAGAAAACACCAGCAGAAATGCAGGGCAAAATTAATCAGTTAAATTCTATCTACAGGGTGAAAGTGGATACAACGTTGCCGCCGATTCGTTATGAAGAGGTGCCAATGTACAGTGATCCAGACGCAGAATATATTCCGCCACCACCTGCAGCTCCACCAAAAGTGGAAACGCCTAAGACGGAAGCCCCGAAAACAAATAATCCACAAAAAACTCCTACAACAACGCCATCTGCCGCACCGAAGACCAGCTCTTCAACACCAGCAAAAACAGATGCCAAACCAAAAACAGGAGCAAACAATACAAGCACAACTCCTAAACCAAGCTCAACGCAGGATAAGCCTAAGCCTAAAAAGGTAGTTGTAGAATAATAAAAAAATAAATACTTCCAAGAGCTTCAACTATAAACGTTGAAGCTTTTTATTTAAATTACAGAGCATGAACGAGGATAATGAAGAATTTTTTGAAGAAGACTTGGTAACGGGAAATCCTATTGATATAGATGAAGAAACAGCGGAGTTGTATGAGCATCTTAATTTAATAGTAGATCCTAAACAAGAACCTTTGCGTATCGATAAATTTTTACTGATTCACAGGCAAAATTCATCAAGGAATAAGATCTCACAAACATGTAGGGCAGGGAACGTTGTCGTGAATGGAACTCCCGTGAAACAGAACTACAGAGTAAAACCTGGAGATCAAATTTCGGTGCTCTTAACCCGTCCACCCAGAGAAAATGTTATCATTCCACAAGATATTCCTATCAATATTATATACGAAGATGAAGATTTAGTCGTTGTAGATAAGAATGCAGGTATGGTTGTGCACCCAGGCTTTGGAAATTGGGATGGAACCTTGGTGAATGCCTTAGCTTATCACTTTCAAAAAAATGGTGAAAAGTCAGATTTAGATAGAGTAGGACTCGTTCACCGTATCGATAAAGATACATCCGGACTTTTGGTGATTGCTAAAAATGAATATGCACTCAGTTTTTTAGCCAAGCAGTTTTTTGACAGAACAACCAAGCGTTTATACTGGGCTTTTGTTTGGGGTAATCCTCAAGAAGATGAAGGAACCATTAGTGGTCATATAGGAAGACACATGAAAAACAGAATGCAAATGGCAGTTTATGAAGATGGAAGTCAGGGTAAACATGCCGTTACTCATTATAAAGTGATTGAAAGGTTTAAATACATGACTTGGGTAGAATGCAAGCTGGAAACAGGGCGAACCCACCAGATCAGGGCACACTTTAAACACATTGGTCATAATTTATTTAATGATGAAAGATATGAAGGACATACACCTTTGAGGGGTGTTAACTTACCGAAATACAAACACTTCATTAAAAATGTATTTGAAATTTTGCCAAGACATGCTCTACATGCACACACCCTTGGCTTTATTCATCCTACAACTAAAAAGGAAATGTATTTCGAAAGTCCAATGCCTGCAGATATGGATGAGGCTGTAAAAAAATGGAGAAATTATTTAGAAAATTGAAAATATATTAAGAAATTTTTTATATTTGTTGAACTGAAATCAAGATTTGTTATGAGAAAACTATATGCTATAGTATGTTTGGCCCTATTATCTAATGCATACAAAGCACAAGAATCTTTACCATATTATCAGCAGTATCTTTTGGATGGTGAGTTCTTGTTTAACCCAGCACAATACGGAAAGACCGACTATGTGCAGTTAAACGCTAATTATCAACAACAATTTTCAAAGTTTAGTGAGTCGCCTAATGTACAGTCTTTAGGGATTAATGCTAATATCTTTGATAGAGTAGGTGCAGGACTTTCTGTGTTCAGAGACAGTAACGGTCCTATTTCTGCAGGAGGTATTACGGCGGGAGCTTCTTATTTTATCCCACTGAGTAGTGAGGGAGAGAGAAAAGACCAATTTTCATTCGGTACTAGTGTTAATTTCTATAACATGAATTTTGATTATACAAAAATTAATGTTGAAGATCTTAGCGACCCATTATTATACGGACAAGAAGGTAACATCTTTATGGTATATGCTAACTTTGGTTTAGCAGCAACGTATAGAAATATTTTTGCTTCGGCATCGGTTAACGATATTGCTTTAACAAGTGATGAAGCAATTACTAACGGTATTGAACCTTCACCTATCAAGATTTTCTTAAACTTAGGTTATGACTGGCATTTTGGAGACAATATGTATGTAAGTCCGTCTGTATTAGTAAACCTTAATACGAATTCTACTAGAATGATTGACTATAACTTAATGGGGACATTCTACAACGAAATCAATTCATTCTCTTTAGGTGCGAGTTTCAGATCGGTGCAGAACAGATTTGATAATCAAAGTTTAGCAATTGCGCCAGTTGTAAAATTGAGATTCAACCAGTTTATGGTGGGTGCTACCTACAACATTGGTTTATCTGATATTCAAACCTATGGTGGAAACTCTTTCATGTTAAGTGTTGGATATAACTTCGATAACTTTATCAATAGAAGAGGATTTAGATACTAATATCATTTAAAAATAATAAATTTGAGCTCTGATTTTTTTCAGGGCTTTTTTTATGATTTATATTCACATTCCTTTTTGCAAACAAAAATGCAGCTACTGCAACTTTCATTTTTCCACATCTCTGAAGTACAAGGAAGAAATGATTGCTTCTATTAAAAAGGAGATATTGTTAAGAAAAGATGAGCTCAAACATAAAAAACTGCAGTCATTATATTTTGGCGGTGGTACCCCATCTATATTGGGTGTGGATGAATTAAAAAGTATTATAGATGAGGTTTTAAAGTATTTTACTTTTCAGGAAGATATTGAAATTACATTAGAAGCTAATCCCGATGATTTGGACAAAACTTTTTTAAAAGAACTCTCTACATCACACGTCAACAGGCTTTCAATAGGAACGCAAAGTTTTTTTGAGGAAGATCTAAAACTGATGAATCGTGCGCATTCCTCATCACAGGCTGAGGATTCTATCAAAAGAGCACAGGATTTTGGTTTTGAAAATCTTAGTATTGATCTAATTTATGGTTCACCCACCTCAAATTTTGAAATCTGGAAACAGAACCTGCAAAAGGCTGTAGATTTACAGGTACCTCATATTTCTTCATATGCATTAACCGTCGAACCCAAGACTGCACTGGAAAATTGGATTTCCAAAGGCAAAATACAGTCACCACAAGAATCAGAGCAAAATCAGGAGTTTTATTTTATGTCCGATTTTTTAAAAGAAAAGGGTTTTGAACATTATGAAATTTCCAATTTCGCAAAATCAGGATTTCACTCCAAACATAATTCCGCCTATTGGCAGTATAAAGAATATTTAGGAATTGGTCCTTCTGCTCATTCCTACAACGGTCAATCCTCGCGCAGCTGGAATGTTGCCAATAACCAACAATACATCAAAAATTTGCAGCAAAACCTTCTTCCCAAAGAAACAGAAATTCTTACCGAAAAAGAGAAATTCAATGAAATGATGATGATAGGTTTGAGAACCATTTGGGGATTTGATATCAGCAGTTTTACTAAAGATTTTTCTGATGAAGTTATTCAGCATTTTAACAAGGAAACTTCTCTAAAATTACAAGAAGGGATGTTAATGATCGAAAACCAGCATCTTAAAATTCCAGAAAAGCATTGGTTTCTAGCAGATGGTATCGCATCCGACCTTTTTATCATATAAACTCGTTTGAGGTAAAATTGTATACAATTGGTACATTTAATTTAGTTCAGTATTTTTGCATAAAATTTCGACTCTTTTGAAAGCAAAACAAAATTTCAATCACCTCAGACCGCAGCAGCCGATAGGCGTTTTCGATAGCGGTGTGGGCGGTCTTACAGTAGCCAAAGAAATTAAAAGGCTTCTCCCTCAGGAAGATATCATATATTTCGGAGATACCAAGCATTTACCCTATGGTGAAAAGTCGAAAGAGGCGATTGTGCAGTATTCAAAGCAGATTACTCAGTTTTTATTGGATCAGAACTGCAAAGCCATTGTTATCGCCTGCAACACGGCCACAGCAAACGCATTGCCAGAGCTTTTAGAATTGGTGAATGGCAGAGTTCCTGTTATTGATGTGATCAACCCTGTAGCGGAAAAGGTTTCGTATGAAATTCATAATAATGTAGGCGTCATCGCAACCAAAGCAACGGTAAATTCTGGTTTGTACAGAAAGAGCATCCGAAAGCATAATAAATTTATTAAAGTGGATGAATTGGCAACGCCAATGCTGGTTCCTGCGATTGAGGAAGGTTTTAAAAATCATCCTATTACCCACGCAATTATTTACAATTATTTAAGCAACAATAAGCTTAAGAATATAGAAACACTTATTTTAGGTTGCACGCATTATCCCTTATTAATAGACGAGATAAAGCAGTATTACGGAAATAGAGTTCGTGTGATAGATTCTCCGAATATCGTAGCCAATCATCTGAAAATTATTCTGGAAAAATACCATTTACTGAATGAGAGCAATGCCAATCCGTTTTACAGATTTTATCTTTCAGATATTACCAAAAACTTCGAAAAAATCTCTAAGAAATTTTTTGGTAAAAGCATCGATTTGGAATTGAAAGTTTTGTAGATTTACTTCTATGAAAGTTTTTCTCTTTACGATAATAACGGTAATTATATTTGCGGTAGCCTTCTATTTCAGTCTGGGACAAGAATTAAACGGCTATCAGTCGATATTTGCATTTTGCATCTTACAGTTTGCCTTATTGCCCAGATTTCGTTCGGTAGATACTAAAAATGGATCTAAAATCCAACTGAAATGGATTTGGAGCAAGAGAACGATTACTTTATAATTTGTTTGAGCTTATTCTTCCAGAATTTCCACTTTATTTGGTGCTTTTAAAAAGCTAAAAGTAATATTTCCGTATTTCCTGGAATCAAAAATTTGGGGATGCTGCATCTTTAAGCGGGTCTGATGCTCAACAATAAAGACCCCATTTTCCTTCAAGTAATTATTATTAAGAACTAAGGAAATTAACTCCTGATATTTTTTCTCGTCTGTTTCAAAAGGCGCATCAGAAAAAATAATATCATATTGTTTTTTATTACGATTTTTCTTCAACCAATCATACACATCTGCTCGTTGAACATTCAACTGCAATGACATTTCAAGCTCTGAGGCGGTAGCGTTGATAAAAGCAGTGTGTTTAGAATTCATCTCAACGGAAGTGACATCCTGGCAACCTCTGGAGCCGAATTCAAGTGAGATGGAGCCTATTCCTGCAAATAAATCCAATACGGAACAAAATTCCAGATCATATTTATTTTCGATGATGCTGAATAATGCTTCTTTGGCGAAATCTGTTGTGGGTCTTACATCAAAATTTTTAGGAGCCGATATTTTTTTAGCTTTCCATTTTCCGGAAATTATTCTGTACATATTTAAGCAGTTAGAGGTTAAAAATTAGAAGTTTGAAAATTAAAGAAGTTCGAAAATCTAATTCAAAATAAAATTTTTCGCAGGAATATTGTCGAAAACAATCTTTAAGTTCTTCACGAATTTTTGAAGTTCAGAAATAAAGGTTTCATTTTCAGTGGTTTCCCCGTACACATAAAAATTGGTTTCGTTGATGCTAAAGCCTATTTTACTAAGTGTAAACATTACAAAATACAAAAAATCGACCTCAGAATTTACATCTAGATTGTTGTATAGAATAACTTTTCCCTTCTCAAATGCAAAAAATTCACATTGGTTGTGATAAAGGTTAATATGGATTTCCTTGCCGTTTTTGGGTGTAATAGAATTAAGAAATTTCTCGCCCGAAAAATTAAAGTAAGAAGGCCAAGCAGCCGCTTTTAGCTGATTGTAAAAACTTTTTGGAAAAGCATAATAAAACTGTATTGCATATTTTTTATTAACAGACAGCATCAATTCTTCATTCTCTTTATCGGCAGGTGCATTAAAAGCAATCAGGTCATAACCCATATCATGCTCTTTGAATGTTTCAGGCATTAATGTGAAATGATTTAGAGCGGAAATAATATTAATCTCCTGAAATTTCTTCTGAGAAAGGATTTCCTTCAGTTTTTCATCAATCAATTCACGAGAAGTTTCCTCATTCAAAAAATAAGAGTTCTCCTCTAAAACATTTTTATTTTTGGAGATTTGATATTGTAAACCGTCTTTGGTGAAAAGTAAATTGAGTTTTTCCATAGTAAAGCTTTGCAAATTTACGGAAATTAATGTTGTAGGTAAAATAAACATTAAATCTTGGATTGCATAATTTTGAACAAAGAATCTTCTCATCGTAAAAATGAGATTCATTTGTGAAAGAAACTCTAAATTTGCATTGGAAGATTTTAATATAACTATCATGGATAAAGCAATTGAAGTTTTGAAAGCAGGAGGTGTAATTTTATATCCCACAGATACTATTTGGGGATTGGGTTGTGATGCAACTAATGTTGAAGCCATTAATAAGATTTTTGAAATTAAGCAGAGAGATAAAAATAAATCCATGATTATTTTGGTGGAATCTGAGAAACGTCTGCAAGACTTGGTGGATGTTCCAGAAATGGCTTGGGAAATTATAGATATGAGCGAGAAGCCAGTAACCATAGTCTACAGTAACCCGAAAGGTCTGCCGAAAGAACTGTTGGCGGAAGATGGCAGTATTGGCATACGCCTGGTGAAAGATGATTTTTGTAAAAAACTTATTTCAAAACTTAACAAACCTTTGGTTTCCACTTCAGCTAATTTTAGCGGTGATAAAAGTCCGATGCAGTACAAAGATGTACCTGAAGATATGATAAAAATGGTGGATTATTCTGTGGAAGAGCATAGAGATAAAATATCCAAATATACAGGTTCATCGGTGATAAAAATTTGGGATAATAATCAGATAAAAGTTTTGAGAGAGTAAGAACTCTCCAGTTATCATTTATTTGTCTATTATCATATCGAAAATTTATTTTTTTAAAATGAAGATTAATCTTAATCAGAATAGAAACTTAAAACTTTTTAAAATCATTTCAGAAGTTGCCGCTAGAAACGAACAAACGGTATATGCTGTGGGCGGTTATGTTCGTGATTTACTGATGAGCAGGAAAGTGGCTACCGACATAGATTTTGTTACCGAACAAAGTGGAATTATCTTAGCTGAAAGAATTGCCCAGGAGATTAATCCTCAACTAAAAATTTCGGTTTTTAAAACCTATGGTACAGCCATGTTTCGTTACAACGATTTGGAATTGGAGTTTGTAGGTGCCCGAAAGGAAAGCTATACTGAAAATAGCCGAAAACCCGATGTGGAAGAAGGAAGTTTGGAAGACGACCAAAAAAGGCGTGATTTTACAATCAATGCAATGGCTATTTCTTTGAATAAAGAAAATTTTGGCGAATTGATTGACCCTTTTAACGGCATGGAAGATTTGCGTAAAGGAATATTGAGGACGCCCTTAGAGCCAGTGCAAACCTATTCAGATGATCCGCTTCGGATGATGCGGGCTATTCGTTTTGCTGCTACTTTAGGTTTTAGCATTGAAAAAAAATCATTGGATGCTATTTCGCAGGAGGCTGAACGCATCAAAATTGTGTCGATGGAACGGATCATGGTAGAGTTTAATAAAATTATGCTTTCTGCTCAGCCTTCTGTAGGTCTTCATTTATTAGAGCAAACAGGTTTGTTAACGATTATTCTTCCAGAACTGACAGCTCTGAAAGGAATCGAAGATATTGATGGCCAAACTCACAAAGACAATTTCTATCACACATTGGCTGTTGTAGATAATATATCGGAAAATACTGATAAACTTTGGCTACGGTGGGCAGCACTGTTACATGATATTGGTAAAGCTCCAACTAAAAAATTCGTTGAAGGTATTGGCTGGACTTTTCACGGGCATGAGTTTTTGGGTTCTAAGCTGATTAAAGGAATTTTTAAGCGGCTGAAATTGCCACTAGGTGCCGACCAAAAGTATGTGGAAAAGCTGGTGAAGATGCATGCCCGTCCCATTGCCCTGATTACCGATGATGCCTCAGATTCTGCTCTGAGAAGACTTCTCTTTGATTCCGGGGAGGATTTGGAAGATTTATTCACCCTGTGTAAATCGGATATCACTACAAAAAATTACTCTAAGCAAGCCCGCTTTAAAAAGAATTTCGAGTACGTACAGCAAAAAATAAAGGAAGTAGAAGAGAAAGATCAGGTTCGGAATTTTCAGCCGCCAATTACTGGTGAAGAAATCATGCAGATGTTCAATATACAGCCAGGCCGAGAAATTGGGATATTAAAGGAAAAAGTAAAGGAAGCAATTTTAGAAGGTGACATTCCCAACGAGCATGAGGCTGCAAGAGAATTTGTGATCAAAGAAGGTGAAATTTTGGGTTTGAAATTGATATAGATTAATCGTTTCGGGCGCGGCTTCGCCG
>JAEWYW010000030.1 GCA_023458535.1 Bacteroidota bacterium
TCCAAACCAAAAGTGGTATCAAAGTTTTAATGAATGATGATGAGAAAAGTGTAACGATTCTTGATCCAAGCGGAAATACTTGGTTTATGGATGGTCAAGGAAGCATAACTGTGACGGCGCCGAAGAACTTTACAGTGAATGCTGGAGAGAACGTTTCCATAAATGCTGGTTTGAATTTAACTTCAGTTGCTGGTGAAAACGTGAGTACAACAGCTGGAATGAATATTTCTGAATCTGCAACCCTCAATCATTCAAGTATTGCAGGTGGTATGATGACTCAAAATGCTACTTTAGATTATTCTTTGATGGCAGCTAACATTATGGAAATAGCGCAAGGTGAAAGAAAATCTAGAGCAAAAGAAGTAACAGATCAGTCTTCTGAGAAAAAAATAGTTTCCGAAAACAAAAATGAGGTTCATACTAAAGGATCTTTTGATAATAATGGTGGGGATAACACAAAAATGCATTAAAAATGGCTGGTGGAAAGATAACAAGAATTGTAAAAGGTGTAAACAGTATAGAATGCGATTCATGGACTGTTTATACAGATAAGTTTACAGCTTATGCTAATAACGGAAGCCATTTTACAGCAGATGGAGGAACTAATTTTGGAGAACCAAACGATCCTCCCCCTGCTGGAACCTATTTTGTTAAAGGTTGGTGGACAGATGAAAACGACAAACCTATAAAAGAAGCTGCAATTGGAGACAAAGTGAAGTTTCATTTGCAAATGCAAAATATTCCTAAAGATGATGATAAGCGACAAGTAAAAATGGAACTAAGAGACTTTGAGGAATTTTCATTGCTTTACTATATATTGGGTATAGAAACCGATAAATTTAAAGGTTATGATGAAATTTCTATAAAAGCCTATGATGAAAACAAAAATGTTTACTCTAAAGAATATTGGGATATAGATTCTTCCAACAAAATTGTAATAAAACTGAATCTGGATGGTGACAGCCTTATTAAAATGTTGGCTAAAGAACACGATAGAAATTTAGAACTGTATTTTAGATGTTCCTATATCAACCCTGAAAACTATATTGAGGTTTTACATTTCCCCGAAATGGAATCTGACTATCTAAAAGTAAACCCACCACCAATTGTAGAACCTATTATTTTTGTAGAAGCTTCCCAACAGCATAAACTTCCTGCGCTATATTCTGCAGATGATGGAAACCCGTGGTATGTAAACATTATCTCGGGCATGGAAGATGCAAAAGACCAAGCAGAAGGGGTGGCTGGTGATATAGAAATTATTAAAAACTTCTTTGCGGAAGGAGGCGGAGCGTCTTACGAGCCAGATGAAATAAACAAATGGACCAAACGCTCTTATGAAATTGCAGTACGAAAGCTGAACAAAGGAGAACTTATTTTTAATGATGGAACCAAAGGCGTTACCAACCGCTACCATAGATATACCGTTTCTGATATAGACGGTACCTATAGCCAGCAGGTAATGATGGGCGTAAACCGTGGAAAGTTTAAAAAAGGAGTTACCAGCAAGGGTATTAACCAATTAGAAGCCCAAGCCAGCCGTGGGGTTGCCAAGGTTTTTAAAACAGTAGGCGAGCTAAACCCGCTTTGGGATGCCATTTGTGATGTTGCCGACATTTTGGTATCTGCCGCCAATGGAGAAAGACCACCTTTGCCTTTTACACCACCATTTGTAACGGATTTCCTTAACAGATATTTCGATGAAATGTATGAAGATTTTAGATTATTATGGCAAAAAGATTTACAAAATTCATTAATGAAAGGAAAAGGAGAAGTTATAAAATTTTTAGAAAGAAATAAATATACCGATAAACAAAGTATTCCTAATCTTGGTTTTCAAGTAATAGAATTATCAGAAGAAGGCATAAGAAAAATATTAACAAAAGAAGTTGAGTGCATAAATGATAAAACGAATCCTAAAACACCAATAATCCTAGAGGCTTTACCCAATATTGGAGAAGGACCACGAGATGCGGGTATATTGGTGCAATCTTTAGAAAATGAAGATAAATATGGTAGATCAACAAAACATCATTATATTCATGCAATATTTATAAAAGATTTAGTTATTTAGATTATGAAAAACTTGTTATATATTATATTATCATTTCCTCTATTATTTTCTTGTCAAGAGAAGTACAATCAAGCATCTTTTGATCAAAAAGAAGAAAAATTAAGGAAATATCCTGATACTTTAAAAATGCTTGTATTAGACAGTCTTTGGCAAAAAAGAGACTCTTTATCGTATTTAAGGTTTAAAAATCTTGAACAAGTTTATTTAGAAGAAACAGATTCAATTCCCAAATGGATTACAAACTTTAGAAACCTTCAGGTTCTAAACACCAGTAATTATCATAAAAAAATAAATAAGCTTCCAAAAGATATTGGCTCACTTATTAATATTAAACAAATATATCTTCCTAAAAATAGTATCAATAAACTCCCCGTTTCATTCTATAATTTAGTAAATATTGAAAGACTAACATTAGACTATAACAATATTACAGAAATATCACAAGATATTATTAAATTAAAAAATTTGGAAGTAATTTCCTTAGACGGTAATTTAATTAAAATACTCCCAAATAGTTTTTGTGAATTAAAAAAACTTAAATTAATTTCATTAGATAACACTACAATTTCAGAATTACCACCATGTATTAAAAGCTTAAACGGATTAGAACGTCTTTACATAAGTAATACGAAGATATCACATATTCCATTAGAAATTTTATCACTTCCTAATTTGAAAGACATTAACGCTAAAGGTCTAAAATTGGATAACTATAAAGAAGTAAAAGAAATTTGCAAGAAACATAATATTGCTTTTTATTATGATGAATAATAGATTTCTTTGGCTTATATTTTTACTTCCCCTATTGTATTCTTGCCAAAAATACAATAAAGCACCTTTTGATGAATATGAAAGAATTTTGAGAACTACAAAAGCTGATGACAAAGGAATTATAATAGATAGCTTATGGGATAAAAGAGACTCATTAAGCTATTTGAGATTAAAAAATGTTAAGTTTATGTATCTAAAATCCGTAAACTCTATACCTAAATGGATTACTAAATTTGATAGTCTTGAGATGATTAGCAATACGGTTGATAAAAGTTATTTAGAATCTTTTGAAAATATAAAAAATTTAAAAAATTTAAAAACACTTGATTTATCTCATAGCAAAATAAAAGAAATACAGAATAATATATTTCAAATTAAATCATTAGAATATCTTGTTTTTGATGAAAATAAAATTGTAAACATCCCAATAGAAATAAAAGCATTGCAAAACCTAAAAAGTATTCACATTTCTCAAAATCCATTAATAAATGTTCCCAATCAAGTTTGTCAATTAAAAAAAATAGAATCTTTAATCGTAGAAGATACTAAAATTACTGAGTTACCAAAGTGTTTAGGAAATTTACAAAACTTAGAATGGATCAATGTTTCAGGAACTCAACTTACAGAATTTCCAATAGAAATACTAAATGCTCCAAAATTAGAAACTATTGATGCTAGAAGATTAAAGTTAAAAAACTACAAAGAAGTAAAAACTATTTGTGAGAAAAAGAAAATTAATTTTCATTATGATGAATAATAAATTTCTTAGGTTTGTTTTTTTAATTCCAGCATTATTTTCATGTCAAGAGAAATATAATAAAGAGCCATTTGATGAGAAAGAGAAAGCAATAAGAAATTTTCCAGATAATATGGATGTTCTAGTACTTGATAGTCTTTGGCAAAAAAGAGATTCTTTATCTTATTTAAGATTAAAATCTGTTAAAATAATTTTAATTCAAAATTCAGACATTATTCCTAATTGGATTTCAAATTTCAATACTTTAAAAACACTAAATATTGAGAATGAATATAAAAGGAAAATTAAAATAATCCCGAGTTCATTAGGAAAACTAGATAAGTTAAAAAAAATTACATTCTCAGATAATATTATAACAACTTTACCGCAGAGTTTTTTTTATTTAAAGTCACTTCAGTATTTAAACTTAGATAATAATAAAATCAAAGACATTCCTAAAAGTTTAGAAGGATTGAAGAGTATTGAAGCTATTTCTTTAATGAATAATCCTATACATACTATTCCAAACCAAGTATGTAAATTAAGTAAATTACAATCTATCGTACTAGAAAATACAAAAATTAAAGATTTACCAAAATGTTTAGGTCATCTAACTAATCTAGAATGGATAAATGTTTCTGGAACTCAGTTGACAGAATTTCCAATAGAAATTTTAAATGCTCCAAAACTTGAAACTATAGATGCAAAGAGATTAAAGCTTAAAAATTGCAAAGAAGTAAAAGCAATCTGCAAAAAGAAAAATATTAAATTTCACTACGATGAGCGATAAATTTCTTTGATTAATTTTATTACTTCCTGCATTATTTTCTTGTCATAAAATATAATACAATACCTTTGGTGAGTAAGAATTAAACCAATATTCTTACTTTTAAAAAGTTTAAGGCAAAGACTGCTTTGTTAAAACCACGTAATTCAGAATTTCTTCGTTACTTTGCACCCGAAAAAAATCATTTTAAAAGGTGGAAAATCCTTTCATTATTATAAAAAACCTGTATAAAAAATATCAGAACGCAGACAGTTTTTCTGTGAATGATATTTCTCTAAACATAGACCGTAAAGAGGTTTTTGGAATTCTTGGCCCCAACGGAGCGGGAAAGACTACCCTTATTTCTATGCTTGCAGGGATTATAAAACCAACTTCAGGAAATTTTTCTATTGATGGTTTAGATTTTAAACATCATAGCAGGAGACTTAAGCAAATAATTGGTATTGTACCTCAAGAATATGCGCTATATCCTACCCTTACAGCCCGTGAAAACCTAATGTTTTTTGGAAGTTTGTATGGATTACAACACGATAAGCTCAAGAAAGATATCGAAATCGGATTAGAAAGAATGGGGCTTTCTCAGTTTGCAGATAAAAAAGTAGAACAGTTTTCAGGTGGGATGAAACGCAGATGCAACCTCATCGCAGGAACACTTCATAATCCAAAAGTCCTATTTCTAGACGAGCCAACCGTTGGCGTAGATGTGCAGTCTAAAAAAGTTATTATTGATTTTTTACAGGAGCTGAATCAAAAAGGAACCTGTATCATCTATACATCGCACCATCTTTCGGAAGCTCAGGAATTCTGCACCCAAATTGCAATTATCGACAGTGGAAAAATCCTTACCAACGGTTCGCCCAAAGAATTGATTTCTCAGACATCCAACGCCAATAATCTTGAGGATGTATTTATTTCGTTAACTGGTAAAGAATTAAGAGATGCTTTATAAATTGTGGAGAAACTTTGTTAAGGAAGTATTATTGCTGAAAAGAGACCTTGGTGGAATCATCATTATTTTCGTGATGCCACTTTTATTGATAGTGACCATCACATTAATTCAGGATTCTTCGTTTAAAAATCTCGAAGGCACAAAAATCCCAGTTATTTATGTAGACAACGATAAAGACGAGGTTTCTAAAAGCATTGAAGATGAGCTTAAAGCCAGCAAAACGTTCGATTTGCTTACCAATTACAATGAAAAAACAGCAAAAGAAGCTGTTTTCTCCGGAAAATATCAAATGGCAATTGTAATTCCGAAAGATCTTACCAAAAATCTGAATGCTATAATTGATGATAAGGTGCAGACGATTGTCAGTTCTTTTGGACTGCCAGGCGATTCCGCTTCAACTAAAAAATTAGTTCCTCAGAAAAAGGAGATTCATTTGTATTTCGATCCCGCAACCAATACAGGTTTTAAAAACTCTGTAATGACATCGGTTAGCAAAATGATTTTTAAAATTGAGAATGATAAAATCTATAAATCTTTCCAAGATCAGTTAGGAACTTCTGAAGATCTGGAGCAGAATAAAGACCTCATTACCTATAAAGAAATCATGCCGAATACGGGGAAAAAAGAAATCTTACCTACTTCCGTGCAGCATAATGTCCCCGCTTGGGCACTTTTCGCAATATTTTTTATTGTTGTGCCACTTTCCATCAATTTGGTGAAAGAAAAATCTCAGGGTACGAGTTTAAGGTTAAGAATCAGTCCTACGCCATATTATATTCCTATTTTAGGGAAAACATTCACCTATTTAATCATTTGTATTATTCAATTTTTATTGATGGTGGCCATTGGTGTTTATCTATTCCCATTAATTGGTTTATCTCAATTTGAAGTTTCAGGAAAAATGTTGTCATTAATTGTGGTTACATTATTTTCTGGGTTAGCAGCAATAGGTTTTGGAATTTTAATAGGCACCATTGCCAATACACAAGAGCAATCAGCACCGTTTGGAGCAACATCAGTAGTTGTCTTAGCAGCCATTGGCGGAATTTGGGTTCCCGTTTTCTTAATGCCAGAATTTATGCAAAGTGTCGCAAAATTCTCACCCATGAACTGGGGTTTGAACGCCTATTACAGCATAATACTCAGAAATGGAAGTGTATTTTCTGTGGCAAAAGAATTAATTCTCTTATTTTTGTTCTATATAGTTACAGTAAGCATTTCTATTTGGTATGAAAGAAAAAGAATTTCCGTCTAATAATAACCCTTTGGTTTGCATAGAAGAAGCCAGAGTCCGCTTTAATGAGACAGACCCCCTGGGAATTGTTTGGCATGGGCATTACATTGTTTATTTCGAAGATGGAAGGGAAGCTTTCGGCAGACAGCATGGTTTAACCTATTTGGATATTCAAAATTCTGGATTTACCACTCCTATTGTCAAAACATCTACAGAACATTATTTACCTTTAAAATACGGTGAAACTTTCAGCATAGAAACTACTTATATCAATTCTACGGCGGCAAAATTAATTTATCAATATCGGATTTTCAATGAAGATCAGAAATTGGTTTGTAAAGGGGAAACCACACAGGTTTTCTTAGATGGTGACGGCAATTTATGTTTATATGCACCAGAATTTTTCCAAAACTGGAAAGAAAAAATGGGTTTAGTATGATGAAGGAAGTTTATATCACAGACTATAATTGCGTTACTCCTCTAGGTTTTTCAACATCTGAAAACTGGGAGAATGTCTTGATGGGAAATTCAGGCGTTTCCAAGTTGCCAATTTTAGAAAATCAGGATGATATTTATATTTCTAAAATCGATGATAACCTTCTCGAATCGGAATTTGAGGAAAAATTTAATGAAACAGATTTTAGGAGATTAGAAAAAATGTTGCTTTTGGCTTTGCAACCATTGATTGAAAAACATTCAATACATTCTGAAACTGCTCTTATTTTGTCCACTACCAAAGGAAATATAAGTGCTCTCAAAAACCAAAGTCAACTTCCAGAACCTGTTTTCTTAGCCAACTTAGCCAAGAAAATTGCCACTTTTTTCGGATTTACAACGCAACCCATCGTTGTTTCCAATGCTTGCGTATCGGGGGTAATGGCTTTAGCGGTGGCTAAAAATCGTCTTCTTGCAGGTAAATTTAGTGATGCATATGTGATTGCTGGTGACGAGATTTCTGAATTTGTGGTTTCGGGTTTTAATTCTTTTCAAGCGATAAGCGATGAACCTTGCCAGCCATACGATAAAAACAGAAAAGGTATTAACCTCGGTGAAGCTGCTGCTGCGGCGTATGTTACTACTGAAAAATCAAAAGAAGGCTTTAAAATTTTGGGAGATTCGGCCATCAATGATGCCAATCATATTTCTGGCCCTTCCCGCACGGGTGAAGGTTTGTTCAGAAGTGTGTTCAATGCCATGAAAGAATCCCAACTTTCTGCCAACGATATTGATTTTATTTCTGCACATGGAACCGCCACCATTTACAACGATGAAATGGAAGCTATCGCTTTTAACAGAGCAGAAATGCAGGAAATTCCGCTTCATAGCTTGAAAGGTTTTTACGGACATACACTTGGTGCTGCAGGTTTGTTGGAAACCATTATTGCGATGGAGGGTGCAAAAAATTCTGTGTTAATTCCTTCGAAAAATTATCAGGAATCTGGAGTTTCTCAATCTATCAACGTCATTCAGGAAAATCAAACCAAAAAAATACATTATATTTTAAAAACGGCTTCAGGTTTTGGAGGCTGTAATGCTGCTTTGGTTTTAGAAAATTTAAATTTTTAATGATGAATAAAATTTCCTCCTGCATCATAGAAAACAACAGCATCATCGTTGACGGAAAAACGATTTTCGAATCGGATGCCGATCATTTTTCAGATTTTTGTAAGGAAGCCTACAAACATTTAGACATTAATTATCCAAAATTTTATAAAATGGATAGCTTGAGCAAGTTGGCTTTTCTAGCTTCCGAAATTTTATTAAAAGATAGAGATAACAGCAGAACCGCATTGGTTTTCGCTAATAAATCTTCGAGTTTAGACACCGATTTCACTTATCAAAAAAGCATCAATTCACCAGAAGAATATTTTCCAAGTCCCGCGGTGTTTGTCTATACGCTTCCTAATATTTGTACGGGGGAAATCAGTATCAGACATCAATTACATACTGAAAACGCATTTTTTGTTTTGGAAGATTACGATGAGGATTTTTTAACACAATATGCTAAACAACTCATAGAATCGGGTAAAGCAGATGCAGCACTTTGTGGCTGGGTAGAAATTTTCCAAGATAATTACAAAGCTTTTGTATATTTGTTGCAATAAACTAAAAATACACTATTTAGCTATATAACAATCGTAAACTGTTATGTGGCTACATTATTTAAAAATATTATGGATTTAAAAGAAGAATTAAAACACAAAATTATTGAAGTACTCAACCTTGAAGATATATCTGCAGAAGAAATAAAAAATTCTGATCCACTTTTTGGTGGTGGCCTAGGATTAGATTCCATCGACGCCTTAGAACTGATTGTTCTTTTGGACAAAGACTATGGAATTAAACTTTCTGATCCTAAAAAAGGAAAAGAAATCTTCGAATCTATCGATACAATGGCAAGCTTCATCGAAGCCAACAGAACTAAATAATTATTAATTTACCAATGTATCAATCTAACAGTCAAACAATTGGTAAACTGTTACATTGATACATTGTTACATTTTGAAATGATGAATCAAAAAATTGCCGTAACAGGAATGGGAATTATTTCATCCATAGGAAACAATGTGGAAGAAAATTTCAAGTCCTTAATAACCAAAAAACACGGCATTTCTGATATAGAAATTCTGCAAACCAAATTTTCAGGCAATTTAAAATTGGGTGAAATAAAAATGTCCAATGACGAGTTGGCTAAAAAACTCCATCTGCCAGAAGATCATGCCTGCACAAGGACTACTCTTCTTGGGATGATTGCGCTTCAAGAAGCTGTTGAAAGTTCTGGTATCAATAATATTAATGAGTTTCCTACTGGATTAATTTCTTCTACAAGCGTTGCAGGGATGGATGTTACTGAAAATTATTTCTATAATTATGAAGATCATCCAGACAAGCAGAAATTTATTGCTTCTCACGATGCGGGATATTCTTCGATGCAGTTGGCAGATTTTATTGGCTTAAAAGGCATGGTTTCTACCATTTCAACAGCATGTTCATCAGCGGCAAATGCCATTATGATGGGTGCAAAACTTATTAAAAACGGAGTTTTGGATCGTGTAATTGTTGGCGGAACAGATTCTCTTTCAAAATTTACATTAAATGGTTTCAATTCTTTGATGATTGTTACCGATACTTATAATACACCTTTCGATGATAATAGAAAAGGCTTAAACCTGGGTGAAGCAGCCGCTTTTTTGGTTTTAGAATCTGAGGAGGTAGTAAAAAAACAAAATAAAAAAATCCTGGCTTATCTTTCTGGTTACGGAAATGCCAATGATGCTCATCACCAAACAGCATCCTCCGAAAACGGTGAAGGTGCTTACTTAGCGATGAAAAAAGCCATTGATATTTCTGGAATTTCAAAACAAGATATAGATTACATCAACGTTCACGGAACAGCAACTCCAAATAATGATTTTGCAGAAGGAACGGCAATGTTGAGAATTTTTGGGGAAGATAATGTGCCAGATTTCAGCTCTACGAAAGCTTTTACAGGACATACATTGGCTGCCGCAGCAGGAATTGAGGCGGTTTATTCGATATTATCATTGCAGAGAAATACCATCTACCCCAATTTGAATTTCAAAGATAAAATGCATGAGTTTAACTTAATTCCAGTTACAGAGGTAAAAGAAAAACCAATTCAAAATGTATTATCTAATTCATTTGGTTTCGGTGGCAATTGTTCTACTTTAATATTTTCAAAATCATGAAGTCGGTTTTTATCAACAGCGCTGCCTGTATTTCTGCACAAAACAGTTTGAATGATGATTTTTTTGCAACATTAACTGTAAAAAATGATGCAAAAGTAATCCATGCCATCGAACCTTCTTACAAAGAGTTTATTCCGCCTGCCCAAATCAGGAGAATGTCTAAAGCCGTTAAAATGAGCTCTGTCGCTTCTCATTATGCGATTCAGGAGGCAGGAATTACCAATCCAGATGCCATTATTGTAGGAACTGGAATGGGATGCTCTCAGGATTCTGAAAAATTCTTGAGAAACCTAATCGACAATAATGAAGAATTTCTGACGCCTACATTTTTTATTCAATCCACTCATAATACGGTTGCAGGGCAAATTGCTTTGGCTTTACAGTGTCACGCTTATAACTTCACTTATGTGAATACTTCGTCTTCTTTGGAATTTTCCTTTCTGGATGCAAAACTGCAGATTGAAGATGGAGAAGCAAAAAATATTTTAGTGGGCGCTGTAGATGAACAAACTCCACGCACAATGGAACTATATGAGTTAGCAGGGATTATTAAAAAAGATGAAAATCTACCTGTACGCTTTTTAGATAGTACAACTAATGGTGTAAACTGGGGCGAAGGAGCTGCTTTTTTTGTGGTGAGCGATGAAAAAACAGAACATTCTTATTCAAAAATAACGGATATTAAAATCGTTAATAGAATTGAGAAAACAGAAACTGTTTCTTTCATTGAATCTTTCCTTGAAAAAAATAATCTTAAACCTCAAGATATAGATGCGGTAATGTTAGGTTATAGCGGAGATAAAGCTTCTGACGCATACTACACAGAGGTATCAAAATTACTGAGCGGTTCTTCCCTATTGTACTACAAGCATTTAAGCGGTGAATTCAATACTTCGAGTGGTTTTTCAATTTTTACGGCTTGCCAGATTTTAAAAAATCAGGAAATTCCAAACATTATGAAAATTAATAATGTTGAGAAGCCTGAAATTAAAAACATGTTGCTGTACAACCATCTTTTGGGCGAAGATCACAGCTTGGTTTTACTGGAAAAAGCATAAAAACAAAATCTAACAAGTTTTAGAAACCTGTTAAATTTGAATAAAAAAAACCTAACAGGTTTTAGAAACCTGTTAGGTTTAAAAATAAAAAATACCCTAAATCAAAAATTCAAAAACAATAAAAGATGAAACATTACTTTTTCATAGGGTTTTATCTTATTTGTAGTGTAATAATTTACTTATTTCAAGGCTCGGTTGCAGTTTATATTGCTGCGTTTTTGGCTTTTCTTTTTGTGATAATTTGGGGTGCTTCGGATGTTGGTTTGGGATATTTCGTAAAAAGCATAACTCACAAAAAAACCAAAAAAAAGGAAGTAGCACTTACTTTCGATGATGGACCCACTGAATTTACACCTCTGTTTTTAGATATTCTGAAAAAAAATCAAGTAAAAGCCACATTTTTTTGTATCGGGAAACAAATTGAAAAACACCCTGATATTTTTAAAAGAATTATTGAAGAAGGACATTCCATAGGAAATCACACCTATTCTCATTCCAATAAAACTGGACTTCTTTCCACTTCAGAAATGGTAAAAGAAATTTCCAGATGTGATGATGCCATTCAACATTTCGGAAATATTTCAACACCTTTTTACAGACCTCCTTTTGGGGTGACCAATCCGAATATCTCACGCGCTATTTCAAAAACCAAAAAAATAAGCGTTGGCTGGAATATTCGTTCCTTCGACACCAAAATAAATGATTATCAAAAGATTGTAAAAAAAATAGACCGACAACTAAAACCAGGAAGCATTATTTTACTTCACGATACCTCACAAAAATCTTTACAGGTTTTGGCGGACTTATTGCTAATTTTGCAGCGCAAAGATTATTCAACTTTTACAGTTGAAGAAATCAAAAAATAATAGAAATTTATGATAAAATATACATTAAGCTTAGTTTTTGTTCTGTTGTCCTTACTGGCATTTTCTCAAACACCGATGTCTGAAGCAGAGAAAAAAGCCTTTATAAGCCAAACTTCATCGGAATCTAAAGCCATTAAAACCTTGCAAAGCGATTTTTCTCAGGTAAAGAAAATGGATTTTTTGGATAAGGATATCGTCACCTACGGTAAAATGACTTTAAAATCTCCAAATATGTTGAGTTGGAAATATACCAAACCTTACCAGTACAGCATTGTTTTCAAGGAGAATAAAATATTCATCAACGATCAGGGAAAAAAATCAACTGTTGATGCCAAAAGCAAAACTTTTGAGAAAATCAACAAGTTAATCGTTGGAAGCGCGAGTGGAAAAATGTTCGACGACCCAGAATTTATCGTAAGGTATTTTAAAACTGGAAGCACCAATATTGCACGCTTTTTACCGAAGTCTCAGCAACTACTGAAATACATCAAGCAGGTTGAATTGGTTTTTCCTAAAAATCAGTCTACAGTTTCGCAAGTAAATATGTTGGAAGCCTCAGGCGACACCACCACCATCAATTTCAAAAACACAAAAGTAAATGCGCCAGTTTCTAACGCAGATTTTAGTTTGTAGTATTTTCTCTTTAAGTTTAATTTCCTGCAAAATTTATCAGCCAGAGAATCTAACCAGGATTTCTACAACTAAAACCGAAGTGGAAAATCTGTACTTTTCATCAGGGGAAGATTATATCTACAAATGCCAAATGGAAGTTTATGGCAATGATATCAGCGGAATTGTCATTATCAAAAAACTTAGCAATGATGCACATCGTGTGGTGATGACGACAGACTTTGGAAATAAAATGATTGATTTTGAAATTTCTCAATCGGATTTTAAACTTAATTATGTTCTTCCAGATTTAGACAAGAAAATGGTCATTAATTTTCTTAAAAATGATTTTCGAATACTCTTGAAACATAGATATCCAGTTTTGGAAACTTTTGAAAACACAGATTCCCGTATTTTTACTTCAAAAGACGATAAAAACTTAACCTACTTATTTTTTGATAAAAATTCTGACCTGTTGAAAAATATGGTTATTGCAGAGAATAACAAAGAAAAAATTAACATCTCCTTTGATGCAAAAAAACATATCTTCGCAGATAATATCGACATTCAACACAAAGACATTAAAATAAAAATAAAGCTTACACAAATCAGCAAAGAAAATTAATTCACATGAGAAAAATCTTTACTCTTTTCATACTTCTAGTATCTATCTTAACCTTTGCGCAAACAACTTTTACACCAGGTGTTCGGGGAGGAGTGAATTTTGCGAAACTCACTGAAAGTGATGGCGGTTTTTATGACATTTTGGAAGCTGGAGATGATTATTGGCCAGATGAAGAAAGAGTTCATACGGGTTATACTACTGATTTTTACCTCGGGGTATTGGCTAACATGAGGTTTTCAAAACTCTATGCTCTGCAACCAGAAATCAATTATTCCCGCCAAGGAAGCATTATGAAAACAAGCACAACGGAGAGTAAAACTGAACTCTCCTACATATCGCTTCAAGCCATCAATAAGTTTTATTATAAAAACTTTAATGCTCATGCAGGTCTCAGCGTGGACGTAATGATTGCCAACAAAAACTTCAGCAGCAATACAAGAAATGATTTAGGAGTTATACTAGGCGCTGGATACGACATTACTAAAAATTTTGGTATTGAAGCTAGATTTAAAAAAGGATTGGTCTCCCAAATAAAAACAACAAGTGAAAACCATACAAATGTTCTTTTCCAACTGGGAGTTACTTATAATTTTAATACAAAGAAGATAAATGATAACGAATAGTATTTTAAATAATTTCTACAACGTACAGTCTCAGGAACAAAAAGAAAATGGAGCTTATGAAGTTCGCATCTCTTTAAACCCTTCGCACGATATTTTTAAAGGACATTTTCCTGGAAATCCCGTTACACCAGGCGTTTGCATGATGCAAATAATTAAAGAAATAACGGAAAATATTACCCAAAAAACCTTGTTTTTAAAATCAGCAAGTAATATTAAATTCATGGCGATTATCAATCCTAATGAGACACCAGATTTAGTATTAGATTTGAATATTGACCAGAAAGAGGACGAGATAAAAGTGAAAAACACCACTTCGTTTGGCGAGACTATTGCTTTAAAAATGTCTGTTAACTACAAAATGATTTAAAATGAAAACTTTCTTCCTATTCTTGTTTTTGGGTTTTATAAATCTTCAAGCCCAAGATTTAGCAAGTTTTAGAGCAAAATACAGTACCGCAACAGCCAATCAGAAAAACACAGAATCTTTTATTGCATTTGCAGATAATGCTTCATCCAGCAATCCGGCAATTGTAGGTTATAAAGCAGCAGCACAGTTTTTAAAATCAAAACTTAACCTTGAAAAAGGAAAGCGTATTGAACATATAAAAGCAGGTGTTAAATCTTTAGAGAATGTTATCGCTGACAATCCGAAAAATGCAGAACTGAGAATGATTCGTTTGAGTATTCAGGAAAATCTTCCTAAGGTTGTGGGATATGGTAAAAATATTAAATCTGATAAGGCATTTCTTCTAGCCAACCTAAAAGATCAGCCTGCAGATTTAAAAAAGTACATCAGAAACTTTATTGCTCAGTCTAAATCTTTTACACCACAAGAAAAAACGAGTTCAAAATAAAACATGACTCATTCAGAAGTTCAAAATGCCATTATTGAGAAAAAAATTTGCGTTCTCATACCCACTTTTAATAATGAAAAAACATTAAGAAGAGTTATAGATGGTATTTTGAACTTCACAAATGCTATCATCGTTGTTAACGATGGTTCAACAGATTCTACCTCAAATATTCTTGCAGAATACCCTCAAATTACCACGATTTCACTCCCTGAAAACAAGGGAAAGGGGAATGCCTTAAAAATTGGTTTTCAGAAAGCTAGAGATCTTCATTACCATTATGCGATAACGATAGATTCAGATGGACAGCACTATCCTGATGACCTACCAATCTTTGTTGAGGCTCTTCTTAAAGAAAAACAAGATATTTTACTAATCGGAAACAGAAATATGTCTCAAGATGGTATTCCAAGAAAAAGCAGTTTCGGTAATAATTTTTCTAATTTCTGGTACTGGTTTGAAACGGGAATAAAACTAGAAGACACACAATCGGGTTACCGACTTTACCCTTTAAATAAGATTCCACATCAATATTTCACTCCCAAATTCGAGTTTGAAATTGAAGTGATTGTAAGAACTGCATGGCGTGGTATTCCTGTGGAAAATGTTCCTGTAAAAGTTTTGTACGATCCAGCAGAAAGGGTTTCTCATTTCAGACCTTTTAAAGACTTTACCAGAATCAGTATTTTAAATACAATTTTGGTTACAATTGCTGTTTTTTATATTAAGCCAAGAGATTTTATTAAGTCTTTCAAAAAAAAAAGTCTTAAACAATTCATCCAAGAAGATGTACTAGAAAGCGAGGGCAGCAACCGAACAAAAGCTTTATCCATTGCTTTAGGAACTTTTATTGGTCTTTCTCCCTTTTGGGGATTTCACACGCTCCTAGCGATTTCTTTGGCCGTTGTTTTTAAACTGAATAAGGTATTATCTTTTTTATTTTCAAATGTCAGTTTACCACCATTTATCCCATTTATTTTAGCAGCTTCACTGTTTTTAGGAGCTCCATTTGTAAGTGGTGATGCCAATATAATGAACCATGAACTGACTTTCGATCTTGTTAAGAATCACTTATTACAATACATCATCGGAAGTTTTATTTTAGCGTCAAGTGTTTCAGTGATTTTTGGAGTGGGATTTTTCTTTTTTTTAAATAAAGTGAGTCCAGAAGATGACACTTTGCATAAAGTAAGTAAGTAGATTATATTCTCATTTTTTGATTCAAATATTAAATAGTTTCGGCGCCGCAGGCGCCGAAACTATTTAATCTATAACTACATATTAACTCAGTAAGCAATTCTAAATAAAATTGTTAAGAAAACTAATGATATGAGCATCAAAAATTTCTAATGTTTTGAGTGAATAAAATCTATTTTACTTCCTTTTAGACTTTTTCAAATAATCTTCCACATTTTTTCTATCAGGTACAGTTGTAATTTCTTTTGTTAAAGCTTTCTCAAAGTAATTTTTAGCTTTTGAAAATTCTTTTTTCTCAAAATAATACTTTCCAACTTTATAATAAACATACCAAAAATTAGGATTCAATTGAATGTAATTTTCAAGAAAATTATCTGTTAAAATTTCAGTTTTACTATCTGTAGCTTTGGAAATAACATCTGTCAGTTTTCTGTATTCCAAATAGTTTTTAAAATCTTTTGAATCTACAAAACTGTCTTTAGGAATATTTTTTTCAGGTGAAGATAGCGTACCTGATTTTGGTCTGTTTTCGGAGAAGATTGTATTGAGGTCATAACAAACAAATTCACCCAACTGGTAAGGATTGGAAGAAACCCAAACCAACTTTTTCTGAGGTGAAAAAACCACAGCATGATGTGCCAATAGCTGATTCAACGCCTTTTCATTGCCGTAACCGATAGAATGATTTTTTAAACCACTTCTATTTCTTAGCAGTTCAGCCATTTTTGTAGGATTCATCTTGGGATTATCAGTTAATATTTCCTGAAGCTTTTCATACCGGTATTCAGAATGACTTTCAGCAATGTGCTTTACATTTCGCTTGTCATGTTGATACGGTTCCGACTGAAAATGATTCGTGCATAAAAGTTTAGATGAATTTTCCACTTTATACACCCCAAAATTATCTGGTGAAACCTCAATAATTACAGCATTTTTATCATTCGCACTTCCTACCATAATAGATTCGGAAACAAATACCTTTCGCTTTTTTGCAATCTCAATGGCTTCATCTGCATTTTTAGCAAACTGTAAAATCTCACGAGTTACCAATGAAATGGGCGTTTTTGCCACTAAAGGAATTTTAGATTTTCCTGCATTTATCGTAACTGTTAAGCCCTCTTTATTCATTCCAGAAACCACTCCAACCATGCCTCCCCAAGTAACTGACATGTAGGGAATTCCTTCTTCAGGCTCTACAAATTCAATAATTTTATCTTCAGCAAAATCGTCACCCACATAAAAATCAAAATTTCTACCTATAAGCAAGTCACCATCTACAGTATTTTCGTTCCAAACCGCAAGAGATGAACAACCAACCAACATTAGATCTTGCATCGCATGCCCAATGTCGTGTGCGCCATGCAAATACATACTTCTCCTAAATTTGGGCGCGATAAAATCAAACTGATCAGATGAATATCTACTTAGACCATAAATTTCGGACTGAAAATCTTCCCGAACATTCAGATACATTTTTCTGTTATACCACTTTAAAACACCTCTCAAAAGCCACTGCTTAAATTTTGAAGGAACAAAGCCCTCAACCTTTGAAAAGAAGATGTCTTCCTGCTTCTGCATCAGCGGTTTTGTTAAAGCTCCGTTATTGTAACCCAATTGTAGTGGATTGCCTTTTATGTAGAGTTCCCATTGCTGCTGCTTGTTTTTCGTCAGATAGTTTTCTTTGAAAAAGAAAGTAGAGTCGTTGACTTTTTCAACTTGCGGTTTATCTAGAGTATATTTTTGATAATCAGGAAGGTATTTAACTGATTTTGAAGTTCCACATGAACCTAAAATCATTAGAAGAACGAAGTAAATATGGATGTAGTTTTTCATTTCAGAATGATTTCAATCTTTGATGAACAACCTCACTTCCTAAAATCCTTGAGCACGTTGTAAATGCGCCAATGGTAACCCCTAAAATCCCATGCATATTAACAGACTGTCCTGTTAGAAACAAATTTGGAATTTTTGTAGTTGGAGAAACCATTGTCTTTAGAGGGTTGGAGGATTCTTTTATATAGCCATACATATTTCCCTCTGCGCCACCAATATAATCTCTGTAAGACAAAGGTGATGATGTGTAGACAGCTTGAATATGTTTTCTTACATCAGGAATTCTCTTCTCAATAGCCGTTATAAATTTTTCAGCTTTTTCATTTTTGAAATCATTGTAGGCTTTGCCTCTATCATTTTCATCAACAATCGTATTGATGGTATTTTCCCAGGCTTTAACCTCATCAAAATTTAAATAAGAAATTCCTGTTAAACTTTCAGCAAACTCTGGATTCTTCTTTGCAGAAGTTGATGATAACATAAAAGTTGCCGGCCATGTTTCTTCTTGATAATCAAAAGTTTTCCAGACCTGATCTAAAGTTGAAAAGTGATAAAAATTATGATTAAAATAAGCCAATGATTTTGGCTTTAAAACCAAATATATGCTAAAACAAGCAGAGATAGGTTTCCAACTGGCAACCCTATTAATAAAAGATTTTTTGAATCTTGATTCACCAATCATTTTAAACGTTGCACGAATGTCAATATTAGAGATGTATTTTTCTCCAAAATATTCATGTCCATTCTTTGTTTTTACGGATTCGATGGAACCATCTGGATGAAACGTTGCACCTACAACTTCTGATCTTTTAAATACATCAGCACCATGCTCTCTAAGCCTTTTAATCAAAAGTTTTGAAATCTGGCTTCCACCTTTTACACATTTATAGGCACTTTGAAGATATGAATTTACGGTGAGTGCATGAACATACAAAGGAGTTATAGAGGGTTGACCCGCATACAACAAATTGGAACCTAAAAGGATCGCCTGTAGTTTTTTGTTGCATGTAACCGACTCCATAAATATTTGAGTATTAAGATGTAAGACCTCCTCGTTGTATTTACCATCGGTATCTAAATTATACCTTGGAAATTGGTCGCAAACGTAATTGATATCTTTACAATAATTCTCAAGATTTATTTTTTCATCGGGAAAATATTTTGAAAGTTGATTCACAAAATTTTGGTAGCCTTGTGCATGAGGATATTCGTTTTCATCATCATCAAAGGTGATTTTATCGAAAGCATTTTTGTCCATTTCTTCAATATCCAAATCATCCATAATTCCCAAATAAGAAAAGTATTGATGAAGATTTTGACCAGGTGCTAAACCGCCCAAATAATGAACACCGGTATCGAATACCAGTTTATCTCGGGAGAATGTTTGAAGATTTCCGCCGTATTGATTGTTTTTTTCAAGTACGCAAACCTTATAACCTTCCTTAGCCAAAACTAAAGCTGATACTAAACCACCGAGACCACTCCCGATGACTATTATGTCATAATTTTTCCTCAAAAAGTAAAGTGTATTTGTATCAAAAATATTGAAAATTTATTCAATATCGTCCCAAAAATCGAAGTAATTGAACCATTGTAATGGGTATTTTTCAATCATACTTTCTAGATTGTGAACATATGCATTTAAAACACCTTCAGTATCGCGTTTTTTCACATGTGCTACCCTTGCATAAAGATGATAATGGAGATTTTTTTCTTTCATTACATACACAAAAACCACTGGAACTCCCAAACGGGATGCAATAAGAAAAGGACCTGCCGGAAATTTAGCTTTCTTACCTAAAAGTTCTGCTTCTAAATATTTGGAACCTTCGAAATAACGATCGCCCGTAAAACAGATGAGCTCATTCTTCGCCAACGCAGCATTGATATCAAAGATATGAGACATATCTTCTTTGATGTAAATAAATTTCGATGTTGATTTCTGTACAGCAACGCTTTCCATATACTCTTTAATCGCTGTAACTTCCTGATCTGTCGTTACTAAGTTAATTTGAAAATCTAAATCAATATCTGAAAAGAAATGCTCTGCAAT
This sequence comes from Bacteroidota bacterium, assembly GCA_023458535.1. Classification (GTDB taxonomy): domain Bacteria; phylum Bacteroidota; class Bacteroidia; order Flavobacteriales; family Weeksellaceae; genus Chryseobacterium. Next base: position 19,977 of record JAEWYW010000030.1, read on the forward strand.
TTCAAAATTTCCTATGTGAGCACTTATGAGAACACCTCCTTTTTTCTCAGCAAGCAACTGCTTTAAGTTTTCAATTCCATCAAACTCAAAGGTGAATTTATTTCTTAAGCCTGCATAAATAGCAGTTTTGTCGATTATGGTTTTCCCGAAAATAAGATAGCTTTGGTAAACAGAAATTTTTGATTTCAAAAAAGAATAACCTAGTCTCTTCCGGAAATAATAAAAGATATTTTTATTGCTTTGAGGTAAAAAAAGAAAATAATACGCTGCTACAAAATACAGAACAAAATACGCTGAACGGACGCCTAAGTTTTTAATACAAAAAACAAAAATTTTGTAACCTAAAATGTTACCTCTGGACTTGCCTTTCCACTTGTTCATAACCTAAAAGAAAGCAGATATTTATTGATAAAAAACTGCAGAAATTAATAGAAATTCTTCAATAAATTAGTTTTTAGATTTAATTTTTGTGTCGATTGTATTATAGAAATCATCGAAGGTTTTCATTTTTTTAAAATCCTCCTCGCCTAATTTAACACCAAAATTAGACTCTATAACCACTACCATATCAATATAATCTAGGCTATCTAAGCCCAAAGTTTCTTTTAAAGGTGCATCATTTTGAATATCATCTCGATCAACTTCAAATTCATTCACCAAAAAATCATTAACAACAGCAACAATTTTATCTTTATCCATCACTTATTCAAATTTTTTAACGATTAAAGCCGAATTTGTTCCTCCGAAACCGAAAGAATTCGACAAAAATACGTCAATTTTTTGATTTTTTGTTTCTGATACTAAATTTATCTTTTGTGCGTCCTCATCAGGATGCTCTAAATTGATATTTGGTGCAATAAAATTGTTCTGCATCATCAAAATAGAATATACTATTTCGCTTGCACCAGCCATCCAGCATTCGTGCCCCGTCATGGATTTTGTAGAACTCACAGGAATTTCATTACCGAAAATCTGTAAAATAGCTTTGGCTTCATTTGCATCACCAATCGGCGTTGATGTTGCGTGTGCATTGATATAATCTACCTGCCCAGTCTGTAACCCAGCCTGATCTAACGCTCTCTGCATTGCAGTTGCAGGTCCGTCCACATTGGGTGTAGAAATATGGCCTCCGTTAGATGAAAATCCATAACCTAATATTTCGGCAATAATAGGTGCACCTCTACGTTGGGCAGACTCTAAGCTTTCAACAATTAATGTTGCAGCTCCACCACTGGGAATAAGGCCGTCTCTATCTTTATCAAATGGTCTAGAAGCTTTTGTAGGATCATCCTCACGCGTTGAAAAAACGCCTAATCCATCAAAACTGGTCATCGAATATTTATTGGTTTCCTGCGCTCCACCGCATACTATAATATCCTGTAAACCAGACTTTATCATCATAAAAGCCAAACCTAATGAATGAGAACCGCTTGCACAGGCTGCGCTGATTGTCATGTTCACACCGCGAAGTTTAAAAATGGTTGACAAATTCATGGTGACAGTGGAATTCATGGATTTAAAAATCGCTCCTGAACCAATAAGAGTGGTGTCTTTCTTTTCACGAACAATATCTGTAGCTTCAATAACTGCCTGAGAAACGCTGTCGTTTCCGTATAAAATGCCAACTTCGTGTTCATCTAAGAACTCATCTGTAATATTGGCATTCTGAAAAGCTTCTAAAGTTGCCAGATAAGCATATTCACTTTCTTCAGCCATGCTTACTCTCTGCCTTCTGCTCAGTAAATTTTTAAGATCTGGTTTGGGCACAACCCCCGTTAAACCTGATCTAAAGCCAAAATCTTTACGCTCAGGATCTAAAATAATTCCTGATTTACCGCTATATAGTGATTCTGTAACCTCTTCTAATGAAGTTCCGATGCAGGAATATATTCCCATACCGGTGATGACTACTCTGTTTTGCATTTTTTTAAATGTAGCAATGTATCAACTTACCAGTCTAACGATGATTGTTAGGTGGCTAAATTGTCACATTAAATTTATGAATAAATTCCGCCATTAATATTGATAACTTCTCCCGTGATATAGGAAGCTTTTTTGGATGCTAAAAAAGCCACCAAATCTGCCACTTCTTCCGCTTCACCAAAACGGTTTGCAGGAATCATTGCCTTCATCTCATCTTCATTAAATTCTTGCGTCATATCTGTTTTTATAAACCCTGGTGCCACTGCATTCACGGTAATATTTCTCTTGGCTACTTCTTGCGCCAATGCCTTTGTAGCACCTACAACTGCACCTTTTGCTGCAGAATAATTGGTTTGCCCTGCAGTTCCCTTAACACCGGAAACAGAAACCATATTGATGATTCTCCCGTATTTATTTCTCAAGAGTTTCTGAATGAAAAAATTGGTAACATTATAAAAACCATTCAAACTGGTGTTGATTACATCATTCCAATCTTCGGGTTTCATCCACATAAATAATCCATCCCGGGTAATTCCTGCGTTATTGATGATAACCTCAACCAAAGAATTTGGATTTGCATCCTGCCATTTAGTAAGAACTTCCGTAGTTTCAGCAGCATTTCCTACATCAAATTTAAGAATTTCACCCGTTGCACCCAACTCCTGAACCTGTGCTAAAGTTTCCTTCGCAGCAGCCTCGTTCGAAGTATAATTAATTAAAATATGATAATTTTTTTCTTCCGCTAATTTCAGGCAAATGGCCTTACCAATTCCCCTAGAACCTCCTGTTACAATTGCACATTTCATGGATTTCTTATTTTATAATACTTAGGCGTTTTTTCTGTTGATTAAATAATTTTTAACCTTCTCCAAATAAGGATAAAATACCAAATCTTTAGAGAAAACTGGAATAATTTCCCTTACCTCATCGTATAATTTTCTTGTTTCCGAAGAAACTTTGTCTTTATAATCTAATGCATCAATTGCCTGAACTATTGTGATTACTTCAATCGCCAACACCTCAAAAGCATTTTCAATCACCTTTCTACAAATTACTGCAGAGTTGGTTCCCATGCTCACAATATCCTGATTATCATTATTATTAGGAATACTATGAACATACATTGGGTTGGACAGCATTTGATTTTCGGCCGTTGTGGAGGTTGCTGTAAACTGCACTCCCTGCATTCCAAAATTAAAACCTAGTTTTCCTAGATTGACAAATGGAGGTAGCAACTCGTTGATTTTAGAATTTAAGAGATAATTCAATTGTCGCTCTGCCAGCATGCTTAATTTTGTAATTACAATTTTAAGCTTGTCCATTTCTAAAGAAATATAATCTCCATGGAAGTTACCCCCATGATACACCAATTTTTCATCAACACAGATGATCGGATTGTCGTTGGCAGAATTGATTTCATTCTCTAAAATCTGCTCTGTAAAATTTAAAGTGTCTAAAACAGGTCCCAAAACCTGAGGCACACATCTTAAAGAATAATATTCCTGAACTTTATCTTTAAAAACTTTTTCCTGATCTTCGAACTTCTGATAAAGGTGATCTTCTCTTTTCCTTATTAACTGGCTATCAGAAAGATTGGCACGCATCTTCGCAGCAATTTCTTGCTGACCGATTTGCTTCTTTGTGCCGTTAAGTTCTGCAGAAAAATGATCATCATATGCTCTTACAATTTCATTGATGGCTCCTGAAAATAATACCGAAAGATCCACTAATTTTCGTGCATTGTAAGTATTAACAATACCGACCCCTGACATCACTGATGTTCCATTCATTAATCCGATTCCTTCACGAATATGAACTTCAATAGGCGTAAGACCTTCTATTTCAAAAACTTCTTTGGTGTCTCTTCTTTCGCCTTTATAGATGACTTCACCTTCACCAATAAGTATTAAAGCCAAATGCGCCAACTGAACCAAATCTCCACTTGCTCCAACGCCTCCGTGCTCAAAAATAACAGGCGTAATATCTCTATTAATAAGTTCTTTTAACAAATTGATAACCGAAATATGAACACCAGAATTCCCCAACGATAGCGTATTCATACGAGCCAACATACTTGCTTTAACCTCTGTAGGGCTCAAGAGTTTTCCCATCCCCGAACAATGACTTCTGATAAGATTATATTGTAGTTGATATGTATCCTCATCGCTGATTTTAAATTGCGCCATGGGACCAAAACCTGTGTTCACACCATATATAACTTTGTGCTGAGAGAAATCTTTTAAAAAATTAAAGCTTTTCTCCACTCTTGAAACAACAGCATCGCCTACTTCTAAGTTTTCTTTTTCGAATATAACTTTCAGAAAATCTTTTATCGATAAATGTTCAATTAATTTCATCA
>JAEWYW010000031.1 GCA_023458535.1 Bacteroidota bacterium
ATTACATCATTCGCTTCATGCGTTCCACGACCTGTTTTCCCTATGAAGCCAGTTGCATGCGAGTCATCAACCATCACCAACGCATTGTATTTTTCAGCTAAATCACATATTCCTTTTAAGTCTGCAACAATTCCATCCATAGAAAATACACCATCGGTAACAATGATGGTAAAACGATGATTCTTCTTAGAAGCTTCAATCAATTGAGCCTCCAAATCTTCCATATTGTTGTTTTTGTATCTGTATCTTGCAGCTTTACAAAGTCGCACTCCATCAATAATTGAGGCATGGTTCAATTCATCAGAAATAATGGCATCTTCCTCTGTAAATAAAGGTTCGAAAACACCTCCGTTAGCATCAAAACAAGCAGCATACAGAATAGTATCTTCTAAACCTAAAAAATTTGAAATCTTAGCTTCCAATTCTTTGTGAATATCCTGAGTTCCACATATAAATCTTACTGAAGACATACCGTAACCATGCGATTGAATAGCGTTTTGTGAAGCTTTTATCACTTCACCATTATCAGATAACCCAAGATAATTGTTGGCACAGAAATTAAGAAGTTTCTTACCGTTGGCAACAATTTCTGCCGATTGTGGAGAAGTAATGATTCTTTCCCTTTTGTAAAGACCTTCGTTGTCTATATTTTGAAGTTCAGTTTGTAGATGTTGAAGATATTTTTCTGAAATCATAAATTGAATTTTTAGTGTTGCTAATTTACGGAAAAATAAGAACAATAAATACTCACAATCAACTACAAAAAAAATCCTTTCATAAAAAATGAAAGGATTAATTATAAATCATTATTGATGAATCAATCTTGAGTTGTCATATCACGAGGAGTGGTTTTGTACACTTGGAAGTTAAATACAAAACTCGCATTTCGTACTGAACTTTTAGAATTATTATAGTAACTTGGTTCTCTTGCATACGCAACTCTAGAAGGAACTATTATTGCACCTTGGAAATTATAAGCCGTACCATTTTCTTGATTGTAGGCTTTAAATTTTTTTATGCCTTCTTGAAAACCTTCAATTTCGTAATAGCTTCTCTGTTTTGCAACATCTGATGAAGCAGCTTTTAAAACAGAATTCTTCACATAATAAAATGCGGGATCAAATGTCATTGATGAAGTGTTAATATTATCAATAAATGTATTACCATTACCAAAGTCAACATTACCATCTTTGTTGGTCGCATAATACATCTTTGAAATCATTAAAAGTGTTAATATATCCGTTTCACCTATGTCGTTACCAGGATTTGGTTGTTGGGATAATCTAGGAATAACAACAACACCTGAAGCCAATTTTTGATAGCCTTGCTCGTCTTTTAATTTGGTGTAGTTATCATCGATCGTATCAGTTTTACTAAAAGACTTAATATTTCCTTGAACATCGAAATAGTGATTTTCGACAAATTTCATAATGGCTTCATCATCATAAGAGTTTTGCACGCTAATGTCTTCAGGTTCTTTATAAGTCTCGATTTCATCATCTTTTTTACAAGAGTTCAGCGCCAAAGTACCTACAAGAATATAGAGGAATATTTTTTTCATTGAAAAATCTTTAATTACTTTACAAATAATTGTAACGACAAATGTAAAAATAAATTATGAGAATTGATAAATTTTTATGGAGTATTAGAATTTATAAAACAAGAAATATTGCTGCAGAGGAAATTAAAAAGAACAGAGTTTCTATTGGCGGAACTGTTGTAAAGTCATCCAAAGAGGTGAAGGAAGGGGATGTAATCAAAATCAGGAAGAATCAAATTGATTACAAAATAAAAGTTTTACAAATACCAAAAAGTAGGATCGGAGCCAAGTTAGTACCGTTGCACATTTCAGATGTTACCGATAAAGAGCAGTATGAAATTCTTAAACTCCGTAAAATGGCTCAAGATTACTATCGCATAAAAGGAGAGGGTAGACCGACCAAAAAAGATCGTCGGGAAATGGACGATTATGTTGCAACTGGTGATGCTGTTGAAGATACCAACTGGGAGAACTTCTTTGAGGCTATGGATGAAGAAGAATCAGAAGGTTAGTAATTTCTTTTTCACAAATACATTTTTTCAATGATCTCATCAACAATTTCGTCAGGAGTTCTGTTATTGGTATTAATTTGATGTTGAGCCTTGCTGTAAAAGGCATTTCTTTCAAACAAATGTTTCGCAATAAATTCTGGTAAGTCTTCGTCGTTAAGGTGAGCAATTAATGGGCGTTTCTCCTTTTGTTTTTTCAGTCTTTCTGTTAAAACTGGTACCGAAGCTGTAAGAAAAAAACTTTTAGAATTGTGATTAATAATTTCCATATTGTTGTAATATGCAGGAGTTCCCCCACCTACACTCAGTACAATATTATTCTCGGTGGCTAAAATCTCTTCAAGAACCTCCCTTTCAAGTTTCCGAAAGTATATTTCACCTTTCAATTTGAAAATTTCAGGTATGCTCAATTTATTTCGTTTAGAAATCTCCTTGTCCAGATCAAAAAGTTTAAAATTTATTTTATCACTTAAAATTTTGGAAATGTGAGATTTACCACTTCCCATGTAGCCTAGTAGGGATAAAATCATAAAATTATTTTACACAAAGTACCGAAAAAATTTTGAGAAATTAAAAAAAGCTGTATCTTTGCACCACTTTTGAAACAGACAATAAGACTGTTGACAAAAGGTGACCGACTCGGTAGCTCAGCTGGTAGAGCAATACACTTTTAATGTATGGGTCCTGGGTTCGAATCCCAGCCGGGTCACTAGCAAAATAAGATTGAAAAATCTTTTTGCCTGCGTGGTGAAATTGGTAGACACGCCATCTTGAGGGGGTGGTTTCCTAAGGATGTGCTGGTTCGAGTCCAGTCGCAGGCACTGCAATAAAAATTAGATTTATTCTAATGACTCGGTAGCTCAGCTGGTAGAGCAATACACTTTTAATGTATGGGTCCTGGGTTCGAATCCCAGCCGGGTCACAAGTTTACTGAAAAGTAAATTTTTTTCATATTAATATTTTGTGATTTGGTGTTCAAAAGCCTTCCTTAATCGGGGAGGCTTTTGGTTTTTTATATTTTTACTTAAATTATTTCTACTTTTTAAACTGATTATATTTTATTACAATTAATCAAAAAATCTTAACCGTTGCTGTTATGTCAATTTGAAATTAACCTAAATGCATATTATCAATTAGTCGCACACTTCCCACATTCACTACGATAAAGGCTCTATAGTTTCTGTCTTTATAGAAAAAATCTGTTTCTTTTAAAGTGTCTTCATCGGCAATGAGAAAATATTCTAACTCCATATCATTTCTTTTACTGAAAATTTCTTCAACCCTCGCTTTGATTTCTGGAATGGTAATTACCCGAAACCAATCGTTTACTTTCAACAATGTTTGATGAATAATTTTGGCATCATCGCGCTGTTTCTCGGTTAATCTTTCGTTTCTGGAACTTAGTGCCAACCCATTTTTAGCTCTTAAAATAGAAACACCGTGGATCTTAACAGGAATTTTTTTCTTTTCTACCAGTTTTTTAATAATTGCCAATTGCTGGGAGTCTTTTTCCCCAAAGTAAGCGTTGTCAGGCTGAACTTGTTTGAATAATTCTTGAACCACTGTACCCACTCCATCAAAATGTCCAGGTCGGGATTTGCCCTCCATTTCGTTTTCTAAACCATCGAAATCAAAACTTAAACTTTCAGTCTTATTGGGGTAAATATCTTCAACACTCGGAATATAAACCGCGTCTACAAGTTGGGATTCTTGAAGCAGAGCAATGTCTTTCTCTACATTTCTTGGGTATTTTTCTAAATCTTCTTTATTATTGAATTGAGTAGGATTTACAAAAATGGAAGAAATTACAACGTTGTTCTCTCCGCGCGCTGCTTGGTAAAGAGAAAGGTGACCGTCATGAAGGGCTCCCATCGTTGGAGCGAAACCAATGGTTTTTTTAAGCTTCTTCTGGTTTTCAATAAAGTTGAGCAGTTCTTTTTTGCTTTTTAAAACTTCCATAAGTACTTTAAAATATTGCATCAAATGTAACAAATTCTTAGAATGTAGCGTTATATTCTATGGATTATTGGAATTGTTTTCCATAAAAAAATGAAATAAAATTATGTTAGATGTTTTTTTTGTAATTTTGCATATTAAAGCGTTTTTAAAACAAGACTAAAAATATATGTCGAATCAAAAAATATTATACATTACCACAGAAATGTTTCCGTATCAGGAAGATACCAATATGGCTTCTATGGTAAGTAAAATGGCACTTAAGATGCACAATGCAGGCAATGATGTAAGAGTTTTTATGCCTAGATTTGGACAGATAAGTGAAAGAAAATTTCAATTGCATGAGGTAATTCGTCTTTCTGGAATGAATATCATCATCAACGACCTCGATCAGCCTTTAATTATTAAAGTGGCTTCTCTTCCTGGCGAAAGACTTCAAGTGTATTTTATAGATAATGAAGAGTATTTCAAAAGAAAGCAATATTATTTTAATGATAATGGCGACGCTTTTGAGGACAATGATGAGAGAGCTATCTTCTTTGCTCGTGGTGTTATTGAAACCATTAAAAAGCTCAATTGGGTGCCAGATGTTATACACATCAACGGTTGGATGTCTTCTTTTATTCCGATTTATCTTAAAACCTATTACGAAAACGATGCTTATTTCAAAGATTCGAAATTGGTATTGTCTCTTTATAACGAAAAGGATGCAGAACTCAATCCTGCCATCAAAGAAAAATTGGCATTTGATTCCATAGATTCTTTAAAAGCTACCGATGCACCGTCTTTTCAGAATTTTGTCATCGAAAGTATGGCTTTTGTAGACCAGGTAGTAAAAGGAGATGAATCTCTTAACAAAAACTTGGATGAGGCTTTCAACAAATCATCAGTTTCAAAATCTGAATATCTCGATGTAGATTCTATCTCTACTATTTACTAAGAAAACATTTTTATTAATGATACAAAATATTAAACAAGTCTTTAATATCCTTTCCATTACAGTAATGGGAGGGTTTTTACTTTATAGCTGTGAACCAGATGCTGATAAGCTTGGTGAGCAGTTTTTTATTGATGGTGAAGCAAAGGGAGATACCATTTCTCGTGATGTTTTAGCATATAACATCAATAACCACGACACTATTAGAACTGATGCTTCAAGATTGGACAGTGCTGTAATTGGGGCGTTTCATGAGGATGTCTTTGGTGGGCAAAAAGCCAATTTTTTCACTCAATTCAAATTAGCAGAAGATAATCCAAAGTTTGGAACCAACGCAGTTGTTGATTCTGTTGTACTGGTATTAAAACCAAGTTTCGTAGCATCTACTGAGACCAGTAATACCACCACAATACCTAACTATACTACTGTTGATGGTTCCATTGCGGTTAAGAATCTATTTAAATCATATTCAGTGAAGAAGTATGGTGATGATTTACCTATGACAATTAGCGTACATGAGGTTGCAGATTTTATGGAAGGCTATAGTGATAAAGCTTTTTCTGATAAAAGCATTGGTGTTGGAAATCTTTTGGGAACAAAAACATTTAATGGTAAAGTTTCTTCAGTGGAAATTACAAAGGAGTCTGATAACTCTGAAGTCTTCAAATCTGTTGCGGGAATAAGAATTAGCTTGGATAAAAATGTCTTTCAGCAAAAAGTAGTTGATAAAGAAGGTGATAGCGAATTACAAAATGTTGCCAATTTTGTTCGATATTTCAAAGGTTTAAGAATCTCTGTAAATGAGAATGATGGGTATCTTGTAAAGTTTCAACCTAATGCAACGGAACTAAAAATGTACTATAAGTATGATAAGACGGATAATGGTACAACCACAAGACCGCAGGCAGTTCATGTTTTCAACATAGGTGCAGGGAATACAAGACTGGGTCAGTATATTTATGACAGAGCAGGTTCACAAGTGCAGGCAGTTGTCAATAATAACAATACCAATGATCAGAGAATTTATCTTCAAGGGATGGGAGGTCCTTCTTTGGGTATTAAATTTCCCGATGCAACCATTTCTGATTTAAGAAATAAATACTTAACAGATAAAGCTGCAATTATTTCTGCAAAAATTAGAGTTTATACAGATAACAGTTGGAATACTTATAAGAAACCGCAGCTTTTTAACGTTTTTACGAGGGAGAAATCGGTTAATCAGCAAGATCTCGACAATTATACTTTTACAGATGACTTAACGAAACTTTCATCAGTATTAGGTTTTAGTCTTTATAACGTTCATAATATTGATGAAAATCCAACCTATTATGATTTTACGGTGACGGAAACCATTAAAAATATTGTTGAAAAAGAAGTTGATTATTCAAAAAAAGATTTAGTTATAAATGTGGGAGATTTTGGCAGATTATATAATTCAAATGGAAATTCAACGCTCTTAGGTTATTATAATTCAGCTAGGGCTGTGGCCTTATCTAGAGTTGTTTTGGTGGGATCTGATTCTTCTCATCCTAATAAGATTCAGCTGAAAATCACTTACGGAACAAAATCAAATTAATTTAAAGAAATACAAATAAAAATATGTGTGGAATTGTTGGATATACAGGTTTTCAAGATGCGTATGATATCGTTATCAACGGTCTTAGAAGATTAGAATATAGAGGGTATGACAGTGCTGGAATTGTTTTAGAAGGTTCAGATGATAATTTTGAAGTTGCAAAAACAAAAGGTAAAGTTGATGATTTAGTAAATATTTCTGAAAGTTTAAAAGGAACGGCGCATATTGGTATGGGGCACACTCGTTGGGCCACACACGGTGTTCCTAGTGATAGAAATTCTCACCCGCATATTTCAAATAATGGTAAAGTAGCATTGGTTCATAATGGTATTATTGAAAACTACGATACCATAAAAAAAATGCTTATAGAAAAAGGTTTTACCTTCCAATCTGAAACGGACACAGAGGTTTTGGTGAACCTGATACAGTATTTTATGGACATTAAGCCTGAACTTGGTTTTGGTGAATCTGTAAGATATGCTTTGAATGAAGTGTATGGCGCCTATGCCATCACTGTAATGCATGAAGATTACCCTGGAGAACTGGTGGTGGCAAGATTAGGTTCGCCATTAGCAATTGGTTTAGGAGACAAGGAGTATTTTATTGCTTCAGATGCTTCTCCTTTTGTTGAATTCACGAAGGAGGCAATATATTTAGAGGAAGGTCATATTGCTACGATTTCTTTGGAAAATGGTGTCGATATCCGTACTATTGAAAACAATAGTAAAATCGAGCCCGAAATTCAGGAGTTAAAGCTGAGTCTTGAACAAATTGAAAAAGGTGGTTATGAGCATTTCATGCTGAAAGAGATTTTTGAACAGCCTAAATCTGTTTTGGATACCATGCGTGGTAGACTTCTTTTGGATGAAGGTGTTATTAAAATGGCCGGTGTTTGGGATCATCTTACTCGCTTTAAAAATGCTGAACGTATCATTATTATTGCCTGTGGAACCTCTTGGCATGCTGGCTTAATTGGAGAATATCTTATCGAAGAGTTTGCTAGAATTCCTGTTGAGGTAGAATATGCTTCTGAATTTAGATACAGAAATCCTATTATTACCGATAAAGATGTTGTTATCGCAATTTCACAGTCTGGTGAAACTGCGGATACAATGGCTGCTCTTAAATTAGCTAAAGAAAAAGGCGCATTTATTTATGGTATTTGTAATGTGGTGGATTCATCCATTGCAAGAATCACAGATGCAGGTTCTTACACCCATGCTGGACCAGAAATTGGAGTAGCTTCAACAAAAGCATTTACGGCTCAGTTGACGATTTTATCACTTATTGCTCTTAAATTAGGTAAACACAACGGTAATCTCGGAAACGCGGATTTCATGCAGATGATTGCTGAGTTGGACGCACTTCCAAAGAAAATTGAGGAGGTATTAGAGAATACTCACGAGATCGTAAAAGACGTTGCTAAAGATTTTGTAACGGCACAAAACTTTTTATATTTAGGACGTGGATATAATTTCCCAGCAGCATTAGAGGGTGCTTTGAAATTGAAAGAAATTTCATACATCCATGCCGAAGGCTATCCTGCAGCAGAAATGAAGCATGGGCCAATTGCATTAATTGATGAAAATATGCCGATTGTAATTATCGCTCCTAAAAAAGGTCATTACGACAAGATTGTAAGCAATGTTCAGGAAATTAAAGCGAGAAAAGGAAAAGTGATTGCGGTAGTTAATAAAGGTGATGAGCAGGTAGCTAATATGGCAGATTATGTAATTGAAATACCTGAAACTTCAGAATGTTTCTCCCCAATAGTAGCTTCGGTTCCGTTGCAATTGTTAGCATACTATATCGCTGTTTATAGAGGTGCAAACGTTGACCAACCAAGAAATCTTGCTAAATCGGTGACGGTTGAATAATATTTTAGAAAAAAGATATCAAAAAAAGAGGGAAATAAAATAAATTCATTTTTTTTTCGTTCTATCAAAAAAAATCTTAAAAGTTTCTTAAAAAAATTATATATTTACGGCTTAATTATAAAAATTAACATGAAAAGGATATTTCTTTTATTATTACCAGCTTCAGTAGCATTGGTATCTTGTTCAGGGGGGAGCTCATCAGTCGGGAAGCCTGGAACAAAAGGAGAATTGATACCAAAAGAAAAATCAAAATCGTTTGCTGTGCAAAGACCTTACGGAATGATTGCTATTCCAGGAGGATCATTTGTTCTCGGTAATGCAGATCAGGATTTTACAAATGCACCAGAAAAAGCACCACTTAAAACTGTAACAGTTGCATCATTCTTTATGGATGAAGCAGAAACTACTAATGCAGAGTATAGAGTTTTCATCAATTACGTTCGTGATTCTATTGCGAGAACTTTGTTGGCAGAGGTTGCAGGTGAAGGTGGTGAAGGTAGAGGTAGAGGACAAGCTATAGGAGATTACGCATACCAAGCATTAAAGGAAGAAGACCTGTCACCGTACCAAGAATATCTTGAAAATAATGGCGGTACAGAAGGTCAGTACGATGCTAGTAAAAAATTAGACTGGAAAGTTCCATTGCATTGGAATATTAATAAATATCCAGATGTAGAATATGCAGAGGTTTTAGAATCTATGTATCTGCCTGCATCTACAAGAATTGGTTCTGAGAGAATCCTTGATGTTAGTAAACTTAAATATACTTATCAGTGGGGGGATTTAGATCAGGCAGTTTCTGATAGAGAGAGAGGTGAAAACTTCTTAAAAAGAGAAAGTATTGCGATTTACCCAGATACTACTGTGTGGGTGAAAGACTTTAATTTCTCGTATAACGAACCATTATTCGAGCAGTATTTCTGGCATAAAGCATACAAAGATTACCCAGTTGTTGGTGTTACATGGGATCAGGCAAGAGCTTATTGTAATTTCAGAACAATGCTAAAGTCTGATTATAATGAAAGCTTGAAAAAGAAAAAACAAAGACCGATGAGGTTCCGTTTGCCATCTGAAGCAGAATGGGAGTACGCAGCAAGAGGAGGTAAGCAAAATGCTCCGTATCCTTGGGGAGGTCCTTATTTAATGGATGATAGAGGTTGTTATTTAGCTAACTTCAAGCCAAAAAGAGGTAACTACATGGAAGACGAGAAGAAAGGAACTTATACATATACTGCACCAGTTAAGAAATTCAGAAAGAATGATTATGGATTGTTTGATATGGCAGGAAACGTTTCTGAGTGGACAGATTCTTCTTTCAATAATTCAGATTATATTTTCTCTTCTAACTTGAATCCTACTACAAAAGTGAAAACCGATAACAGGAAATCTGTAAGAGGTGGTTCTTGGAAAGATGTAGGTTATATGCTAATGGTAGGTAACAGAGATTCGGAAAGCAAAGATTCGGCAAGAAGCTACATTGGTTTCAGAACTGTTCAAGATATTCCTGAAGCAGCACTTAAGCCAAAAAGAAGAAACTAAGAGAAAAACAATCAATATCACATAACTAATAAAAACTAAAATAATATGTTTAAAACTAAAGAAGCTTGGATGAATTTTTTCTATTCATTCGGTGCTGCTATCGTAATTCTTGGTGCATGGTTAAAAATTACGCACATCACTCTAGGCCCAATCAATGGTAATATTGCCTTAACTGTTGGTCTTGTAACTGAAGCAATTATCTTTATGATCTTTGCATTCGACCCACCAAAATCTGAGGAATCTTATGCTTGGGAGAACGTGTATCCAGAATTATTAGATAAACATGCTGAACCCAATCCAATACACTCTAATGTAGCTGCGGGCAGAAAAGGTCTTGTAGGAGGAGCTCAATATGCAGAACTTGAGAATTCTTTATCTGAGAAGTTAGATAAAATGCTTGAAGATGCAAAATTAGATGTTAACCTATTCGAAAGATTAAGAGGTGGAATTGAAAAGTTCTCTTCTTCAGTTGATCAAATCAACCAAACTGTAGATGTTTCAGCTTCTACTCACAAATACAATGAGCAATTAAACAAAGCTGCTCAGCACATGGAAAGCATGAATGCTCTTTACGCAATGCAATTAGAAAGCGGTAAAAGACAATCAGATTTTGCTAACAAGTATGTTGAAGATATGCAGAAATCTGTTGAGCATTCACAAAAATTCAACGAAGAATTACAAGGTCTTACATCTAACTTAAATAACTTAAATAGAGTTTATGGTGGTATGTTAACTGCTATGAAGTCTTAATTTCCTTTCATTTCAAGTTCAATTATTAATTAAAAAAAGAAAACGAGAAAATGGCACAAGGAAAACAGACTCCACGTCAGAAGATGATCAACTTGATGTATTTGGTGTTCATCGCGATGATGGCCCTCAACATTGATGTTGAAATCATCAGATCATATTATGACTCTACTACGGCTCTTAATGAAACAAGAGCTCTAACAGAAACTAAAAACGAGAAGATCTTTGAGAAAACTTTGGAGGCTAAAGCAGCTGCTGTTCCAGATACCTATGCTGAGCCTTGGGCGCAGTATAAGCAACTGAAGACAAAAGTAGATGCGTTGGTAAAAACGGCCGAAGATATGAAAACAAAGCTGAAGAAAGACTCTGAATTCCATGATATCGACCCTAAAACAGGGAAGAAAATGGATGTTAGTGAAAACTTCTCAGCATTAAACAATAACGAAGCAACAACAACGTACTTCTTTAAAAATGGTGAAGAAAATACCTTGTCTAACAACGCTTTGGAATTAAGAAGTAAGATGGATGATGTAAGAAATTATATCAACACAACTTTTGGTAAAAACCCACAACTGAAGGACTTAGTTGATAGAGCAAATAAATCTCTTATAACGGAATATCCTAAAGGAGGTTCACCAAACGACAAGACGTGGTATCAGAATAAATTCTATCACCAACCGCTTATCGCTGCGATTTCTAACTTAGGGATCATTCAGAATGATGCAAGAAACGTTCAATCTGACGCATTAGCATTAATGCTTCAAGAAAAAGTTGATGCAACAATTAAGTTCAACCAATATGAAGCTATTGTTTCTGCACCTACAGACATCCAGTCTGGTAAACCTGCTGAAGCAGTAATTATGCTAGGGTCTTATTCTAATAGTGATAAGATTAGAATTTCTGGAGTTAGCAGACAGGAAAACGGTAAAGGTTATGTTGGGTTAAATACTGGTGGTGAAGGTGAAAGAACTCTAAGTGGTAGCATTAGTCTAACTGACTCTGAAGGTAAAGTTCAAAACTTCCCTTTCACACATACTTATAATGTTATTGCAGGTCCACAGGCTGTAAAACTTCAAAAAGGGTTATTGCTTTCTGCTGATAAAATGAATGTAATGTACAGAGGATTGGAAAATCCAGTAACAGGTTCAATTTTGGGTGCTGATAATTCTAAATTATCTTTATCTGCTCCAGGAGCTACAGTTAAAAGTACAGGACCTGGTAAATGGAATGTAATTCCTCAATCTGGAAATACTGTGAATATTACACTAAGTGGGAAAGATCCATATGGGAAAACTATTTCACAAGTATTTGAATACCGAATTAAAGGTATCCCTGCTGCACAAGGACAGATTAGAGGACAGAATACGTTGGCTATGCCTGCAAGTTCAGTTGTTAATCAGAATCTGACAGCTACAATTCCAGACTTTGACTTCCCGGTTTCATTTAACGTAACCTCATTCAAAATTAGAGTACCTGGTAGAGCAGCACTATTGGTGAATGGTAGTTCACTGAGAGAAGTGGAAGGTTTAACAAGAAACCTTAGACCAGGTGATGGTGTGTACATTTTTGATATTCAAGCTACAGCAACAGGTCTAGGAAATCAAAGACTTAAAACAATTTCTCCTGTATTAATTAATATTCAATAATTATTAATCTAAAAGTTATGAAAAAATATATAAGCAGTTTGGTAGTTTTAGTTTCTGGGTTCATGTTCTCCCAGTCTATTCTGAACGCCACTTCTCCTGAAGAGTTTCGTAAGATGCGGGCTGAAAATGTTGAGAAAGCTGGAGATTCTGTAATAAGTACAAAAGTAAAACCTCTTTCTTACGGTTTTGTTGATGAGAAAGACATCTTAAAAAGTATGTTTGTGTGGGAAATTATCGATCTTAATGATAAAATTAACCAGCCTTTCTACTATGATAACCCAGATGGTTTAACTTCCAAGCAGACAAAGTCCCTTTATCAAGTAATTCTTGATGCTGCATTGAACGGTGATTTAAAAGAAGTTTATGATGATGAAAATTTTGTTGTAAAACTTTCAGCAGATGGAATAAGACAACGATTGGAAAGTGCAAGAGTATCTGATGCTGCAATTGATATTTTAAACTCAGGAAGAAATCTGACTGAGCAAGAGAAGCAAGAGTACACAGATATTTACAAAACTACTACCGATAAAGTTAAAGTTTTGAAAATAATGGGGATGTGGTATATCGATAAGAGAGATGCTACTCTAAAATACAGACCTCTTGGTATTGCAGCAATGGGACCAGATCCTGCAATGGCAGGTAGAGTTGGTCCAGATGGGCAACTTATTGAGGGAGCTAATGACCTAATTGATTTATTCTGGGTGTTCTATCCGGATGCACGTGAGATCTTAGCCAACAATTACGTATTTAACAGAAAGAATTCATCTGCAGATTTATCTTTTGATGACTTGATTAACGCAAGAAGATTTTCTACTGTTATTTATAAGTCGTCAGCAGGTCAGGGAGATGGTAGTATCAAAGATTACATTCCAAGAAATGCTGAAGAGCAAATCGAAGAAAGTGAGAGAATTAAAGGTCAAATTCTAGACATGGAAAACGATTTATGGAATTATTAATAATTTGATAAATTGTATAATAATAAAAACCTGAGTATTTTTGCTCAGGTTTTTTTATTATGAGAAATGTAGATTACATTATTGTAGGTGGGGGGTATGCGGCAATGTTTTTTGCACATCAACTGCTTCAAGCACAGAAGTCGTTTGTATTATATGCAGATAAGAATTTAGGGGGATCTCATGTTTCTGCTGGTGTTGTAAATCCTGTCGTTTTAAAGAAATTTACTACCTTTTGGAAGGCTCAAGAACAAATTGATTTTTTGCATCTTACACTCAAAGACATTCAGAAATATACTGGTCAGAATTATTTTATTGATGCGCCCATTCACAGGGTTTTCCATGATGAAAATGAAAAACTATTATGGTCTAAAAAACGTAAAAGAGAAGATTTAATTCACTTCTTAGACCCTGATTTTAGCCATGTAAATGGAATCAATAATCCATACTTAACAGGAAGCGTCAACCAATCAGGGAGGCTGTGCGTCAACGCTTTTTTTGAGGCTATGAAGAAGTTCTTAGATTTCAATAATTGCTTGATACAAGAAGAGTTTGATCATCATTTGGTGGATATTCAAAATAGTACCTATAAAAATATTTGTTTCAGCAAAATTGTTTTTTGTGAAGGTATGAAAGTCAAAAATAATCTTTTTTTTAGTGATGTTCCTGTTGTAGCCAACAAAGGACATCAGATCAAAGTAAGACTGTCGGAGCCTGTTCAGCAGAATATTACCATTAAGAAAAAGCATTTTCTATTTCCTGTAGAAGATGATTTACATTTTTACGGAGGAACTTACGACAGAGATCAGTTAGATTTTAAGATTGATGATTCTGCAGTAGAACAGCTCAAAAATGGATTGTCTGAAATATATCCCCATAACTTTACAGTGGAAAACATCCAATTTGGTTTCAGACCTACAGTGAAGGACAGAAGACCTATCCTAGGTCAACACCCAGAATTTAAAAATCTTTATGTTTTTAATGGTTTAGGTGCGCGTGGCATTCTCAATGGATGTTATTTCTCAAAGGTTTTGTTGGATTCTATTGAAAATAACAATCCACTCCCAGAAGAAGTGGATTTGAAAAGATTTTATTAAATTTTGTAATAGAACTAAATCCTCTCTAGTTCATCTGCGTCTATAGTCGTTTTAAAGGTACCGTAGTTGACTGTTACTTTATTTTTTTTAATTTCCTCGATGGTTCCAACACTTGTACTGCCCGAAATGCGAACCCTCTGTCCAACTTTCATCCACACAGCGCGTTCGGTTATGCGTTTTTCTTCGAGTTTTTCGTTGGTTTCGGCGATTTTTTCCTTTACGTCTTCTTTCTTAAGTTGTTGGGTAATTTTTCGTTTGATTACCTGGAGACGTTTGCTTTCGTCTTTGTCAACTCCAATTTTCCTGAATTTTTCCTGCTCGAGAAGTTTTACAAAATCTTTCACAACATCTTTTCGGGATTTGCCTTTTACATAATTATCAATGAAGGCTTCAATTTTATTTCCAAATTGCAGTTTCCTATGTTCCTCCTCATATAACTTTTGGAAATTAAACAGCTTTTGTTGCAGTTGTTCGTTCAGTTTCTGGAAATTATCACGTTTATCTTCTACAGATTCTTTCTTTTCCACCAAATCTGATTTTAGTTTTTCAACCTCAAATTTCTCCTGTTGTAGTTTTACAATGGTTTTATCGAGATTTACAATATCATGCTCCACTTTTTTCTTCGCAGAATGGATGATAAACCTAGGTATTTTATTTTTCTCTGCAACCTCAAATGTAAAAGAACTTCCGGCTTGTCCAACCTCTAATTTATAAAGCGGTTCTAAAGTATTTTCGTCAAACAGCATCGCAGCATTGGTAGCATTGGGAAGCTGTTCTACAACCAGTTTTATATTGGTATAGTGAGTGGTGATAATTGCGAAACTTTTTTTCTCATAGAAAAACTCTAAGAAACTTTCTGCCAAAGCGCCGCCCAGTTCAGGGTCGGACCCGGTTCCAAATTCATCAATTAGCAATAAGGTATTGTTATCAGCCTCACGAATAATGCCAGACATTTTTTTCAATCGTGAAGAATAGGTTGAAAGATGGTTTTCAATCGACTGATTGTCTCCAATATCCGTCATTATTTTTTCATAGAAAAACATTTCAGATTTGGGATGTACAGGTACCAAAATTCCACTTTGTATCATCAGCTGCAATAAACCTACAGTTTTTAATGTGATGGATTTCCCTCCTGCGTTGGGACCAGAAATACAAATAATTCTGTTGTGCTCCGTAAGACTAAGACTTTGCGGGTAAATAGATTTTTTCTCAGCTTTATTTCTCAGCCAAAGCAATGGATGATAAGCGTCTCGCAACCTCAGTGTCTTGTGTCTGTTAATTTTAGGAAGCGTTGCATGAATTTCATCTGCAAATTTCGCTTTTGCACGGGTAAGATCTAAATCGAAAATGTATTTTTGATAGGTGTAAAGTTCATGTTGGAATTCTGAGATTTCTGCAGTAAGATTTCTCAAAATTCTATCGATTTCTTTTTTCTCCTCTTCCTGATTTTCCCGAAGTTTAAAATAATGTTTTACAACACTGTCGGGCTGTATGTAGGTGATAGATCCTGTCTTCGAAATTCCTAAAACTCTTCCAGCTACTCTTTTCTTAAAACCAGATTTTACCGCTAAAACGCGCTGGTCTTCAATAATACTCTCTCGAATATCATCCAGAAAATCATTTTGTCCGTAGGTCGTAAGAGCCCTGTTGAAATTTTCCTGAATGGCTTTTTTTGCCAATTGAATTTCTCCTCTTAAAAGTTTGAGATTGGCGGATGCCTCAGATTTAACTTCTCCAAAACGGTTAAAAACTTTATCAATTTTTTCAATAATTTCCTTCTTAAATTCCAATACAGATACGTCTTCTATTAAGGTTGGAAAGGTTTCTGGCATTGTTGGGAAAAATTTCTGAAGTTTCCCTATTTGTTCTGTAATTGTTTTTATTCTTATGAAAGCGGCGTTTTCTAGTCTGTAATTTTCAATCAGCATCAGTTTTAGCTCTTCCTCAATATCTTCGTATTCATCAAAAGGAATTGCGTTGGCGCTTTCAAAACTAGAAAGGTATTCCGAGGTCTTTTTTAAACTTATTTCAGCTTCGTCAATAGGCATTGGACGGAGATGTAAAATTTTCTCCCTTGTTTTTGGGGAGTAGGCAAATGGCGAAATTTCCAAAAGTAATTCTGGAAATTCTAACTCATTAAGATCATCTTGATTAATATTCACAATGCAAATTTACTGAGATATTTTTAAATTTCTGATGCTTGTAACAGAACAAAAAAAGGGAAACCTCAGTTCCCCTTTATTTATATTACTATGCAATTTTTTAGTACTTTTCACAAAGTATGGTATAGTTGATATTTGATTTTGCAGTAGCGTCCGAAACGGGAGTACCCTGTCCGTTATATCTTGTGAAATAAGTAATTCTATACACATTAGTATCGCCAGGATACGAAGTGTAAACCTCACTCATAGTATTATTTTGATAGGCAGGCGTGGCCAAATCAAAATTGTTCCAGCTAGTGTTTACGTTAATAGAATTGTTCACTTCCAATTTTCCAAAGGGAGGAAATGTTCCCCCTGCATTCGCATGCTTCTTTTGAATGATTGTGTAATACACTTGTACGGGATCGCCCGTAATTAATCCAATTTGCGGCATTGGAACCCCAGCAATATTATCGAAACGAAACTTAAATCTTCCACACTTTAGCTCCTGTAGTGGCTGTGCTATATTATTGTTGTATTGTAAAATTTTTGTTTCAATTGTAAGCGTGCTAATCTCGGTTTTTATTTTTGCAACTGGCCAATTTTCAATTTCCCCATTAGTGTTGGTAACAAGAGCATTATCGTAGGTTGTATCATTACTTTTATCAACAGTCGTTCTAAGCCTGGCATTTCCGTTAACATCTAAAGTCTTCAACGGAGTTGCAGTATTAATACCAACATTTTTATTTTGTGCAAAAACAAAAACAGAACATATGGATAAAAAGGATATTATTAGAGTTTTCATTAGATAGGTTGTATATAAAATTTTTCGCAAATTAAGCCGTAAATATTACTGGTCGCAGTATTTTTATTATTGGTAAATGTCAAACGGTACATGTTATTTTGCTTTGGTAAAATAATAGTATAAAGTTTTGCACCATATCCTGCCGGTCCAACCGTATCTAAATTTTGAAATGTCCCAAAATTGGCTGTGCTAAAAGTAGTTTGTAAATTCGAATGGGTATAACCCGGAGCGATATCAAGGTATCGCTTTGCACCAAACATAATTTTTACTTCAACTGAATTAGTTGATGTTAGTAATGTATTACTGTTAAGTTTATATTTTAAGCCGCCTGCATCCGCATAGAAAGTGATATCACCACAGCTGCAAACTTTGCTAGCATCTGGATTCGTGGCAATGTAAACCGTTCTTTTTGTTTCAACATTCACATTTTCATTTTGAAGAAGCGCTGAAAATTTTATTTTGTCAACATTACCTTCATTATCTACGGCTAATAATTGCTTATATGTGGGATCTGTAGATTTATCAATTCCTTTTTTTAATCGTAAATCTCCATTTACATCCAGAGTTCGAGTAGGGCTATTCGTATTGATACCCACATTTCCTGTTTGTGAATAATAAATAGAACTGAGAGAAATGGTTGAGAGTAAAATTATTTTTTTCATATGTTTAGTATTTTTCACATGCAGTTACGAAATCCCAACTTTTAGTAAAGGTCGTTGAACCTACAGGTTTTAATTCCTGAGCGATTTTGTAAACCGTTAATCTGTATAAATCTGGATCCCCAGGATATTGGAAAGTCATGATATTTTCTTCGCCATCTACAATATTTGCTTCGTAAAATCTTTGAAAAGTGTTGTAGTTAGTAGCATCGAAAATGAATGGTTGATAGGGTTCATTCAAAGCTCTTGTTCCTTGAAAAAATTGAAATCCATCTTCTATAGCAGCAATGCTATAGGTTTGCTCCATACTCATATAAACTTTTACCTCCGTTCCAGGGTTCGCTGCTAATTTCATTACCACGTCTGGTTGGCCAGCATTGATATTTCCACCAGGATTATTTTGTTCGGTAAAAGCAAAAATAAATTTTCCGCACTTTACTGTTTTACTAAAAATACCATAAGAAATGTTATTGGAGTAGATGCTGTTGAGTACTACTTTGTCGGTATTATTTTGTCCAGATGGTGCAAAACTATCTTTAGTCGCATAATCTACCAAGCCATTGCTGTTCGTTACTAGAACCTTATCATATTTTCCGTTTTCAGAAACGTCATTAAGAGTTCTTATTTGCATATTGCCTTCAACGTCTAAACTTCTTTGAGGATTAGTTGTACCAATTCCAACTTTACCAGTTGTTTGTGCAAACGAAATAAGCGGAACAAGAAGCAGAGGAGAGATTAGAAATTTTTTTTTGATCATCTTGTATATATTATATTGATATTTGTTTTGTAACTGTTTCATATTCTATGAATTAAGAATTAGAAAAAGTTTTCAAAGATATGCAAATAATTTCAAGTGTCGATTATTTATTATCCGATCATTATGTGTGAGTTATGAATCATATTTTATTTATGCCTTAATTTGTAGCAAATATTGAACAATGACCTGGACGGAAATTCTTGCACCTATAAAAAATACACCCTATTTTACGAAATTGTGGGAAGATGTAAAGCTAAAGTATTCACAAACAAAATGTTTCCCGCCAAAAAACCAGATTTTTAGGGCGTTGGAACTTACGCCATTCGAGGATGTTGAAGTAGTCATTATTGGGCAAGATCCGTATCATAACGACTTTCAGGCGAACGGACTCTGTTTTTCTGTCTCCGAAAAAGTAAAAGCACCACCATCGTTGAAGAATATTTTTATTGAGCTAAAAGAAGATTTAGGTATAGAAAGAACATCCAACGAACTTGATGATTGGGCGAAGCAAGGTGTATTGCTTTTGAATGCGACATTAACGGTAGAAGCGCATTCACCCAACTCACATAAAGACTTAGGTTGGGAGAAGTTTACCAACTTCATTATAAAAGAAATCTCCGACAAAAAAGAGCATGTTGTCTTTGTACTTTGGGGCGCATTTGCACAAAAAAAAGCTGAATTAATTAATCCAGCTAAGCATTTTATATTACAGTCGGCTCATCCATCACCTTTTTCGGTTCACAGAGGTTTTTTTGGAAGTAAGCCCTTCTCAAAAATTAATAATTACCTCCAACATCACCACAAAAATCCTATCGAGTGGTAGCTCCCTTTATTGGCATCTTGTCTTTTACAATTTTCAAACCCAAAATTTTTGGTTCTGCAGAAGCATTCACTTTCTTATCAGGACTAAAACTGGCTATGGTGATGGTGTAACCATTAAACTGAATGGTTTTCGTAAGATTTTTCTCGGATAAATTAGTGGTAGCGAGCGTAAATGTTTGCGGTCTTGTGTACGTTCCCATAATTTCTACTTCTACTGCTAAAACACCTGCCCAAACACATTGCATTCCTTCAGGACAACGACTGTCTTCAATAACACGCTTGAAAGTGATGTTCATTTCCTTATCCTTGAGAAAAGTAGTTTGTCCTTCCTTCAAATACACAATTCCGCTTTGGTTGCTTACTGTATTTGCTGTTTTAGGGGATGTTTCTTCCATTTTTGCTTGTTGAGTTTTACATCCAGCCAGTGACAGCATTCCTAATGTTACAGCTAAAATTTTTATGGTCATAATAGATTGTTTTTAAAAATATCAATTAGAACTACCAAAAACATTGCCACAGCTACAACAAGGTTAAATCCTGTGCCATATATAAACCCTATTAGAGCACCTTTCATGGCATTGAAAGCTTTCTTTTTATCGCTCGCATCGTGCAGCAGTTCACCGATGAAAACACCTAAGAACATACCGATTAAAAATCCAAATGGTATGGGTATAAAAAACATTCCTGCAAAAGTACCGATTACCGAACCTATGCTTCCCCAGCGTGTTCCCCCGTATTTTTTGGTGACTTTGGCGGGAATAACATAATTGATGACTACGGAAATTGCAGTGAGGATGGCAAAAATCCAAATGTAAATCATCGACATATCCGAATCTGTTCCAAATTTATAAATCAGTAATCCACAAATGCTCAACAACAAACCTGGTAAAACGGGTAAAAAAGTTCCTAAAATTCCGATGAAAAGAAGTATTAATGAGAGGATGGAAAGAAGCGTGTAATCCATTTCATATATTTTTGTTAAATCTAAAGATATATAAAACTATACCAAAGCAATTTCTTAATTTTGTATTAATGAAAAACGAACTGAAAGACACTAAGGATTTCTTGATGGATATTAGCGATCATATCAATGATTTCTACGCTTTGTATTTTGATGGAAGTTCAGCATGGATTTTTCAGGTTGCTACTAAAATTTTAGTTTTAATAGCTTTGTTTTTCGTGATTGATTTTTCACTAAAATTCTTTCTCACACTTATTTCCAAAACCTTCATCCGAAAAGGTAAAAGGCCGTTTATTCATGCATTATTCGAATCGAAATTTTTAAACTCTCTGGTTCATATTTTTGCATTGGCTATTTGCAGCTTTGCACTCGATTCGCTTTTCTATGAGGGCATGCATAAGATTACCAAGGGTGTTTTAGATAAAATTGTAGATATCTTACAGGTGATCGTCATTGCAGGTGCTGCACTCCGTTTATACAGATCTTTAGAACTTTACTTTATATCGATTGGGGATACTTATAAACTAATGGCTTTCCGAGCGATTTCTCAGACTTTAAAAATTTTTGGGAGCGTTGTTTTCTTTTTTATTGCTATAAAAATTATTTTCAATATCAATTCGAGTACGATTCTCGGAAGTTTAGGAGCAATAACGGCGGTAATGGTCTTGGTGTTCAGGGATACCATTTTAGGTTTCGTAACGGGAATACATGTTGCCACTTCCAAAAATATGAAGGTGGGCGACTGGATAGGCATTCCCAAATACAATATTGAAGGTAATATCGCCAATATTGATTTGTTGACCACCAAAATCATCAATTTCGACAAAACAGTTTCTACTATTCCTACTTACGATTTAATGTCGACAGAAATCAGAAATTATCAGGTGATGACGGAAGGTAATTTGAGACGGATTAAACGTTCGATGTTGTTTAATATTAAATCTTTCCGTTTTTTATCCAATGAAGACATTGAAAAGTTTGAAAAAATCAACCTTATAGCGGATTATCTTCATTACAAGGAAAATGAAATCAAAGAACAGCGGTCTCATATTAAAAACGCCGACAATATTCTTAATGGCCAGCAACTAACCAATATTGGGGTTTTTAGGAAATATGTTGAAAATTATTTAAAAAATAACCCGCATATCGAACAGAAGGAAATCATCTTAGTGCGCCAATTGGAAATCACTTCCCAGGGAATGCCATTAGAAATTTACTGTTTTACCATATTCTCTGGTTTGGAGGATTATGAAAGAGTACAGTCTGATATTTTCGATCACCTTTTGGTAGCAGCTCAAGATTTTGGGTTAGAAATAATGCAGATAAATAAAATTTAAAAATGACGAAACTCAGTGTAAATATCAATAAAATTGCAACTTTAAGAAATGCCCGTGGAGGAGATGTGCCTAGTGTAACGCAGATTGCCGTGGATGCCCAAAGATTTGGTGCACAAGGGATCACCATACATCCACGCCCTGATGAAAGGCATATTACCAAAAAAGATGTTTATGATCTGAAGCCTTTGGTAACCACAGAATTTAATATTGAAGGAAATCCGCACCGTTCATTCATCGACATGGTGTTGGACGTAAAACCAGAACAGGTTACTTTGGTGCCCGATGCGGATGACGCGATTACTTCAAACGCGGGTTGGGACACTGTGAAGCATTTGGATTATCTGACTGAAGTTATTACAGAGTTCAAAAATGCAGGTATCAGAACATCAATTTTTTTAGATCCGAATCCTGAATTAATAGAGTCTGCAGCAAAAACAGGAACAGACAGAATTGAGCTGTACACCGAAGATTACGCGAAAAAATATAATTTAAATAAAGAAAATGCGATTCAAAAATATGTTGAAACTGCTGCAAAAGCTGCGGAATTTAACATTGGCGTAAATGCGGGCCACGATCTGAGTCTGGATAACATTCAATATTTTGCCACGCAAATTCCTAATTTGTTGGAGGTGTCTATCGGTCATGCATTGATTTCAGAAGCCTTATATTTGGGCTTGGAAAATACCATTCAAGCTTATTTGAAGCGCTTAGCGAAGTGGTAGATTAGTGTTTGGAATAAGTTTTTGAATCATTAAAAATTTCAATATGATTTTAAGCTTTAACAAAACACAATTTGCTAAAATAAAGATAAGATTGAACGGCAGAGAGTATTTCAGAATCGAAATGCTGATTAAAAGAAAATCAAAAAAATAAAAAATTGGAAATTTTACATTCAAAAATATACGGTGAAGAGAGAGAAGGAATGCCTCTTTTGGTTTTTCATGGTCTCTTCGGAATGCTGGACAATTGGGGAAGTTTTGGAAAAGAATTTGGCGAAATGATGCCTGTACATCTTATTGATCTTCGGAATCACGGTAAGAGTTTTCACGATGCTGCCATGAATTTGGATGTAATGGTGGTAGATATTCTCAACTACATGCAGGCGCACCAAATTGAAAAAGCAAATTTATTAGGCCATTCCTTAGGCGGAAAGGTGGTGATGCAGTTTGCCATTAATCATGCTGAAAGAGTAGAAAAATTGATCGTTGCAGATATTGCACCGAAAGCCTATCCTCCACATCACCAAGGGATTTTCAAAGCCTTGAATTCTGTGGATGTTCATAGTTTGAAAAGCCGTCAGGAGGCCGAGGAGGAACTTAGAAGATATATTCCTGAGATTGGTGTTATTCAATTTTTACTTAAAAATCTGTACTGGACGGAAGATAAGACGCTCAACTGGAGGTTTAATTTGCCTGTGCTTACAGAAAAATACGACGAATTTATCACCACCAATATTCAATCTGGTGTTTTTGAAGGGCCAACCTTGTTTTTATCCGGCGAAAAATCAAATTATATCTTACCAGAGGACGAATTCGCCATAAAGCAACAATTCCCTAATTCAGTAATTAAAAAAGTTCCTCAGGCTGGACATTGGATTCAAGCCGATAATCCAAAAGATTTTAATGCTTTGGTGGAAGAATTTATTTTAAATTAGAATGATTTTAGTAACAGGAGCTACCGGTATATTAGGAAGAGTAATTGTCCTTGAATTATTAAAGCAAGGTCTAAAAGTGCGTGCTACAAAACGTTCTGCTAGCAATTTAGATGAGGTGAAGCATTCCTATTCCTTTTACACACACGCTGCTGAAGATTATTTTAAACAAATTGAATGGGTAAATGTTGACTTTGAGGATCAATACTCCCTTGAAAAAGTATTAGTGGGTGTAGACGAAATTTATCATTGCGCTGCGAAGGTGAGTTTCAATCCCAACGATGAGAAAGAAATGTACCAGACCAATATTGAAGGTACAAAAAATCTGCTATATGCCTGTCAAGGTTTACCCATCAAGAAATTTTGCCATATCAGTTCTATTGCTGTTTTAGATGGGATGAATGAAGATGGAATTCAGGATGAGGATTCGGATTTTAACTCAAAATTAAATCATTCATCTTATGCCGTTTCAAAACATTGGTCGGAAATGGAGGTTTGGAGAGCTTCTGCTGAAGGTTTGAACACCGTAATTTTAAATCCGGGTATGATAATAGGTTCTGGAAACTGGGAAGAAAGCAGTGGTGAAATTTTCAATATTGCAGAAGACAATTCTTTTACATTTTCTGGCGGAACTTCTTACGTTGACGTTCGTGATGTTGCCAAAATAGCAGTCGAGCTGATGAATAAAAACATGTTTGGTGAACGATTCGTCATCATTTCAGAAAATATTCGCTATAAAGCATTCACAGACCGCGTAAGAAAGAAATTGGGACTCAAAGAATCAAAAATTCTTTCAAAATCTATTTTAAATATTGGCAATGCATTCAATATCCTATTGGGTTGGGCAGTTCCCAAATTAAGAATGCTTAATACTACTAATATCGAAGCAGTTACAACATTTACAGACGTTAGCAACAAAAAAATAAAATCCAGATTGAACTATCATTTTATCCCTGTGACGGAAAGTATAGATTTTCACTTGGACAATTATATTAAAGACAAAAAAAGTATCAGATAAGCACATGAATCTTGCAGAGACCATCATTAATAAAAATTTTAACAATCATCCCTCAAAACCAGCCATCGGTTTTAAGAAAAAAGACGAATGGAAGGAGCTCACTTGGGCAAAATTCAAGGATCTTATCTTGAAAACTGCCAACGCACTTAAATCTGCCGGTATTGAGGAAAGAGATAAAGTAGCCATATATGCAGATAATTCTGGTGAATGGATGACGATGGATCTTGCAATTTTATCTATTGGTGCTATTACAGTTCCTATTTATTCTACCAACAATGCAGAACAGGCGGAATATATTATTAAAGATTCTGAAGCGAAATTGGTTTTAGTGGGCAATCAAATGCAATATGATGCATGTTACAATATGTTGCAGAAGGCCAACAATCTAAAGAAAGTGGTGGCTGCGAAAAGAAAAATTTTCACAAAACCTGATCATTCTTTTTTCTTGAATGATTTTATTGATTCTGAAGAGAATACTTTAGAATTTACACCGAAAAATGACGATGATGTGGCTACCATCATCTATACATCGGGTACTACAGGAACACCAAAAGGGGTAATGCTTACGCATGGAAATTTTATTCATGCTTTCGACGCGCATTTTGAGTTTTTTAAATTTAAAAACTTCGAAAAAGAAGAATCAATGGCATTTTTACCTTTAACCCACGTCTTTGAGAGAAGTTGGAGCTTACTGTGCTTATACGGTGGAGCAAAAGTTACTTTCTTGGAAGATACTAAAGATATCGCAAATGCATTAACTGAGGTAAAACCGACCATGATGTGCGCTGTTCCAAGGTTTTTTCAGAAAATTTATGCGGGAGTTAATGAAATGGTGGCCAAAGGTTCATCTTTCAAAAAGAAAATTTTTAATTGGGCGATTGGTATAGGAAAACAGGTTTCTGAGCTTAAAAGACAAGGTAAAGAAATTCCTGCCGGTTTAAATTTTAAATTTAAAATTGCTGACGCATTGGTATTCAAAAAAGTGAAGGAAAAAATGGGCGGCAGATTGTGGTTTATGCCTTGTGGTGGAGCATCTATATCGCCAGAGGTTACTGAATTTTTTGATGCTATGGGCATTCATTTAACGGTAGGTTATGGGTTAACAGAGACTACTGCAACGCTTTCAGCTTTTCCATTTACCCATTATAAATACGGAACATCAGGAAAACCACTGCCGGGAATTGATATTCGGATTGGTGCACAGGATGAAATTCAGGCGAAGGGAAGTGGAATAATGAAGGGCTACTATAAAAAACCGGAGGAAACAAAAGCTGTTTTTACTGAAGATGGATGGTTTAAAACTGGTGATGCAGGTTTTATAGATGACGAAGGAAATATTGTTTTAACAGAGCGTTTGAAGGATTTAATGAAAACCTCCAACGGAAAATACATCGCACCTCAACAGATAGAAAATCTTTTTTCAAACAATAATTATATTGCTCAGATCACTTTAATTGCTGAAGGCAGACAGTTTGTTTCGGCCTTGATAGTTCCTAATTTTGAATTTTTGAAAGAAGAAATCACAAAGATGAACATTCCTTTCACCAACTGGGAAGATGTTGTTAAAAATGAGAAAGTTCATGATTTTTATAAAACAAAGATTGATGAACTGCAGCAGGAACTTTCCAGCCACGAAAAGATTAAAAAATTCGTTTTAATGCCAGCCGAATTTGAGATCAACACCGGGGAAATGACACCGACATTGAAGATAAAAAGAAGCGTAGTGGCCAAAAATTATGCTGACATCATCGATAAAATGTATACGAAAGATTAGTTTTTTACACACTCACGTTCATTATGGAAGATCAATTTTTAGGATCACAAAATTTTACAGTAACAGATACGAAGGTTTCGGCATCGTGTCCGTCCAATATTGCTCTTATAAAGTATTGGGGCAAATATGCCAATCAGATTCCTGCTAACCCAAGCATCAGTTATACACTTAACCATTGTAAAACCAATACAGAAATGGAGTTTTATGCTGGTGAAGATTTTTCTGTTCAAACTTTTTTGGCTGGAAATGAAGAGTTGAAGTTTGCGGCAAAAATTGAGAAATATTTTAAAAATATCGAAGTGTATTTACCTTGGGTATTAAAAGGAAAATATATTATTAAAACCGTAAACACATTTCCTCACAGCTCTGGTATTGCCAGTTCGGCATCTGGTTTTGGAGCCATTGCAAAGTGTTTGATGAATCTGGATGAGATTTTTAGTAACGACTCGAACTCAGATATAAAAACTCAAAAAGCTTCTTTCTTAGCCCGACTGGGAAGTGGTAGTGCATGCAGAAGTTTGTACGAAGGAATGGTAGTTTGGGGCAAGACAGATGTTGTACCGGGAAGTTCAGATTTGTTTGCTGTTCAGTATCCCAACGACGTGATTCATTCAAGTTTTAAAAATTTCAATGATTGGGTGTTGCTGATACATGAAGGTGAAAAATCGGTTTCTTCAACAGTTGGTCATGGTTTGATGAATACCAATCCATATGCAGAACGCCGTTTTCAGGAGGCTCATGAAAATTTTGTGTTGCTGAAAGAAATTTTAAAGACAGGAGACATGCAAGGTTTCATCAAATTGGTGGAGCATGAAGCGCTAACATTGCATGCGATGATGATGATGAGCGACCCAGCATTTATATTAATGAAAACCGCGACTTTGGAAGCAATCAACAGAATTTGGGATTTTAGAAGAACCACAGGACTCCCAGTTTTCTTTACGTTAGATGCCGGAGCCAATGTTCATGTACTTTTTCCAAACGATTTAGAAACCGATAAAATTGAAACATTTATCAGCCATCATCTGCTTCCTCTAACGCAAAAAGGTGGAGTAGTGAAGGATGTGATGAAGTTTTAAGGGTGGAAAAGATGAATTTAGGAAAAGAATTGTATGTCTTACTGATTTGTTGCACTGCATTAGCAAGCTGTTTTGAAACCAAGAAAAACAGTGCGGATGAAGCAATCATTCAGACCAAAATGAAATTCCAAGACACGACTGAAAAACCTGCGGAACCCAAATTGGTGAAAACTGATGACGGTCTGCAGCTTTCCAAAGATCACCAGAAAAATATTATCTACGCAGATTTGGATGGCGATGGCTTACAAGAGACGATAGCAATTGTTATTGATCCAAAAAATAATAAAAGTGGTCTTCGGATTCAGTATGGAGACTCGTCACGTCCCAATACTTATTTTGGTTTAGGAAAAGATGTTTTAGAACAGGGTTTTGATGATGTAGACTGGGTTGGCGTATTTGAGGTTGCTCCAAAAAATGAAGTTTATTTTAATAATGTGAATGAGCAAGGTGACATCATCGGGGAAGATGAGGTGAAAGACTCAGATAAAATACTGCTAAAAAATGATGCCATTTTTATCCATGCATTAGAAAGCTGTGGTGGCGGTATCATTTATTTAGAGAATGGAAAATACAAGTGGATTCAACAAGAATAATGCATTTTAGTTAATGGGCATATCCCGTTAAAAAACTAAAAACCATTATGCTGAGCACTATCACTGAAACTATTACGTAGACGTAGTCTTTTTCTTTAAGATAACCCACCAGAGCAAAAATAATGCGTACAAGTGGCGTGAGAATCAAAAATAAAATTCCCAACTGAATAATTGCCATTCCTTCCCCAGCCATTAAGCCATTCCAAAAACTTCCCCAAATTTTCTCTGAAGATGTTGGAATATCTAGGTTGGAGTAATCTTTTGGCATCTTAAATCCTTCCAAAAAGAGCTTCACAAAACCTATTAATGAGGTGATTACTGACAATACAACCCCTATTCTTAGTAAATTTCCTACCGAACGATTCAAATCGATGTCTGTAAACGGAGTTTTTCTCATTTGAAGTTATTTGCTATGCCGTTATACATCATATAAAGGGAAAGGAAGGTGATGACAATCGCGAAGAAAGTTTTCAATTTTTTAGTTTTAGAAACCATTAAAGTTTTAGAACCGATAAAACTGCCAACTACAATCCCTATGAGCACAGGAGCCGCTACATAAGGAATAATTTCACCTCTCTGAAAATAAATTAAGGAACTCGCAACAGCCGTTACTCCAATCATAAAATTACTGGTAGTGGTAGAAACTTTAAAAGGTAGTTTCATCATGTTATCCATGGCTAAAACCTTCAACGCACCAGAACCAATGCCTAAAAGTCCAGACATCGCTCCCGCAAAAATCATCATAAAAAATCCTGGAACTGTATTTCTCGCCGAATAGCTTTTTATAACACCTTTGTCAGGAAATGTTCCGTAAAGCTTTAGTTTTTCTTCTAAACTGCCTTTTATCAATGGTTCCTGATGATCCGGTTTTCCTTTTAAATTTAAAATAACAGTCAAAAGAAGAATACTGGCAAAAATAATTCCGATGGTGTTTGGGTTCAACATTCCAGAAACCAAGGCTCCAACAATGGCTCCAATGGTTGTGGCAATTTCCAGAAACATTCCAATTCGCATATTGGTAAATCCTTCCTTTACGAAAGCTACAGCTGCGCCTGAGGAGGTTCCAATAACAGAGATCAGTGAGGCGCCTATCGCAAAATGCATAGGAACTCCAAAACCCAAAGTGAGTAATGGAATGATAATAACACCGCCACCTAAACCAGTGAGTGATCCTAAAAGACCTGCTGAAACTGCGCCTAAAAAGAGTATGATAATCTCTACCATGTTACAAATATAATTAATTGTGTTGGGATAAAACAAGCTTTCAAGTCTGTATTTTTTCTCAAAAAAAATTACGAATTTTGTGAGGATGAAATTGTATTACGTTATTCTTGGTGCCACCCCCAAAGGAAGAAATACAGAACAGCACGACGTGTTCTTTGGTATTGCAGAAAATTTTGAAAAACTTATTCCCTCACTTAAGGAGTTTTGGAGTGATGCGAAAATTCACATCGATGCTTATCAGGAAGTGAATTTCGTTGATGGATACCAAGTTAGTGTTACAGAAAAATCCTCTGAAAAATCTTCAGAACACCTATTCTTTGTGAATATGGGCGGTTATAAAAAAGGTTTTTTTACTGAATTTCATGAGCAGCATTTGCTGGTAGAAGAAAGTATGGCGGCGGCAATAAAAAGAATCAAGAAAACAGGATTTTATAAAAATATGGGATTCGCAGGTGCGGTGAGTCATGTGGATGGTAAATTTGGGGTGGATATCGATGATCTCTATGCAGTTGAGGATATTCTTCCCGATGAAATGAAAGCAAAATACAGTATTCATCTCACAAAAACTGATTCGCAAGATCGTGAAAACCCGATGCATATCGGTTATTTAAAAGTAAAATATTAAAATAAATAAATATTAAAATGAAAATAGGAATTCTAGGAGGTGGACAGTTAGGCAGAATGCTGATACAAAATGCGTTAAAGTATGATGATGAATTTTTCACACTCGATCCCGCTGCCGATGCACCTTGTCACAATATTTCCCATTTTACACAAGGTAGTTTTAACGATTATGATGCCGTTCTGAACTTCGGTAAAGATAAAGATGTTGTCACCATTGAAATAGAACATGTGAACGCTGATGCATTGGAACAACTTGAAAAAGATGGGGTAAAAGTAATTCCTAATTCTAAAATCATAAAGACCATTCAGCAGAAAATTCTTCAAAAGGAATTTTATAAAGCTCACGATATTCCGAGTCCAGATTTTGAGATAAAATGGAAAGGTGACGACCCTATTTTTATGTCGCTGCCATTTGTACAGAAGATGAATACTGGCGGTTACGATGGCAAAGGCGTACAGGTGATTCGCACAGAAGAAGATTACCATCAGCTTTGGGATGCAGATTCGGTATTGGAGAGTCTTGTGGATATCAATAAAGAACTTTCTGTAATTGTTGCTAAAAGCGAAAGAGGAGAAACCAAAATTTTTCCTGTGACCGAGATGGTAGCAGATCCAAAACTCAACTTGTTAGACTTTAATATTTGTCCGACAGAACTATCAGAAGAGGTACAGTCGCAAATAGAATCTATTACTCATAAATTTTTGGATGCCGTAGACTCTCCAGGTTTATTTGCGATAGAATTATTCCTAGATCAGCAGGGTAAAGTGTGGGTGAATGAAACTGCTCCAAGATTGCACAATTCAGGACATCAAAGTCAGGAAGGAAACGCAAACTCCCAATTCGAGCAAATGTACAGAGTAGTGACGAATGCTCCATTGGCAGATACAGATGCTTGCGGATACAGCGGCATGCTGAATCTTGTGGGCGCAGAGGGTTTTTCTGGAAAAGTAATATACGAAGGTTTGGATGAGGTTTTAAAACTGCCCAAAACCTATGTTCATTTATACGGAAAAACAGAAACCAAGCCTGGACGAAAAATGGGACACATCAATGTATTGGCAGACTCAAGAGAAGAATTGATGAAAAAACTCATTCAAATCAAGGAAATGGTTGTCGTAAAAGCATAAATTAACGTTTTTAGAAAATAAAATACCTTTCAGATGAAGATGCTGAAAGGTATTTTTTTTATCAATTATTAATCTTTAAAAAGCGATACTCTCGTGAAAGAAATAATTTGCGCATTTACACCAGCTTTATTGGCGTCCAACCATAGTTCATAACCTTGGTTGGCAGACAAACTTAATGGGTCTGCAATGGTGTAAAAATAAAAGGTCAGTAAATTTCCGGAAGTAGAGCCCGCAGGCATCACTTGAATTGAATTTACCTCAAATCCAGAAGTCGGATTTTTCATAATTGCCATCACTGCTCCTGTGGAACTGGCACCTGCGGTGATATTTACTATTAATCGCCACAAATGAACTTGGCCATTAATTGGGTTTTCTCTAAACCTTCCAGTGCTTAAATAAATGTCTGAATCCACTGGGGTTGGTGTGGTTTCAGGCCATGAAGTGGTGGGAGAAGGTGCAAAGGTTAGAGGAGTTGTATAAAACACCTGTTTTGGGTTGCCAAAGGAGTTGTTAACCCCGAAATTACTTACTGTGGGCATTGTTCCGCCGCTGCCACCGTTTATTTTTACTACACCGTCATTGCCTGCTTGTGAAGATGTGGCAACAAATAATTGTCTCCAAAGAACACCATCCCAAAACTCAAAACGGTTGTCTGTAGTATTGAAAATTAATGTCCCTGAAGTAAGTGCAGGGTTAATAACACCTGCAGGAGGTATTGTGGCAGGATCGTTATCGGCGAGCTTGGTATCTCGATCGACGGTTGTTAATCTAGGAATCAGTATTCCCTTGTCATTGTTTGTAGAAGTGATGTCTAATACTGTTGCTCCATTAGGTGATGTGGTGTTGATTCCAACTTGGGCGTTGAGAGCTAAGGATACTGCGAAGAATCCTAAATGAATAAATTTTTTCATGTTTCTTAAGATTTGGGTTATTCATAAGCTTTTAGTTTTTGTGGTTTCGTTTTTTAATAATATTCTTTCCTGAGAATTTACTGAGTTTAAAGTTAGTAAATAATATTATAAATTGATTTAAATTAAAAATAATTTTAATATTTTAAGTTTTTTAGGCGTAAATAAATTTTTTATAAGAAATATTTTTTTGAATGATAAATATTTGTTATTTCAATCATAAATTTTTATTAATGAATAATTGCTAATCATAATGAATTACGATTAGTAAATTTATTTTAATAAGATAATTCGGTTTTATTTAATCTCGTTGATTTCGAGGCTTATAATTAATAATAAACACTCCGAAAATTATCAGAATAGCTGCAATAATAAATTTCGTGGAAATGACTTCCCCAAGAACCAGCCAGCCGAGAAGTATGGCAATAATGGTATTGATGTAAGATAAAATAGAAACCTGCACTGGTGTAATTTTGGTGAGTGCATAATGAAAACAGAAAAATGTAATAACAGAACCAAAAATTGCCAGGTAAATGGTTGCGGAGATGCTTTGTAAGGACCAATTCCCGAAATTGTAATCATCTGAGAATATCAATGCAAAGATAATCTGAAGAACTCCTGCAAAAAGAAACTGATAGAAAAGGTTCAGAGATATATTACCACTTTGGATATTCAATTTTTTAGTGAAAATAATTCCTGAGGCCCATCCGGAAATGGCAAAAAACATGAGTATAATTCCTTTTTTGTAATCAGGGTTGGCAAAATCTTTAAGACCATCCCAGAAAATAAATAAAATTCCGCAGAAACAAATCAGTACACCAACCAATGCACGGAAGCTAAATTTTTGTAAACCTAATACCACGCTTCCCAAAAAAACTAGAATAGGCACGGACGCACTTATTAGCGAAGCTAGACTGCTTGATAAACTTTCCTCCGCAACTGTTGTTAAACCATTGGCCATCACCAACATCAGAAATGCAAAGGTAGCTTGGTATCCCAAATTTTTCCAACCTATCCATTTTAATTCTTTTCTGGAAACTAATATAAAAAACATAATAACTCCCGCTAAAAATTGCCTCAAACCTGCTACAAACCAACCAGGTATGGTTTCCACAGCAATGCGTATTCCTAAAAAAGTCGTTCCCCAAACAATGGCAACAGTTACAATGGCTAAAACTAAACGGATGTCTTTCAAGGTGGGCGAATTTTGAAGGTGCAAAGATAGGGCTTTCTATTGTCTCAGAATTACATAAATTGGTTTTGTAGTAGCATCATCTTTTTTTAATTTTTATCTTTGGACATCTAATAAAATTGAAAATGGTAGGAATTATTATGGGAAGTCAAAGCGATCTTCCAATTATGGAACAAGCAGCAGATTTCCTAAAAAGTTTGGAAATACCTTACGAACTCACCGTAGTTTCGGCACACAGAACGCCAGAGAGAATGTTTGATTATGCACAGAAAGCCAAAAGTCGCGGTATAAAAGTTATAATTGCGGGTGCAGGTGGCGCAGCGCATTTACCGGGGATGGTTGCCAGTTGTACCACTATTCCAGTAATCGGGGTTCCTATTTTATCGAGCAATTCAATCGATGGCTGGGATTCGGTTTTGTCGATTTTACAGATGCCCGGCGGAATTCCTGTTGCTACTGTTGCTTTAAATGGTGCTTTGAATGCTGGTATTCTGGCTGCAAAGATCATTGGAACTTCTAATGATGAGGTATCTCATAAGATGCAGCACTATCAAGATTCATTAAAAGAAAAAGTATTGGGAACTGTGGATGTCATCAAAACACAACATCCTAATCACTACGATAACTAATTTTTATTAACCCAGCAACGTCTTTTTCTGAAACGATTTAGGCGTTGTTCCCTCGTATTGCTTGAAGACGCGGGTAAAATAATTGGTATCGTTAAAACCCGTTTGGAAAGCCACTTCTTTGATGCTTTCCTGGTGTCGTAAAAGTTCTTTCGCGCGTGAAATACGTTCCTGCAGAATGAACTCGTTGGGTGAAACGCCTAGTTCTTCTTTGAACATTTTAAAGAAATTCGACTTGCTCACATACGCCATCTTTGCAATGGATTCTACCGAAAGTTTTAGGTGAAGGTTTTTCTTGATATAATCTACCACAAAACCAATTCTGGACTTGTTTTTTACGAGATTTTTCTCCACCAGATTTCGTCCCTGCGTTTGCATCAGTCGAATCAGAAGCTCCTTCAGTGCAAAATCTGCCATCACATCTTTGTGCGAATGGTCATCCATCGCAATTCGCATGATATTATTGGTTGCAGAGGCTAAAGAAGGCGTGTTAAAAAGATAATATTCATCTTTAGAAAGGCTCCAATTGCTGCTTTCATCCACTTTCGGAGAGGTCAAATTCAGGTATTCCAATGCATTTTCTACAAAATCAGGATTGAAACTTAAAGAGACACACTGCGAGGGATTGTCGTCGGCTTCAGGGAAATCAATAACCATCGTTTCACCAGGTGCTACCAATACGCTTTCGCCTGGTAAATATTCAAAATAATCGGTCTTGCCATCCAATTTCATCATTTTTTTGCCACGCAACATGCCTGTGAACGCCAGATTTTCAAAATTTAATTTAACATCAAATGCACTTCTGTGGGTTTCATAAATGCTGAATTCGCAATCTTTTAACGTAAACGTGGTTTTGTTTTCCACCAGTTGAGATAACTGACTTTCGTGTAATAAGGCAGGTTGATACAGCATTTGTTTGGCATTTTTCATTTCCTCAAATTTTATTAAAGCAAGATTTTAAATATACTGAAATTTTTAAGAAAAATTCTCTAACGTTTTGTTAATGAAATACTAAAGTTGATGTATCAAATAGGATTTTGCTATAAAAAGCGACTATTGTGCTATTTTTTATAGTGTTTAAAAAGTAATTTAGAATTATTAAAATTTTGAATGAGAAACCAAGAAGTAAAATCCACTCATTCAAATAACGTTAACTGGAATAATAATTTAAAATAAAATACGATGAGTACAGCAACAGAAGCTAAAAAGGATAGTGCTTTAAAAAGACCCGAATTTAAAGCAAAATACGACAATTATATCGGTGGAAAATTCACGGCGCCTGTTTTAGGCAACTATTTCGATGTGGTTTCTCCAATTGATGGAAACGTATTTACGCAAGTGGCACATTCTACAAAGGAAGATTTAGAATTGGCTGTAGACGCAGCAGCAAAATCATTTGAAACTTGGAAAAACACCTCTCCAACGGAACGCAGCATTATTCTGAATAAAATTGCCGACAGAATGGAGGAGAATTTAGAATACATCGCCACGGTAGAAACGGTAGACAACGGAAAAGCGGTGCGCGAAACTTTAGCGGCGGATATTCCTCTGGCAATAGACCATTTCCGTTATTTTGCGAGTGTTATTCGTGCCGAAGAAGGTTCTCTTAACGAATTGGACAAGGATACGGTTTCCCTAATTGTTAATGAACCATTGGGTGTTATTGCTCAAATTATCCCTTGGAATTTCCCCATCTTAATGGCGGTATGGAAGTTAGCTCCAGCCTTAGCAGCAGGGAACTGCGTGGTTTTGAAGCCAGCCGAAAGTACACCGGTTTCCATCATGGTTTTAATGGAGATTATTGGAGATCTAATTCCAGAAGGTGTTATCAATATTGTGAATGGTTTTGGAGCCGAATTGGGTCGTCCTTTAGTTACCAATCCGAAAGTAGCAAAGGCAGCATTTACAGGTTCTACGGCAACTGGCCGTTTGGTAATGCAGTACGCAACGGAAAACATCATTCCAGTAACCTTGGAGTTGGGAGGAAAATCGCCTAACGTTTTCTTTAGTTCGGTAATGGATCGTGATGATGAATTTTTAGACAAAGCGATTGAAGGGGCAGTGTTATTTGCATTAAATCAAGGTGAAATTTGTACGTGTCCATCAAGATTATTGATTCAGGAAGATATTTACGACGCATTTATTGAACGCGTTATCGATCGAGTGAATGCTATTAAAACGGGTAATCCTTTAGACCCAACTGTAATGATGGGAGCTCAGGCTTCACAAATTCAGAAAGATAAGATTATGTCGTACATCAAGCTCGGAAAAGAAGAAGGTGCAGAAGTGCTTACAGGTGGCGATGCGAATAGTTTGGGAGAAGGTTGTGAGAACGGATTCTACATCAAACCAACTCTTTTCAAAGGGCATAACAAAATGAGAATTTTCCAGGAAGAGATTTTCGGACCTGTTTTAGCGGTAACAACTTTCAAAGATGAAGAAGAGGCGATAGCCATTGCCAATGATACCATTTACGGACTTGGCGCGGGTGTTTGGACGAGAGATGCGCACCAGCTGTACACGGTTCCGAGAGCGATTCAGGCGGGTAGAGTTTGGGTAAATCAATACCATTCGTATCCTGCAGGAGCACCATTCGGAGGGTATAAGCAATCGGGTATTGGTAGAGAAAATCATAAAATGATGCTGGACCACTACCGTCAAACCAAAAATATGCTGATTTCCTACAATAAAAATAAGCTTGGTTTCTTTTAGAAGCAAGTTGAATTCATAGTAGATAGTTTTATAGTTTGTGTTTTTAGTACCTGGCAGAAATGTCAGGTTTTTTTTAACTTTAATAAAAAATAAAAAAATGATTTCTCGATTAGACGTTACAGATAAAGCTTTAGAAGTGATTGATACACTAGAAAAACAGCATGGTCCGTTGATGTTTTATCAAGCAGGAGGCTGCTGTGAAGGAACGCAACCCCAATGTTTTGAGAAGGGTGGATTTTTTCCGAGAATGAATGATGTTTTAATTGGTCATGTGAAGGATTTTGAATTTTGGATCGACCGTGATTTGTTTGAATACTGGAAATATTCCCATTTTACCTTAGATGTTTTGGATGGTTTTGGTCCAGGCGGCTTCTCGCTCGAAACACCCTTAGGAAAAACATTTAAAGTTCATTACCGACTGTTCACCCCCGATGAACTGGAAAATTTAGAACCCGTGAAGAGAAGTGAATAAACCTGAGGTGAAGCATTGAAGAAATGAATTTATAAATATTGAAATTCAACTGCTATATCTTCATAAATCTTTATTTATTTGTAAAAACGATGTGCTTTTTTACATGGTATTAATGTTAAACCTTCTTTGTTCAAGAGGGTTTTTATTTTGTCTATGGTATCAGTCTAGTTTGTTCCTGTTCTTTTCGGTTCCTGAGGCTGTGGCCAGCTTTGTCCTTCTGGTAAAATTCTTTTTTGTCTGTTTACCAGATCTGCTTCCTCAGAAGCCATATACGCGAGAACCGCGGCAGTTATTACAGAGCTTTTCACTTCATCGAACATTATTTTATCGTAAGTGTCTTTATTGGTATGCCATGTGTAACCAGAATATCCCCAGTTAGATGCACCCATATAATAAGCAGGAATGCCTGCAGAAGTGAAAGAAGAGTGGTCTGATCCGCCACCACTAGGCATGCCTGGAAAGTCCGTTTTCATCTCATCTTTTATTTTTTTAGGAAGCGCTGTAAACCATCTGCCTAAAAAATCATATGATTCTGTAAATCCTTGTCCATTAATAAAATTGGTGCGGCCAGTTCCAGTATCATTATTGAAAACCACTTGCGTTTGAGAAACGATATTAGGGTTGTCTTTTACAAAGGCTCTGGATCCATTCAAACCTTGTTCTTCACTTCCCCAAAGTCCTATAAGAATGGTTCTTTTATTATTGGGATAATATTTTTTAAGAAGTCGTGCCGCCTCCATCATAATGATTACACCCGTGCCGTTATCTGTAGCACCTTGCGCACCGTCCCAAGAATCCAAATGTGCCGAAAGAATTACATATTCATTAGGTTTTTCTTTACCTGGAATAGTGGCTATGGTATTAAAAGATTTAGCTTTACCCAAATTTTTCGATTGGGTGTTTACTTTTATTTTAGGGGATTTGCCATTCAGAGCAAGTCTGTAAAGCATTCCATAATCTTCAAGAGAAATATCAATCATGGGAATTTTTTTGGTTTTTGCTCCAAATATTCTGTTCGCTCCCATAATACCTGTCCAATTTGAAACGGCAATTCCCGCAGCACCTGCATTTTCCAACGCTTCGGGAAGGGTAGAAGTGTTGTAGCCAGTATTGGCAATGAGTTTGTTAAAATCTTCGGTGTCCTTGGCTCTTTGTTTTTTGAGCAGTTCGTAGTTTTCAGGTAAAGCAAATTCTTTGATTTGATGGTCTGGTCTTCCGGAACGTTGATATTGAGACATTAAAACAAATTTTCCCTTTACTGTTTTCAGCCAGTTTGCAAACTCTTCTTTGTTTTGAATGTTGGGTAGTATAACAACTTCGGCCTCAATAGGTTTTTTAGTTGCTGGCGACCAAGCCAATTGTTGAGATTCTAAACTTTTTACTCTCGGCGAAGTCATTTCTACCTGTGTTATCCCACGTTGCCAAGATGCCCATTCGCCAAATTGCTGTTTTTGAGCATCAATTCCCCAAGATCTGAACTTATCTACAGACCAGTCATTTGATTTTTCCATTGCGGGAGAGCCTACCAAACGTGGACCAATAACATCTAACAGTTCAAATGCTAAATTTTCAACCTGTGAATTGGTATTTACTTCATTCACAATATTCTGAACGATGGGATTGAGTTTTTCGGTGTTGGGATTTTGTTGAGCAAAAGCAATTTGCGAGGATAAAAATAATAAAGTTAAAGTCTTTTTCATGTTGATCTTCATACCAGTTTCTTTAAAACAATTAAGCTTTCAAGATAAGGATTAAAAATGAGCCTGCAAAGTATTTGGGATGTTATACAAATCCTTAATTTTGGCTAAAGTAAACGTACAATGAAAGATTTTCCGTATTTAAAAACCGAAAGATTATTTTTTACTCCTTTAAGATTAAGTGATGCTGAGGTAATTTTGTTTATGCGCTCCGATCCGGAAGTCAATAAATATATACCTCGTGAACCCAGTGTACATTTATCACAAGCAACCGACTTTATAAAAATGATTCGCAAAAATTTTGAGGATGGGATTTCCACGGGTTGGGGATTGAGACTCCAAAAAGATGGAGATTTAATAGGTTCTATTTGTTTGTGGAATTTCTCTGAAGACAGAAAAACTGCCGAGCTAGGCTACGATTTACATCCTCGTTATCAAGGTAAAGGTTTAATGTCTGAAGCTGTGAAAGAAATAATCAAATATGGATTTGATGTTTTAAAATTAGACCAAATTGAAGCTTTTACACATCAACATAATGAAGCGTCCATTCGTGTATTACAAAATAGTGGTTTTCAACTCAATAAAAATCGTAAAGATGAAGAGGTTTTGGATAACTTGATATTTGAGTTGAAGGAAAT
The DNA here is from genome assembly GCA_023458535.1 of Bacteroidota bacterium. Lineage (GTDB taxonomy): Bacteria > Bacteroidota > Bacteroidia > Flavobacteriales > Weeksellaceae > Chryseobacterium. The sequence continues at coordinate 39,196 of JAEWYW010000031.1, forward strand.
GCCCAAAGATTGAATGAATTTAAAAATTGACATTTTAAAGGAAGAAGAATCGTATCCCTACGAATTGCTTTTGTTGGCGGATGAAACTGTGGATGCCATCAACAAATATCTTTTTGATTCAGACGTTTATTTGGTGAAAAATAACAGCGAAAATGTTGGCGTTTTTTGTTTGTATCGAATTAATGATACTACCATTGAACTGAAAAACATTGGCGTCGCAGAACATTTTCAAAGCAAAGGTGTAGGTTCTTTAATGATTGATTTTATTAAAGAAAAATGTTCAGAAAACTTTAAAACACTTATTGTAGGAACAGCAGATTGTGGAGATCAACAAATTCGTTTTTATGAAAAAAATGGTTTCGTGAAATATGATGTCCGAAGAAATTTCTTTATTGACAACTATGAAAAGCCCATTTTTGAAAATGGTATTCAGCTAAAAGACATGCTAATGCTGAAATATGAATTTTAAAAGTAAAAAATTAAATGTCAGTTGGTGGATTGTATTTTTCACCAATTAATCTTGCTGTAACCATTGCTGCAACAGTATCACCCGTAGAATTAAGAACAGTAGCCAATGGATCTACCAGCGTCCCGATAATCATTACGGCAGGTATGGCTTCTTGTGGGAGATTGTAAGCCGAAATCATCAGCATTTCACCAATATAACCACCGTTTGGAATTCCACCCGCCACCACACTTACAAAAACAGTGATTCCAAGAGCTATAATCAGGTTATTAAAATCAAAAAAATCCCAGCCTAAAAGTAAAAAAGCAACATAGATCTTCACTATAGATGACATTGAGGAACCAATTTTATGAATGGTTGTTCCAATGGGAATCACCACATTGGAAACATCATTTGGAACGCCAATTTTTCGTGCCGCATCTAAGTTAGTAGGCATTGTCGCCAAACTGCTGCAGGTGCTTATTGCTGTAAAAGTAGGTAAAATATTATTTTTCCAAAAGAGAGGAACGCCTTGTGCACCTCGTCCGATAAAGGCAAAAATACTAAAGAAAATAAGAAAAAATGCTATTCCAGCTCCGTAATAAACTGCAAGTGGCTTGGCATAAAACCCCACCAGTTGAGGACCTAACGTACCAACCTGATACGCGATGTATGCGCCGAGTCCGATGGGAGCAGCTTTCATAATGACTAAAAGAAGATTTTTCATTACTTCATTTCCGCCTTCAATAAATTTTTTAAAAGTTTCCACTTTAGAACCATCAGAATTCCGCAAAGAAATCCCGAATAAAAAAGAAAAAACCAGTAATGCCAACATGTTTTGTCGTGAAAGCAAATTATAAAATTCGCTCACAGTAAAGAAACGCACAATTCTTTCACTCCAGGATTCATTGGAGGTGATATTCTCTATTATCTCCGCAGAATTTGCAGTGGAAGGTCTTTCAGTGGGAAAAAGATAGACTGCTAATAGACTAAACAGTGCTGCAATGATGACAAATGCTAAGAAAGTGAAGATCATCGCAAAAAGAATTTTACCCAATCTTCCTTTTTGTTCAATATGCGACACGGAAAGTACGATGGCAAAAAAAACCAACGGAATAACCGTTACAAAAAGCAAGTTGAGGAAAATATCACCAATAGGTTTTAAAAAATCTACCCATTTTGGGAAAAATATACCAATACAACTCCCGATGCTGATCCCTACCAGCAACAAGATAATATTTGAATAGGAGTTCCAGAATAATTTCATAATTTCGCTATTGGCTACAACCTACTTCCCAAAAAAATCCATCAGATCCATATAATTTTTTTGGTTAACTCCATGTCCGCTCATGTATTCTCGGAACGTAAAATAACAACTCAAATCATAAAGTAAATCAGCCGCTTTGCGTCCCCATTCCAAAGGGATTACAGCATCATCCGTCCCGTGAGAAATAAAAAATCTTAATTTTTCAAGTTTCTTTTTATTTTTTACGATGTCTGTAAGCAATTTTTCTTCTGGATAAGCACTCATAATGGCCACTTTTGAGAATAATTCCGGATAACGTAAAGCCAAAGCGTAGGATAAAACCCCACCTTGACTGAAACCACATAAATGGGTTTCGTTTTCGGTTAACCCGTAGCGATTGGTCACGCTCATTATGGCTTCTAACAGCATTTTGATGCTTTCCTCTGCTTGTTCAACATTTACAAACTCATCGGGATTATTAAAATTAATGTCGTACCAAGAATATCCTTCAAATTCTGTCTCTCTTGGGGCTCTGAAGCTCACCAAAATCCAATCCTTAGGAAGCGTTTCTCTAAAACTGAACAAATCTTCTTCATTGCTGCCATAACCGTGAAGCATAAAAAGAACAGGTGTTTTAGACGTAATATTTTCGGGTTCTCTTATTAAGTATTGTAATTCCATGAAGCAAAGATAGAATAAAAAAGTTCCTGACTGTTGCGACCTATTTGTTAAAATTAATCTTTTATCTATTCTTAATATTTGCTTAGAATGTGAGAAGAATGTCTTAAAATTTTTGAAAAGTTTAGTGAAAATAGAAATTATTTAAAGAAAAAACCTATATTTGAAAGATTAAAAATGAATTGTAAAAATGAAAAACCTTTACTCATCTAAGAAATTTCAAAGAATGGCATTTCTTTTTGCCATGATATTATCAACTGGAGTTGTAGTTTCATCTTGTAAAAATGATGAAGAGGAAAACCCTTATATAGATCATGTTGTACAATTTGAAGTGAAAGCGTCTAAGGGTGTATATATTAAAAGTATCAATACACAAATAGGCACGCAGCAAAGTTTACCGATTTTTGATCCGTTCCCAATTCCTGTACCGCCACCAACTACTCCTAGTCCAGAAGTAGTATGGAAAAGTCCCGAACTTTTTGTGAATGAAAGCGAATCTTCAGTAAATCTTTCTTCTAATGCTGTTCCTATGGATGCAACTTCTACGTTAATCACCAATATTTATATAGACGGACAATTGGCGAAAACTGATACTGCAAAAACAGGAAACCCAAGAGTTTCTCAAATTCATTATAGTTTTGTAGGTTTACAGTAATAGTATAAATAATGATAACAAAAAAAATCCGCTTCTAGAAGCGGACTTTTCATTTTTAAGATACTTTTATAATGAAGTAGTTTTTCTTTCCTTTTTGTAATAACAAGAATTTACCATCAATAAGATTGCTTTCCTGAGGGGAATAGTCTTCAGAAACTTTTTCTTTATTAACCGAAATAGCGTTTCCTTTCAATTCTCTTTGAGCTTCGCTTTTAGATTTTAGAAATCCAGATTTCTCAGAAAGTAGGTCTACAATGCTAACACCTATTACGTCTGTTTTGTTTATTTCCTTTTGTGGAACGCCATCGAAAACTTCCAAGAAAGTTTCTTCATCAAGATTCACTAAATCTTCTGCAGTAGAGCGTCCAAACAAAATTTCTGAGGCTTTAATTGCTTTTTCCAGTTCTTCCTTTCCGTGAACCCACTCTGTAACTTCTTCAGCTAATTTCTTTTGAAGTTTTCTTTCATGTGGTGCTGTTTTATGTTCTTCAATTAGATTTTCGATTTCGTCTTTAGAAAGGAAAGTATAAAATTTGATAAATCTTTCGGCATCTGCATCTGTTGTGTTCAACCAAAACTGGTAAAATTTATATGGTGAAGTTTTCTTTTTATCAAGCCAATAATTTTCTCCACTTTCTGATTTTCCAAATTTAGACCCATCTGCTTTAGTAATTAACGGTGCTGTTAAAGCAAACGCTTCCCCCTGAGCTTTCCTACGGATGAGTTCTGTTCCGGTTGTAATATTTCCCCATTGGTCGGAACCACCCATCTGCAATTTCATATTCATATTCTGATACAAATACAAGAAATCGTAACCCTGTAAAAGCTGGTAGGTAAATTCTGTGAAACTCATGCCTTCAACACCTTCTTCTCCCGAAAAACGCTTTTTAACACTGTCTTTTGCCATCATGTAATTCACGGTGAGGTGTTTACCGATGTTTTTGGCAAAATCTAGGAAAGAAACATTCTTCATCCAATCGTAATTGTTGACAAGTATGGCTTTATTTTCGCCTTCACCATCAAATTTCAAGAAGTGCGAAAGTTGGTTTTTAAGACAATCGACATAATGGTTTAATGTTTCTTCATCCAAAAGATTTCTTTCGGATGATTTTCCTGACGGATCGCCAATCATTCCTGTTGCTCCACCTACCAACGCAACTGGTTTGTGGCCATGCTGCTGAAAGTGTGCTAAGATTTTGATCTGAATAAGACTTCCTATATGTAAAGAATCTGCTGTAGGATCGAAACCAATGTAACCCGTAGTCATTTCTTTGTTGAGTTGTTCATCCGTTCCAGGCATCATGTCGGCAAATAGTCCGCGCCATTTTAGTTCTTCTATAAAAGAATTCATATTGATATTTTTAAATGAATTTAAAATTTTAATAATTAAAAATTTTCTAAAACCCTTGATGGATATGAGAAAATTGATGTTGGCAAAGATACTGAATAATTCATGCATTTTTGCTCGAAGCTACATACGAAAAAACCTTCGAAAAAATCGAAGGTTTTGTATCATTTACTGATTGGGTTGATTAAGCCTCTTCAGTGTTTGCTTCCTCTTTTTTTGCTTCAGCTTTAGGAGCTGCTTCTACAGGAGCGTCTGATACAACTTCGAATGGATAGTTGTACTCAACATTTCTGTGAAGTCTGATAAGCGCTTCAAATTTACCAGTTCTCTTGATAGTGTTACCAGGAATTTTGATATATTTTTTGTCTACTTCTACACCAGCTTTAGCCAATTCTTCAGATAGGTTGATATTGTTGATAGATCCGAAAAGTTTGTCACCAGTACCTACTTTAGCAGCGATGGTAACATTTGTTTTCTTCAATTTTTCAACGATAGCGTTTGCGTTAGCTATTAACTTAGCTTCTTCTTCTTTTCTTGCTTCCAAAGTAGCTTCTAGGGCAGCTTTGTTTTTAGGAGTAGCTAAAAGTGCTAAACCTTGAGGCAATAAGAAGTTTCTAGCGTAACCTGGTTTTACATTTACTGTATCAAACTCAAGTCCTAAGTTTTCTACGTCTTGTTTTAGGATAATTTCCATTGTTGTTGTCCGTTTTAGAGTTCCGAGTTTCGGGTTTTATAAGTTCCGAGTATCTTCACTGCGTTAGAATTTAATATTAATTCAGCAACAAAAGCCAAAAGCTAAATGCTAATGGCAAATTGCAATTTTTTATTTTAATAAATCTGCTACGTAAGGCATTAAAGCTAAATGTCTAGCTCTTTTGATAGCTGCAGATACTTTTCTTTGATATTTAAGAGAAGTTCCTGTGTAACGTCTTGGTAAGATTTTACCTTGTTCGTTCACGAATTGTAATAAGAAATCAGCATCTTTATAATCTACGTGCTTAATTCCGAATTTTTTGAATCTACAATATTTCTTTTCAGATTTTGTATTGATATCAAGTGGTGTTAAGAATTTTACTTCAGATTCTCCACCAGCTGAGGCTTGTTTAGCCATATCATCTATTGCCATGTCTTGTCTTTTTTAGAAATTGGGTTAATAATTAAGCTTTAGCTGCTTTTACTTTTGCTCTTCTTGTTACAGCATAATCTATAGCATGCTTGTCTAGTTTTGTAGTAAGGTAACGGATTACTCTTTCGTCACGCTTAAATGCTAATTCTAAATCAGCTACTACTTCACCTTCACCTCTAAACTCAATTAGAGTATAGAATCCATTCTTTTTCAATTGGATTGGGTAAGCTAGTTTTTTTAATCCCCAGTTTTCTTTAGCAACGATTTCGCAACCTTTTTCTTTTAAAAGGTCTTCAAATTTTTTCACTGCTTCCTCCACCTGAGCGTCAGATAGAACGGGAGTTAAAATGAAAACAGTTTCGTAATTGTTCATAATAAATAAATTTGTTAATTATTTCGAGGTGCAAAAGTAAGAAATATATTTTGTTTTCACAAATGGCAATTGTTTCATAATAGATTTATTTTATGGTACTGAGTTTAATGTGGTTTTACATTTAAGGAAATGAGAAGGCTATCTCTGGAATGAGATAGCCTTTAATAAATTATGTTATATCTTCTATTTTTTTAAGAGTTTTTGTGTAGTTATTCCGCCAGTTGTGGTAATCTTTAATAGATAATTACCAGTGGTTAACCTAGAAACATTTGTTTCGATCTTGTTGGTATTAGTTGCTTCAGATATAACTACTTTACCAGTGGTATCATATACTTCAAATTTCAAAATTTTGTCCGCAGATTCAATAGTTAGAATATCAATCACGGGATTAGGGTAGATACCCACTTTCTTTTTATGGTTGATTTCTGTTGTAGCTAAGGTGTTGGTAACATTTACAGTATAATCTTCAGCCTGACCATAATCTGAACCAACACAAGGATCGATCAAATCTGGCGCATCTGCTAAAGTTCCATATATTTTTTTTACTCTCATTCTTGTGTTTCCAAGGGCTGCATTGGCGGGAACTGCAATAGAATGCACTGCCTGGATACCATCGGTTCCGGTAGAGTTGGTAATAGTTTGGGTGATTTCATACACTTCCCCAGCATCGTTTAGAATTCCGTTCTGATTCCAATCAATAAATACTGCAAAACTATTCTCCCAATTTCCTCCAGTATTCCCTTTTAATGTAATGTCATAGGATTGGCTAGTTGTAACATTAGCTATTTGAGATAAGAAAAATTCATGAGAATCTCCATCTAAAGTTGCTGATGTCGTATTGTTGATGCCAGCGAAATTAACAAGGGTTATAGGTTCAACGTTTTCACCAAAGAAATCTTCAAAAACCAATGGTCCGCAATAAAGTTATAGGAGGAGCTACATATGTATAGTCCACCTTAATATTGTCTATTAATAATAAGAATTTATCATTGCTATTATTAACAAATGCTACTCTCACATTTTGCCCTATATAAGGCGTCAAGTCTGCTGCCCTACTTGTCCAAGAAGCGCTTTCTGCTACGGTCGAATAAATTTGAACTGTGAAATCAGCAATCGTACTTCCTCCATTTGGTGATAACATCACCTTATAACCATCACGATAAGAATTGTCTTGAGCTTTAGCATCCCAATAAAGAGTAGGCGAAGTTCCTGAAATTGCAATTGTTGGAGAAATCAGCCAATCATTTGATGTTCCAGCTGGATCATAATATGATGTGCTAACTGCTGCAAAATTACCTGCGGGACCTCCAAAATTACCGTCTGCACCAGCTCTGTCAATTCTATTCCAACCACTAGTAATAAAATCTACATCCGAATCAGGAGTTAAACCGTCCTGATCAATTGTTGTCCACGCAGAGATGCCTGGACCATTTCCGTCAAAGTCTTCCTGGAGTATTTGGCTGAAACCAAACAATGGCAAAGTTAGTAGTGATGCCGTGAGTAAAATTTTTCGCATAATATTTTGTTTTTGTAATTCACAATTTAGTGATTTGTTTTGAATTTTGCAAATTTTAACAAAATAATATTTGTTAATGCGGTGATTTATTGAGTGTGCTATGGTTTTTTATGTGTATTTATGTAGTTTTCGTAAAATGAAAATTGATATATTTCTTATTTACATAACATAAAAAAGCCTCCGATAATTTCGAAGGCTTTTGATTTTTATATTTCAGTATTTAAATCCCAGTTTTCTAAGTAGTCGTGAACATGCTTAAGCATCATTCCGCCCAACGATCCGTCTACCACTCTGTGGTCATAAGAGTGCGACATGAACATCAGGTTTCTAATAGCGATAACATCTCCATCTTTGGTTTCTAAAACCGCAGGTTTTTTCACAATCGCACCAATGGCCAATATCGCTACCTGTGGCTGTGGGATGATAGGTGTACCCATTAAGTTTCCAAAACTACCAACATTAGAAATGGTATAAGTAGCCCCTTGAGTATCTTCCGGTCTTAATTTTTTGTTTCTTGCTCTGTAAGCTAAATCGTTAATGGCTTTTGCTAATCCAGAAAGTGATAATTGATCGGCGTTTTTGATAACAGGTACAATTAAATTTCCGTCTGGTAAAGCAGTAGCCATACCAATATTTATATTCTTTTTCTTGATAATTTGATCTCCGTTAACAGAAACATTAATCATTGGAAAGTCCTGAATTGCTTTTACTACAGCTCTTACGAATATCGGCATGAAAGTAAGTTTCTCACCTTCTCTCTTTTCAAAAATAGCTTTATGCTTGTTTCTCCATTTTACGACGTTGGTAACATCTGTTTCAATGAAAGAAGTAACGTGTGGTGCAATTTGTTTGGCTTTCACCATGTTTTCAGCAATAAGTTTTCTCATTCTGTCCATTGGGATAATCTCATCACCCGCTGCCGTTGAAATAGTAGAAACAGGTGTTGCCACAGGAGCAGAAGCGTTTGCTTGAGGAGTGCTAGGAGCCGTTGAAGGAGTTGCCGCCGTTTGTGGTTGAGATCCTCTGTTGGAAACATAAGCTAAAATATCTTCCTTCGTAATTCTTCCTTCTAATCCACTTCCTTTAATGGTTTTAAGTTCGGTTTCAGAAATTTTCTCTTCCTGAGCGATGCTTTTTACAAGCGGTGATAGATATAAATCTCCTGAAAATTCTTGTGTGGAGGTCGCGGCAACCTGTAACGGTGCCTCAACAGTTTTTAAAGTTTCGGAATCAGGCGTTGTCGCATCTTGTGCTGGAGCAGCTTCTGCACTTGCACTTCCTTCACCTTCAATTTCTAAAATAGCGATGGCTTCACCTACTTTTGCAACTTCATCTTTTTGTTTAAGAATTTTTACAATTTTCCCTGAAACAGGCGTAGGTACGTCAGAATCCACTTTGTCGGTAGCAATTTCTACCACGGAATCATCTTCTTTCACACTATCACCCTCGTTGAATAACCAACTGATAACGGTAGCTTCCATCACACCTTCACCCATGGAAGGAAGCAATAACTTATATTCTGCCATTTTCGATTTTTAGATTTTGACAAATATATAAAAAAAATCGGTTTTTTTAAAGATTTGGTAATTTATGAAAACTGAATATAGATATTTTCACCCACATTCAAGCCGAAAAGTGACTTGGCGCCATTGTTTTTACTGCCTTTATAAATGGTAAGTTCTAGCAGTTCTGAATCATTAAAAATTGCGGCAGATTGCCCATGATAGTTGGTCTCGTTCTCCCAATCTTCTACCAATGCGGTGTACTGACTGTAAATTTTGGATAAACTTAGGTTTCTAAATTTAATAGTGAAACTTTCATAAATCAAACTTGTTTTTTCGAAGAAAGACTTACTGATATTGGAGATGATATTCCCGAAATTGTCAATATACATCACTTCACCAATAATCATTTTTTCACCTTCGTTATAAACTGCTCGCGGGAAGGACAAGTCTTTTACGGCTTTTATTTTTCTGCCAATTACCTCGGGAAGACCACCATTGGCTAAATGTATGGCTGCAGGTGCAAAAATATCTGTAGAAGTGAAGTGAACCTGATCGTCGAATCTTGCATTGAATGTAAGCTCAAAAATAGCTTCGGGCTGAATATCAAAAAAAATTAAGCTGAGTAATCCATTGTCTGCTGCAATAAAATACGACCCGTCGGCTTTATATATAATGTTCTTTCTTGATTTATGAAAAAAACTGTCCACACACAAAATATGAATACTTCCCTTTGGGAAATGCTTGTAGGCATTTCGCACAATATATGAGGTTTGAAGCAGGTTGTATGCTTGAATTTCGTGGGTGATGTCTATAATATTAACATCGGATTTTAAAGATAAAAGTTGACCCTTAATGGCGGCAACTCTATAATCTACGTTTCCAAAATCTGATGTAAGTGTAATAATAGACATTAAAATGGGTTGTGTTTTTGCAAAGTTATTTAAAATCTTAGGAAAGAGAAGAAATTTAGGGCAAAGAATTGCTGTAATAAACAAATAATAGTAATTTTAGAAAAATTAAAAAAATAAACGATACATGTTTGAACTGAATTATGATGTAACAGATATTGATCCTAAAGAATTTTATGGCGTAAATAATCAATATTTTAATTTAATAAAATCCACTTTTCCGACACTTAAAATAACGGGAAGAGATCACTATATTTTTGCGATGGGCAATCAAGAGGCTTTGGATATTTTGAAACAGAAGCTGGATGACATTGTTGCTTTTATCTCAAAAAATAACAGAATAGAATTGAAAGATGTTGAAAACATTCTCAATATCAAAAATGACTATGAAAAACAGTTGGTTTTTGACCAGGATATTATTGTAAAAGGTGTTAGTGGTAAAGTAATTAAAGCTAAAACCACCAATCTTAAGAAACTCGTTAAAGAAACTGAAAAAAAAGACATGGTTTTTGCTATTGGTCCTGCTGGAACAGGTAAAACCTATACAAGTGTTGCTTTGGCAGCAAAAGCCCTGCGAGATAAAGAGGTAAAAAGAATCATCCTAACACGTCCTGCCGTGGAGGCTGGAGAAAGTTTAGGTTTTCTACCAGGCGACATGAAAGAAAAGTTGGATCCCTATATGCAACCTTTATATGATGCGCTTCGAGATATGATTCCACATGAAAAACTTGAAGGTTTTATTGAAAAGAAAGTCATTGAAATTGCACCATTGGCATTTATGAGAGGTAGAACTTTAGATGAAGCCTTTGTAATTTTAGATGAAGCGCAAAATACTACTCATTCTCAAATGAAAATGTTCTTAACAAGAATGGGTATGAATGCAAAATTCATCATTACGGGCGATCCTAGTCAGATAGATTTACCGCGAAATCAACATTCTGGTTTAAAGGAAGCCATGAGAATTCTTAAAGACATTAAGGAGATAGGTTTTGTTCACCTCACAGAAGAAGATGTTGTTCGACATCCTGTGGTTAGAAAGATTATTTCAGCATATGGCGAAGAGGATAAAAGACTTCGTAATGAAAGCAATTAGAAAAAAATACTTTTTTAAGAAATTTTAACTTTTTTATTTTTGTATATCATTTGTTTTTATATATTTGATGCGATAATATATAAGAATTAATATAAAATGAAAAAAACATTATTTGCTGTTGCGTTGGTTACAATGGGATTAGTTAGCGCACAAGAATTTAGATTTGGACCAAAAGGAGGGTACTCTATGTCATCTTTAAACATGAAAGTGCCTGGTGTCACACTAACAAAAGATCCAATGCACACTTTCTATGTGGGTGGCTTGGCAGAATATAAAATAAATGACAAATTTGCTGTACAAGGTGAAGCGTTATATTCTGCACTTGGAGGAAAGTATCATATAAATGATGATGAAGATATTTTTGATGGAATGTCTACAAAAGTAACATTACAATCAGTACTAGTTCCTATTTCTGCTAAATATTTTATCACAGAAGGCTTTTCTGTTTCTGCAGGAGCTAGCTTTGGTTTAATTATGTCCGCAAAAGCAAAAACTGTATTTGATGGAGGGATGAATATTCCTGGTGTAGAATTAGAAGCAAGTGATGAGGAAGATATAAAAGACGACTTAAATTCATTAAATATTGCCCCTTTCATAGGTGTAGAATATGCTTTTGAAAATGGTTTCTTTATCGACGCTAGATACAATTATGGAATTTCTGAATTATCTAAGCATAAAGATGAATTTACAATGAAAAACAGCTTCGCGCAAGTAGGAGTTGGTTTCAAATTTGGTGGTAACTAACATACGAATTATAAAATAACAGAAAGGCTGAGGATTTTCATTCTCAGCCTTTTTTATGATTTTTATCAATTTTCTTTTGAAGGAACAATTTTTGATGCTCTGTCTGCATTAAAATTTAATTTAAATGAAAAAATTACTTTTATTAGGGATGTTCGCGCTGATTGGAGGTGCTGCCCAAGCCCAAGAAGGTTTTAAATTAGGTGCACACGTTGGTGCGCCACTTGGTAATGCTGCAGATGTTGCATCGGTAACGCTGGGGATTGATGCTGCTTATATGTGGAATATTACAAAAGGTTTAGACATTGGTGCAACAACAGGTTATTCTCATTTCTTTGGTAAGGATGATTTTAATGATTTTGGATTTATTCCTGTGGCTGCTGCAGGTAAATATAAGTTTGATAAACTTCCCCTTTTTGTGGCATTAGATTTAGGAGCTGCAATCTCCACAGATAATGATAGAAACAGTGGATTGTATGTGGCACCTAAAGTGGGTTACCAAATGAAGAATACAGAATTGTACTTAGGTTTCCAAAACATCAGCAGTAAGTATAAAAACCACAATGGCTATCATTGGCATGGTAACGATAAATTTAATTTTGGAGCCATCAACTTCGGAGTTAATTTTTACTTGAAATAAAATTAATCGTATTCATAAATAATTAATGCCTTGCATATTTTTAAATAAGCAAGGC
>JAEWYW010000032.1 GCA_023458535.1 Bacteroidota bacterium
AAAGAAGAGCAGGAATTCGTAGATTCTATTAAAAAAGACGTTCAATGGTTAGGTTTTAAGTGGGATAAAGAACTCTACGCTTCCGATTATTTCCAGCAATTGTACGATTGGGCGGTTCAGATGATTAAAGAAGGTAAAGCCTATGTAGATGAGCAACCTTCAGAAGTTATTACCGAACAAAGAAAAAATCCTACTGAGGATGGTGTAGAATCTCCTTTCAGAAACCGACCTATTGAAGAATCTCTTTCTTTGTTCGAAAAGATGAAAAATGGTGAGTTCGAAAGTGGCTCTATGTCGCTTCGTGCAAAAATAGACATGACCTCCCCAAATATGAATATGAGGGATCCCGTTATGTACAGAATTTTGAATAAGCCCCACCACAGAACAGGTACACAATGGAAAATTTATCCCATGTACGACTGGGCACACGGTGAATCTGACTATTTAGAGCAGGTTTCTCACTCTTTATGCTCTTTAGAGTTTGAAAACCACAGACCTCTGTATAATTGGTATCTGGATCAGGTGAGAGATGAAAACAAAGTAGCACCTAAGCAAAGAGAATTTGCCAGGATGAATGTTGCTTACATGATAACTTCTAAGAGAAAACTTCAAAGACTAGTAGCAGAAGGTGTTACCACTGGGTGGGATGACCCTAGGATGCCTACCATCTCTGGTTTAAGAAGAAAAGGTTATACCGCAGACGCCATTAAGAATTTTATTGATAGAGTAGGTGTTGCAAAACGTGAAAACCTTATCGAAATACAGTTACTGGAGTTCTTTGTTCGTGAAGATTTGAACAAGAAAGCCAAGCGTGTTATGGCTGTGGTGGATCCTGTAAAACTGGTTATTGAAAATTATCCTGAAGATAAAGAAGAGTGGTTGGAAACCGAAAATAATCCAGAAGATGAAAATGCTGGCAACCGTGAAATCCCTTTCTCAAGAGAAATTTATATAGAAAGAGAAGATTTTAAAGAGGAAGCCAATAGCAAATTCTTCCGATTGAAATTGGGCGGTGAAGTTCGTTTAAAATCTGCATACATCATTAAAGCTGAGCGTGTAGAAAAAGACGAGAATGGAGAAATTACTACTATCTATGCCACTTACGATGAAAAATCGAAGTCGGGGAGCGGAACAGAGGAAAGTTTAAGGAAAGTAAAGGGGACATTGCATTGGGTATCTGCAAAACATGCGATGCCTATTGAGGTGAGAATTTACAATCATTTGTTCACAGTAGATCAGCCAGATGCTCAAAAAGACAGCGATTTCTTAGATTTTGTAAATCCTGAATCGTTGGTGAAAGTTCAAGGGTTTGCCGAGCCATCGCTAAAAGATGTTGAGGTGGGTGAGCCGTTGCAGTTCCAAAGGATTGGATATTTCACAAAAGATCAAGATTCGAATAACGATACATTGGTCTTTAACAGAACTGTTACCCTGAAAGATACTTATAAACCAGAATAATCTTTTTTGATTATCTGTAGTGATAATAAGACAGGGCTTTTCTTAAAGTCCTGTTTTTTATTTTGAATTGACTTACAATTTTTTAAATCTAGAAAGATTAGGAAGCAAAGTGTTGTTAGTCTAAATTTTTATTCTGATGTTTTCGAACAAAGAATGATTTAAAATGATGATGATATGAAATTATTTAAAAACTATGCCGCATCTTTTCGTGGACTTTCGCAAGAAAGTTGGATGTTGGCAATTGTAATGTTAATCAACCGGTCTGGCTCCATGGTGTTGCCATTTTTAGGGGTTTATATGACGGATCACCTCAAATTTAGCCTCCAAGATTCCGGGATTGTACTCAGTTTCTTCGGAATAGGTTCTGTAATTGGCTCTTGGTTTGGCGGCTTCATTACCGATAAAATCGGTGAATATAAAGTACAAACGTTGAGTTTGTTTCTCAGTGTTCCCATGTTTTGTCTCATACCGGTTTTCAAGACGGAAGCTGGTTTGGCAGTAATAATTTTAATACAGAGTATCATCAGTGAGGCATTTCGTCCTGCCAATTCTGTTGCCATTACGAAATATGCAAAACCCGAAAATCTCACCAGAGCCTTTTCTCTAAACAGAATGGCTGTGAACTTAGGCTTTTCTATTGGTCCAGCTTTAGGTGGAATTTTATCGGCTATCTCTTATGAGTTTTTATTCTTCTGCAATGCCGCAGGAGCTTTGTTTGCTGGGATTACCTATGTATGGTTTTTTAGAAAAAGAAATAAACTGGCTTCATTACGGGCAAAAATCAACAAGAAAAATATTAAAAAGGCTGTAATCTCGGAAAGAAGTCCTTATAAAGATTATAAATTTTTGGTCTACAGTTTTATATGTTTGCTTTTTTCGATTTGTTTTTTCCAACTTTTCAGTACGCTAACTATTTTTTATAAAGAAGAAGTTCATTTAAGTCAGGAAAGCATCGGCTATATTTTGGGCTACAGCGGATTTATCATTGTATTGCTGGAAATGTTCTTGGTGCAAGTTTCAGAAAAATATTTCTCATTGGCTAGCACAATGCTTTGGGGTACACTCATGTGTGGTGTTTCTTATGCCATTTTAGGGCTAGATAGCAGCATTTGGGTGCTTATCTTGGGAATGACTTTGCTTTCGGTGGGTGAAATTTGGGCATTACCGTTTATGTCCACCATTACTGCTTTGCGGTCTGGTGAAAATAACAAAGGTGCCTATATGGGTCTCAACGGAATAGCATTTTCCGCCGCATTTATTATTACACCGTACATCGGAACAATGGTTGCCCAGCATTACGGTTTTACCACCCTTTGGATTGCTACAGGAATAATCATGACCATTGCAGCAGTGGCATTTTATTTTGTAATACCGTGGATGTTGAAGAAACACTAAGTTGATATATTTGAAGTAATTTTGCAACAGTGCAATCGCAACACGTGAAATGTAAAATCTGCAAACCATTTTTGCTATCTTTGTTTTATGGACGCAACACAAGACAAAAGACTTTTTCTCGTTGATGCTTATGCGATGATTTTTCGTGGCTACTATGCATTAATTCGAAATCCCAGACTTACTTCCAAGGGACTTGATACTTCGGCAATATTTGGTTTTACCAATTCCTTAATCGAGTTGATTCGAAGAGAAAAGCCCACCCATCTGGCCGTGGTTTTCGATGTGGGAAAAACCAATGTGCGTACCGATGATTTTGCCGATTATAAAGCCAACAGAAGCGAAACGCCCGAGGCGATACAAATCGCCATTCCGTATATTCACCGCATTTTGGAGGCCATGCATATCCCCATTTTAGGCGTTGAAGGCTACGAAGCGGATGACGTTATCGGAACCATTGCTTGCAAGGCCGAAAAAGAGTGCTATACCACATTTATGGTGACGCCCGACAAAGATTTTGCCCAGTTGGTGACCGATAAAATCAAGATTTACAAACCAGGTTTAAAAGGTGGAGATGTCGAGATTTTAGGAGTGGATGAGGTTAAAGCGAAATACCAAATCGAACATCCGAAGCAAGTTATCGATTTTCTTGCCATGATGGGCGATGCAGTGGATAATATCCCAGGTTTGGATGGTGTGGGCGAAAAAACAGCCATGAAATTCCTTAAAGAATATGGTTCCATTGAGAATCTTTTGGCCAATACAGCCGATCTCAAGGGAAAATTGAAGGAAAAAGTGGAGGCAAGTGCCGAAAGGGGAATTTTATCGAAGAAATTAGCCACCATCATTTGCGATGCGCCTATTGAATTTCATCAGGAGCAATACGATCTCGAAACGCCCGATTTTGAAAAGGTAAAAGAGGTTTTTGATGAAATTGAATTCCGCCGTTTGTATGAAAATTTATTTCGTGCATTTTCACCAGCGACAGTTACTGCTGTGGAAGTAACTGTTACCGAAACCGCCGAGCAGAAAGTAAATGCAATGGTAGGTCAGCTGGATTTGTTCGCGACCTATGAAGAACTCGAGCAGGCAACTTCGTCCAAATCAACAATAGAAACGAGCGATCATTTATATCAGTTTATTGATACTCCAAAGGCGCAGAAAATTTTGGTGGGAAATCTTATGAAACAGCCTGTGGTGTGTTTTGATACCGAAACAACATCGCTCAACGAAATGGAAGCCGAGTTGGTGGGAATGAGTTTTTCCTATAAAAAAGGATTGTCTTACTACGTTCCTGTTCCTGAAAATCGTGAGGAAGCCATGCAGGTTCTGGAAATTTTCAAGCCATTTTTTGAGAAAGAGGAAGTTTTAAAAGTTGCTCATAATTTAAAATTTGATTATAAAGTTTTAAAATCGCACGGCGTAGAGATTAAAGGAAATATGTTCGATACCATGATTGCCCATTATCTTTTGAATCCGGATGGCCGTCACGGAATGGATTATCTTTCGGAAGTTTACCTTAACTATAAACCAGTTTCCATTGAAACCATCATCGGTAAAAAAGGAAAAAAGCAGGGTAATTTTCGAGATGCCGATTTGTTGACGCAAACCAATTATGCGGCTGAAGATGCCGATATTACCTTTCAGTTGTACGAACTTTTTGCTCCGCAATTGAAAAAAGAAGGCTTGGAAGATTTGTTCTACAAGGTGGAAATGCCACTCATGGAAGTTCTCGCTAAAATGGAGCTGGAAGGCGTTTCTTTGGATGAAGATTGGTTGAAAAAAGAATCCAAAGACCTTGAAAATGATCTTAAGAACCTCGAGGAAAAGATTTTTGAACTCTCCGGAGAAGAATTTAACATGAACTCGCCTCGTCAGTTGGGAGAAATTTTGTTTGAAAAACTACAACTCGATCCGAAAGCCAAAAAAACCAAAACGGGTCAGTATGCTACTTCCGAAGATGTCCTTCAGAAGCTGGTTTCCAAGCATGATATCATTAAATATATTTTAGAATACCGGACGTATCAAAAACTAAAATCCACCTACGTGGATGCCTTGCCAACACAGATCGAGAAGCTGGACAACCGTGTACACACTAATTTTTCGCAAACTACGGCGGCAACGGGTCGTCTAGCTTCGGTAAATCCAAATTTGCAAAACATTCCGATTCGGACATTGCGAGGTCAGCAAATCCGTGGTGCTTTTGTGGCGGCTGAAGGCAGCAAGATTATTTCTGCCGATTATTCACAAATTGAACTTCGTTTGATTGCTGAAATTTCGGGTGAGGAGAACATGATTAAGGCGTTTCAGGATGGCGAAGATATTCACGCATCCACGGCGGCTAAGTTGTTTAAAATTCCGATTGACGAGGTAACCAAGACGCAGCGTAGTCAGGCTAAAACAGTGAATTTCGGAATTATTTACGGTCAGGGTGCATTTGCTTTAGCCGACCAAACTGGACTTTCAAGAACGGAAGCAAAGCAATTAATAGATTCCTATTACGCGACGTATCCACGTTTGAAAGAATATATGGCAGAGCAAGTTCAAAAAGCCCGTCAAATGGGTTATGTAGAAACTATTTTGGGAAGAAAACGCCATCTGAAAGATATTAATTCCAATAATTTCGTAGTTCGCGCTCACGCGGAACGAAATGCTGTAAATGCTCCAATTCAGGGAAGTGCAGCCGATATTATTAAAATTGCAATGATTAAAATCGACAACGAGCTGGATATTCAAGATCTAAAAACCAAAATGCTGCTTCAGGTACATGATGAACTCCTATTCGAGTCACCAATTGGGGAAGTAGAAACCGCTTCAAAACTCATCAAAACCCAAATGGAATCTGCATTTGAAACCAAAGTTCCACTATTGGTGGAAGTTGGTGTAGGTGACAATTGGTTGGAAGCGCATTAGAATGCAGTAATTTGATAATTTAAAGATGAGGTAATTTGTATCAAAATTGTGGATTTTAACAATACGTAAGATATAGGGTTTGAGAAATCTTGAAATTAAATGAAAAATAATAATTCAGTCAAACTTTATACTCAAATAAATGCAAAGCCTGAAGCTATATGGAAAGTTTTGACTGATGAAGCAGAATTTTCAAGGTGTTTTTCTGCTTTAGAAATTGAATGCCAAGAATGGAAAGTGGGTGGTGAAATCATTTTTAAAGTAAAAAATTCGGAGTTTTTTGACCGCGCTATTATCATAAAAATTCAAGACAATATTTGTTTGAGCTATCAGTACTTTAAATCAAAATCTACCAACTTTATTGAGATGTCTTTTGACATTCATGAAGATGAAAATAAAACATCCATCGTACTTACAGGAAAAAATTTTGCAAATGATGAAGAATATAATCATTCGAAAATTGCGTGGACAGGAATGTTAAATGGATTAAAAGAATTTTTAGACGGAAGTCACTAGACCTGCAATGTATTTCTAACTGCACAAAAATTGCACGTTTATCTTGTAGAGTACTGTTTATGGGTACTCTTTTTCATATCTTTTTTAAGTAAATTTGTGTTTATCATCATTTATAATAGATTGTATTTTGAAAGAAAATATTTATAAAGAACAACACCACACCGATAAAAACGGTTACACGTATACCAAAGTTTCCAATGACGAAAACGGCGTAAGAATCTACAAGCTGGAAAATGGCTTGGAGGTATATTTAGCTCAGAACTTTGATGCTCCGCGTATTCAGACCTTTATTCCTGTGAGAACGGGAAGCAATAATGATCCTGCCGATAACACGGGTTTATCTCACTATTTGGAACACATGATGTTTAAAGGTACTTCTCATATTGGTACCCAAAACTGGGAGAAAGAGAAGGAACTTTTAGACCAAATTGAGGAATTGTATGAACAACATAAAACTGAAGGCAACGCCGATAAGAAAAAGGGAATTTATAAAAAAATAGATGAAGTTTCACAAGAAGCGAGCAAATATGCCATTGCGAATGAGTACGACAAAGCCATTTCTTCATTGGGTGCTACAGGAACCAATGCCCACACATGGTTAGATGAAACGGTTTATAAAAATAATATTCCCAATAACGAACTGGAGAAGTGGCTGCAAATAGAAAAAGAAAGATTTTCGGAGCTGGTTTTAAGGCTTTTCCATACAGAGTTGGAGTCGGTTTATGAGGAGTTCAACAGGGCTCAGGACAACGACAGCCGACTGGTGAATTATGCTTTAATGGAACTGCTTTTTCCTAAACATCCTAACGGTCAGCAGACTACACTTGGCAAGGCGGAACACCTCAAAAACCCGTCCATGAAAGCTATTTATAAGTATTTTGATGAGTTTTATGTTCCCAACAATTATGCGATGGTTTTGGTGGGAGATTTAGATTTTGAGGAGACAATTGCGATGGTAGATCAGTATTTCGGGAAGTTGCCATACAAAGAGCTTCCGAAAAAGAACAATATTGTGGAAGAACCCCTTACTAAAATCACTAAAAAAACACTGAAAAGTCCGACCATACCAAGAGTTCAAATCGCTTGGAGAACAGATTCCTACGGAAGCAGAGAGTCCATGCTGGCTGATATTGTGGCCAATATTTTAAGCAATAGGGGAGAGGCGGGTTTACTCGATCTGAATATCAATCAAACACAGAGAGCGCTGTATGCAAACGCATTTTCGATAGGATTTAAAAACTACGGTTATTTTTCTGCCGTAATTGTTCCAAAAGAAAACCAAAGTTTGGACGAAGGAGTGGAAATGCTCCTCGAACAGATAGAATTGGTGAAAAAAGGAGAATTTCCAGACTGGTTGATTGATGCGGTGGTGAATGATTTCAAAATTCAGCGCATGAAGGCCTGGGAAACTGCCGAAGGCCTGGCCACAAATATTTACGATGTTTACATCAAAGGAAGAACTTGGAAGCAAGAATTGGATGAAATGCTAGAGTATGAAAGCATTACAAAAGAAGATGTGATGAATTTTGCTAAAGGTTTTTTCAAAGAAAATTACGTGGCAATATTTAAGGAAAAGGGAGCCAATGAAAACCTTATTCGTGTCGACAATCCTGGGATAACACCAATTCAGCTCAACAGGGAAGCTCAATCTGAATTTTTAACTCAGTTTCTCAATCAGCATGAAGGAAAGGAAATTCAACCAGAATTTATCGATTATCAAAGGGCTATTGAAGTAAAAACTTTGAAAGATAAAAAGGTAAGTTTTGTAAAAAACAAATACAATGATTTGGCTCAGGTACATTATATTTTCCCTTTTGGAAGTTATAATGACAAGGAACTGGGCCTTTCTACACAGGTGTTACAATATTTGGGAACGTCTAAATACTCAGCAGAGCAACTTCGCCAGGAGTTTTTTAAAATAGGAATTTCCAATGATTTTAAAACCTCCAACGACCAACTGATGGTTTCACTTACAGGTTTGGAAGAAAATTTAGAACAGGGTATTGCGTTGCTTCAACATTGGCTCAGCGATGTGAAGGCTGATAATGATGCATACCAAAACTATGTACAAACCATTTTGGAGAGTAGGGAAGCCGCGAAGAAGGATAAAACCCGAATTATGAATATGCTCACCAACTATGCCAAATATGGAGCGTTTTCGAGATCAACCGATGTTATTTCCGAAGAGCGTTTACATCAAATCAATGTGGATGAATTGATTGAGAAAATGAGGCAACTATTTAATTTTGATTATCAAATTTTCTTCTATGGAAAAGATTTTGAAAGATTTTTGCGCTATTCAGAGCAATTTTTATCTCACACCACTCACAAACCAGTAGAAAAGCGTATTTATCCTGAGCCCAAAACTGGTGGTAAAGTATTTTTTACTTCTTATGATATGGTGCAAATGGAAATGAGTAAAGTGGGCAGAGGCGATTTGGTGAATGTTGCAGATTTCGGGAAAGTGAATGTTTTTAATGAGTATTTTGGGCGTGGTTTGTCATCCATTGTCTTTCAGGAGATGAGGGAAGCTAAATCTCTGGCCTATTCCGCATATGTTTCTTATCAGGCCAATGGAGAACTCCAGCACCCCGACTATGTGCAAACCTACATCGGCACGCAACCCGACAAACTGAACATTGCGGTAGAAACCTTGAGCGATTTAATGACTGAACTTCCGCAGATTCCGCTGCAGTTTGAGAATGCACGACAAATGGTTCTCAAGCAAATTGCGAGTACGAGAATTACAAGAACCAATATTTTTTTCAATACCTTAAAACTTGAGAAGTTGGGTATTCATCATGATTACAGAAAAGATATTTATCAGGATATCAAAAAAATGAAACTGGAAGATTTGGTGAATTTTTATCATTCTAAAGTGCAACCCATCCAATACAATACGGCCATCATCGGAAAAAGAGAAAACCTCAATACTGCTGCAGCCTCTCAGTTAGGGGAACTGCATGAACTTACTTTAGAAGAAATTTTTGGGTATTGATATAAATGTTCGTTGTTTTTTAAGAATTTGATTTTCAGTGATTTTACGGGTTTTTTCTACTGGGTTTGTTAGTAGCTTTATCCTAAAATTGTAAAAACTACTCTTATGAAAACAAATTTTATAACTTTATTTATGATCCTTGGTTTTTCTATGGTTTGTTGTGCCCAAACACTTGCCAACACAAAGTGGAGTGGTGAAGCCAATATTCCGAATAAGGAGGCGATTGTATTAGAATTTAGAAATGTAGCTGCATCTATTTCTGTAAAAGGTGATGTCGTGGAATATATGTGGTACAAGCAGGACGGAAACAAACTTATATTAGCTAAATATTGGGGTGGAAGTCCATGCAAGGCAGATGAGCATATTGAAGCTCATTTAACTTTTGAAATGACGAAGGATAGGCTTGTTCTTCATGTTGCGGAAGACAAATGCGCAGAAAGAGGAAAATCTTTGGATGGCTTAGTTTTTACCAGAATTAAATAAAAAAATCCGTGAAAATAATTTCACGGATTTTTTTATAGAATAATCGTTCAATATTATTTAACGATCTTCATTTCATCTATTAACCATTTAGAATTGGCATATTTATCAATAATGAAAAGGATATATTTGGTATCCACCATTATATTTCTGCTAAAACGAGGGTCAAAATTAATGTCACTCATCGTACCTTCCCACTGTCTGTCGAAATTAAGACCAATTAAATTTCCATTGGCATCAAGAACTGGACTTCCAGAATTACCTCCAGTGGTATGGTTGGTAGCGGTAAAGTTAACAGGAACATCCCCGGTTTTATCTTTATAAATTCCGTAATCTTTATTGTCATACAGATCAATTAATTTTCTCGGAACATCAAATTCATAATCTCTCGGTACATATTTTTCCATAACACCTGCGAGATGGGTTTGGTAACCATAATACACAGCATCTCTAGGATTAGAACCTTTCACCTGTCCGTAAGCTACTCTTAATGTAGAGTTCGCATCTGGGAAAAACTTTCTCTCTTTATCGGTCTCCATCAATTGAGCCATATAAATTTTTTGAGACTCATCAATCTGTTTCTGTAAACCTACGAACTTATCTTCTGTGGTGGACACATAAGATTGTTTTAACATATTTGCAAACTGGTAAATAGGATCTTTTTCAAGTTTTTTAATTAAACCAGAAGGATTTGAAAAAGCTTTATCCGCATCCGTAACTAAATTCCCACCGTTTACTGACGAATTGCCTACCAGTACAGAATTTTTCATCCAAGATTCTACTGTTGCTAAATTTTTATTGGCATCGCTGTAGTTTTGTTTGAAGTTGGCCGGTAAAAACTCCTGTGGTGTCTTTTCAGCATATAAAGCCATCAATTTTGCAGTAACCTTAGCGTCCAAGTCGCTACTATAATCTTTATAAAAACCTTGTAATCTGTTTTTTAAGAGTGCCAAAGCCTTGTCATCCATTTGTCCATCCTTCACACCATTGGCATAATTAATAAGAATATTAGCCAATAAAAGGGTTTCTGCATTTCTAACAAATTCGGTGTAATAAGCATTGTTTAGTGCGTAAGGGCCTTGTTCTTTGTAGAGGTTTTCAAGTTTATTGATGGTGGTTTTTATCGCAGCATTTTTACTGATAAGCGATTCTTCATACTGATGTTTCTTTTGTACCGCATTGGATTTTTTAAGACCTTCTACTTCTCCAATCCATTTTTTCCATGCATTTGCAATACTGGCATATTTGGAAGAGTACTTCAGCTTTGTTGCAGCATCAGTTCGCATTCTTTCATCTAAAGTTTTCAAAGTAATATCACGAACTGCAATTCTCGCAGGATCCAACTCGGTCATTATTTTTTCAATCGCAATAGATGGCAAATATTCTGTTGTTCTACCTGGGAATCCAAAAACAAAAGTGAAATCGTTTTCAGCTTTATCTTTTAATGATATTGGAAGACTGTATTTTGGCTTGTAGGGCACATTGTCTTTAGAATACTCAGCTGGTTTATTGTCTTTATCTGCATAAATTCTGAACATCGAGAAATCTCCTGTATGTCTCGGCCACACCCAATTGTCGGTATCGCTACCAAATTTACCGATAGAACTCGGTGGTGCACCTACCAAACGGATATCTTTAAAAGTTTCGATTACATAAGCATAGTACTTATTTCCGTAATACATTGGCTTAATAACAATCTTCTGATAATCTTCTATCTTTTGAGCCCTCTTATAATCTTCAATATTTCTGTTGATGGTTTGTGTAAGCGCTTCCCCTTCTAGTCTTTCAGCACCGTATAATGCTTTTGCAGTAATATCCTGTATGTCTACCACAAAATCAACCGTAACACCAGGGTTGGCAAGCTCCTCACTCATATTACCTGCCCAAAAACCATCTGTAAGATAATCTTTCTGAACGGTAGACTGTTTTTGAATAATATCATAACCACAATGATGGTTGGTAAGCAGTAAGCCTTTTGGAGAGATAATTTCAGCAGTACATCCTCCGTTGAACTGTACCACTGCATCTTTGATACTTGGTTTCTGCGTATTGAAAATATCTTTTGCAGAAATCTTCATACCCAAGTCTTTCATTTCTTTTTCATTAAGCTCCGTAGGAATCCACATACCGCCATACTGCTGGGCAAAAGCCATTACAGCCGGCAAGAGGAATGCCGATAAAAGAATTTTTTTCGTCATAATCAAAAATTTTCTCGAATTTACGAAGAAAAGTTGAGCCATACCGCATTATTTAACATAACATGAATGGGAAACATCATTAATTTCTAGCGTATTTTAGGAGTACAATTTTTAACGAGCTTTAAGCTGGTTATTTATAATACTCTACAGTTTACTTAGATTTAAATGTAAATTTTTTTAGCCTTTATGATATTTCTCAGTTCGTGGAATTAATTACCTTAGTTTTATTTCAATTGATGATTTTTTGGAGAGAAAATGTATCTTTGTTTCTTGAGAAAAGCAGGAATGTCATTATACCAAACCATTGCAGAACCCCTTCAGTATATACTTCCTAAGTTTTACAAGGACAGGTATTTTAAAAAAATTAAAAAACTTTCAACACATAATTTTTCTGAACTCAATATCGAACCAGAAATTCTATGGATGAAAAATTTTTTATCACAGGAAGATGTAATGATGGATATTGGCGCCAATACGGGCAGCTTCATTTTTCAGTTGGAAGATAAGCTTTTACCTCAGAATATTTATGCATTTGAACCCAATTCAACCCTGTTTAAAAGATTGGTAAGAATATTTCCAAAGGTGAATGTTTTTCCAATTGCCCTTTCAGACTGCAATGAAACAGCAGCGTTTAAAGTACCTATCATTAAAGGTGAGAAAAGAAACACTAGAGGCACGCTCAATACAGAATTTCGGGAGGTAGATGAAGAAAGTTGCTTTTCTGAAAATGTTGAAGTTCAACGTTTGGATGATTGGATGAGTGGCAAGAAAATCGGTAAAATAGATTTTATGAAAATTGATGTGGAAGGCAATGCATTGAAAACCTTAATGGGTGCAGAAGCTACCATCAGAAAATTCAAACCCACACTTATGGTAGAAATGGAGCAGCGACATCACCAAGATAACATCTGGATTGATATTCAGGGGATTGAAAAGTGGGGTTACAAAGCTCATTATTTGAACAGGAA
>JAEWYW010000033.1 GCA_023458535.1 Bacteroidota bacterium
TTCCCATTCTTTTATCTTCTCAGGTGTACAATGAAAAGTAAGGCTCAGAATACTCATTAATTTTAATATTTTTTAAGATTTTGTGGATAAGTTCACTGCAAAAATCGGTAAAAATTCCGTAAATTAGCACGTTGATTTAAAAAAGAAATTAAGTTTTTTCAAACCACTCCAAAAGGGTCTTTGAAATTAATAAATAACAAATTTTATGCATAAAGAAGGCGAAAGGTTAATTCCTATCAATATCGTTGATGAAATGAAGTCCTCCTACATCGATTACTCCATGTCGGTAATTGTATCTAGGGCGTTACCTGATGTAAGGGACGGTCTTAAACCGGTTCATAGAAGAGTGCTGTACGGAATGTATGGTTTAGGTGTTTTTTCAAACAGGAAATATCTTAAATCTGCCAGAATTGTAGGGGATGTGTTGGGTAAATATCACCCACATGGTGATTTATCAGTTTATGATGCTATGGTGAGAATGGCGCAACCTTGGAGTTTGCGTTATCCGCAGGTAGATGGGCAGGGTAACTTTGGTTCTATGGATGGAGATCCGCCGGCAGCAATGCGTTACACCGAAGCACGTCTTAAAAAGATTTCAGATGAAATACTTGCCGACTTAGATAAAGAAACTGTTGACTTCCAAAATAACTTTGATGATAGTTTAACAGAACCAACCGTTCTTCCGACAAAAATCCCTAACCTTTTGGTAAATGGTACTTCGGGTATTGCAGTTGGTATGGCAACCAATATGGCGCCACACAACCTCTCAGAATCCGTAGATGCTATTTGTGCATATATTGATGATAGAGAAATTACTATCGACGACCTTATGAAGCATATCGTGGCTCCAGATTTTCCTACAGGAGGTATTATTTATGGCTACGATGGCGTAAGAGATGCTTTCCACACAGGTAGAGGTAGAATCGTTCTAAGAGCAAAAGTGAGCTTCGAGGAGATTCATAACAGAAATGCCATTGTGGTTACAGAAGTTCCGTATCAGGTGAATAAAGCCGATATGATTGCCAGAACAGCCGAATTGGTGAAAGAGGATAAAATTCCTGGTATTTATGAAATACGCGATGAATCCGACAGGAAAGGTCTTCGTGTTGTGTACGAATTAAAAAATGATGCAATCCCCAATGTGGTTTTGAATATGTTGTACAAATATACAGCACTTCAAACCTCATTCAGTGTTAATAATATTGCATTGGTAGATGGTAGACCAGAGCAGTTGAATCTTAAAAATATCATCCATCATTTTGTAGAGCACCGTCATGAAGTAGTAATTAGAAGAACTGAATATGAGCTTAAAAAAGCCAGAGAAAGGGCTCATATTTTAGAGGGTTTCATGAAAGTGATTGGTTCTCAGGATTCACTAGACAGGGCCATTGCTATCATTCGTCACAGTTCTACACCTCAGGAAGCTAAAGAAGGCTTAATTGCAGAATTTGAGCTTTCCGATATTCAGGCGCAAGCGATCTTAGATTTAAGATTGGCGCGTTTGACGGGAATGGAATTGGATAAAATTCGCGCAGAATACGATGAAATAATGCGACTTATCAACGATTTGGAGGATATTTTGTCCAATGAACCGCGCAGATATCAAATTATCAAAGATGAACTTCTTGAAGTTAAAGAGAAATATGGTGATGAGAGAAGAACTGAGATAGATTATTCCGGCGGTGAGATGTCTATTGAAGATATCATCCCTAATGAGCAGGTAGTTCTTACTATTTCTCATGCTGGTTATATCAAGAGAACTTCCCTTTCTGAATATAAAATTCAAAGTAGAGGAGGTGTAGGTAACAGAGCAGCTACCACAAGAGATGAAGATTTCTTAGAATATATTGTTTCTGCAACCAACCACCAATACATGTTATTCTTTACCGAAAAAGGGAAATGTTATTGGCTGAGAGTATTTGAAATTCCTGAAGGTTCTAAAATTTCTAAAGGTAGAGCAGTTCAAAACCTCATTAATATTGAGCCTGATGATAAAATAAAAGCATATATCCGCACCAACGATTTGAAAGATGTAGATTACATCAACCAAATGAGCGTGGTGATGATTACTAAAAACGGAACTATTAAGAAAACCTCTTTAGAAGCCTATTCCCGTCCGAGAATCAATGGTATTAACGCTATCGAAATCCGTGAAAATGATCAGCTTTTAGGTGCATGGTTAACGAATGGAACTTCTCAAATTATGATCGCTACTAAAAAAGGAAAATGTATTCGTTTCCCTGAAGAAAAGGTGAGAGAAGTGGGCAGAGGATCTATTGGTGTTCGCGGTATTACGCTTGAGGATAATGACGAAGTGGTTGGAATGATTGTTGTAAATGATGTGGAAAAAGAGACCGTTTTAGTAGTTTCTGAGAAAGGTTACGGTAAAAGAACCGCTGTTGAGGATTACAGAATTACAAACAGAGGTGGAAAAGGAGTAATTACATTGAATATCACTGATAAAACTGGAGATTTAATTGCGATTCAAAATGTTACTGATGATGATGGATTAATGATCATCAATAAATCTGGAGTAGCGATTAGAATGGGCATGGATGAACTACGTGTGATGGGTAGAAATACGCAGGGTGTACGAGTGATTAATCTGAAGAAAAATGATGAGATCGCCGCCATTGCAAAAGTTGAAATGGATAAAGAAGTAGAAGGTGATGATGAAGAAACAGAAACCGAAACCGAAGAAATTATATCCGTGAATTCAGATCTGCCAGAATTTAAAGATACTCCACAGACAGGAGATAATTCTTATACCAATTTGGGTGATGAAGCGGTATTAAGAAAGATTGAAGAAGAGGAAGCCCGAGAAAACGAAAACACAGAAAATGATGATAACGACGAGTAATCATTAATTTTTTAAAACAATATAATAAAATGAAAAAATTAGTTTTAAGTTTAGCAATATTCACCTCTGTACTGGCATTTTCGCAAAAACAAGATGTCAATGCACAGATACAATCGATCAATAAGGAAGCTATGGATGCATATAACGGAAAGAATTACGTTATGGCAGCTCCAAAGTTTATGGAATTGTATAATGTACTGAAGACTAACGGACAGGATAATAAAATTTACAAATATTATGCAGGGTTGTCTTATGCTTTAGCAAACAAAAATGCTGAAGCGATTGCCATATATAAAGACTTAATCGATTCTGGTTTTACTGGTGTGGAAACAAAGTATATGGCGAAGGAGAAAAAAAGTGGACAAAAGGTGGAATTAGAAAAGAAAACCTGGGAATTAATGAAGAAGGCCCCAGGTGATTATTCAGAATTTACTACTGAGCAAACACCAAGTATTGAATCAGATCTATATGAAACATTCGGTACTTTGCTTTTAACTGAGAAAAGAAATGACGAAGCTTTAACCTATATTGAAAAAGGTCTATTGAAGTTTCCTAACAGTGCAAAGTTAAAAGAAGCACATGGTACAGCTTTGTATTCATCTGGTAAAACAGATCAGTTTGTTGCCAATCTAAAAGAACAATTGGCTAAAAATCCTAACGATGCCACCAACTGGTATAACTTAGGAGTAATGCAGTCAAAAAATGCAGCTACAACCAATGATGCTATTACTTCCTTTAAAAAAGCTATTGAGTTAAAACCAGATTTTAATAATGCTTATCAAAACCTTGTATTTACAACAATAGGTGATGAAGAGAAGGCTGTTGCAGAGATTAATGCTTTAAGAAAAACAAATCCAGATGAGGCTACTAAACTTATTGATGCTAGAAGAGCTCGTTTTGCCGCTGCGCTACCCTATGCAGAAAAATGGTCTCTGGCGATGCCAAACGATAAGGAAGTCTTAACAACCTTAAGAGAAATATACATTATGACAAAAAATAATGATAAAGCTGCTGAAATCAAAAAGAAATTAGATGCAATGAAATAAGCACAAAGTTATAACAATAAAAAGCTCCCAAATTTTGGGAGCTTTTTTATTGTAATGAATTGATGAGTTGTTGGTAGTAGTTTTTAGATTTGGCGATATGAGTGCCATACCAGGAAAAAGCTTCGCCATCTACAAGGATAATTTTTTTATCGGGATATGTCTTCTTTAATTCCTTGATGTGCATTTCTTTAAAGGGAAAAGGTTCGGATGATAGCATGATAACTTCTGCAGAACTTAAATCATTTTCTGTCACCTCAGGATATCTTAAATCCTTTTCAAAAATATTGATGAAACCTAGTTCCTTAAGAATGTGATGAATGAAGGTGTCTTTACCAATCGTCATATATGGATTTTTCCAGATTAGATATGCTACTTTTATTGGTTTTTGCAGGCTCAAGTTGAGCGCT
Source organism: Bacteroidota bacterium (assembly GCA_023458535.1). Lineage (GTDB taxonomy): Bacteria > Bacteroidota > Bacteroidia > Flavobacteriales > Weeksellaceae > Chryseobacterium. The sequence goes on from JAEWYW010000033.1 coordinate 4,314, forward strand.
TCATAGGTTGCTAAATTATATTCCTGCGCTTTTTCTTTCAATCCAAAGATGTTACCGAGGTTTTTCAGAAGGTAGTAATTATCTTCAATTGTAGAAACATCAGTCAATAATACTTTGCAATACTTTCTAAGTTCTTCAACTTGTTCTTTAACGTTTTCTTCTTTGTTGGCAATTATGAGGTCAGGTTGTAAGGTTTTAACCTTTTCAATTTGAATGTTTTTTGTGCCTCCTACGGTTGTTATGCTTTTTACTTTTTCTGACGGATGGATGCAGAATTTAGTTCTTCCTACAACTTCGTGTTCGGTTAAACCTAAATCAAATAAAGCTTCGGTGATGGATGGAACCAAAGAAACAACTTTCATAAAATGCTTTTCCGAAAATTACAAAAGTTTTCCCGTTAATAAAAGTCCGGCAATAGTAAAGTAGATAATTAAACCTGTAACATCCACTAAAGTAGCAACGAAAGGAGCAGAAGAGGTAGCAGGATCTAAGTTGAATTTCTTTAGAATAAAAGGAACCATTGAACCCGAAAGAGTTCCCCATAGAACAATCATCGCGAGAGAAATTCCGGCGCTAATACCTACAAAAAACCAGTATTCTCCGTAATCAAACCAGCCTAATTTTTGCCACATCATAATTCTCAGAAAACCCATAATCCCCAGCAGAGTTCCCAGAACCAAGCCGGTTACTAATTCCTTTTTCATTACTTTCCACCAATCTTTTATGGTGATTTCCTGTAAGGCCATAGCACGGATGATGAGCGTTGCTGCCTGCGAACCAGAATTTCCACCACTGGAAATAATAAGCGGAATAAATAAGGCCAATACAACTGCTTTTCCTATTTCATTTTCATAAAAACCCATTACAGAGGCCGTAATTAATTGTAAAAGAAATAGAACAATCAGCCAAAGCCCTCTTTTTTTAATCATCTCAAACCAATGCGTCTGAATATAAGGATCATCTAAGGCTTCAACACCCCCAAATTTCTGAATATCTTCGGTGTTTTGTTGTTCTATTTGATCGAGGATATCATCAATTGTAACAATACCTACTAAAACACCAGCTTCAGTTACAATTGGCAAAGCAGTTCTGTCGTATTTTTCAAAATAAGAAACGGCATCCTCTTTAGACGTTGTTGTGTTGATGGCCACAAAATGATTATCTGCCAATTCTGAAACCAAGACATCTTCCTCTTCCAACAATATGGTTCCGATGGTTAAATCGTCAATTAATCTATTTTTTTCATCCACTACATAGAGGTGGTTCATGGTTTCTACCTTTCTACCGACTTTTTTAATTTGTTCAAGACATCTTTTTACCGTCCATTCTCGTCGAATTTGTATGTAGTAAGGTGTCATCAATCTCGCAATGGAATCAGGTTCGTAACCCAAAAGTTTTAAGGCAATTCTTCTTTCTTGAGGGTTAAGGTGATTGATGGAGTATTTAATAAGCTCGTCGGGGAAATCTTCAAATAAGGATGTTCTGTCATCCGGAGTCATCGCATTCAAGATTTCAGAAACATCATCACTGCCGATGCTTCGGATGGTTTCTTCCTGAAAATCAGGATCAAGATGGGAAAAAACGTCGGCTTTATACTCTTTAGGAACCTTTAAAAAAGCCAACAGTCTCTCATCAGCAGGGAGATTGCTGAGTGTTTCTGCAATATCGGCAGGATTAAAAATGAGTTCATCTGAAGTATTCAAGAGCCTTTATTTTTTCGTTTGCAAAAATAGGGCAATTATTCTAAATAAGAGAATATAGCCCGTGAATTCACGAAATGTTAATGGATGTAACTATAAAGTGTCTGCGGTTTTTATTTTCCTGATATTTTTCATCAAGTCTTTTATGGCACCCGCAGTTCCTATTTTTATTGAGTTGGTGGTAGAACCCAGCATGCGCATGTTTTTCCTGTACGTATCATAGTCGGTTTCTGTAATAAGATTTCCTTTAGAATCGAAAAACTTCATGCTGACAATTACCTGATTTGAAAATACATATTTGCCAATACCTACTTTGAAATATTTCACTTTTGGTACTACGGCGAAATCTGCATCATTGTTTTTGCAATATTCTACAATAGTTGTGGTATCCACTTCTTCGTAGGATAGGGGAGTTTCCGCTTTAAGCACTTTTGCTTTTCTGAACTTTCCAGATTGATTAGAAACCGCATCAAAGAAAGCTTGATTGGTGGGTTCCTTTATTTCCTCAATATCTGGATAGATATCTGGATTAAAATAAATAATTTTGGGATCATCATCCAAAGCCGAAAGTGGAGTCTGTGCGTTGGCAATAGAAACGCCCATTAAAACTACAATAACAACACTGGATAATACTAAGACTTTTTTCATCACGAAATAGATATGCAAAAATACTGCCTTTCAATCGTTTTAGCGCATAATTTTTTAAGAAAATTTAACAAAGATTAATACAAGTGAAAAAGTGAAGAGATAAATGTTTGTCAGTTTCATTAAATAGTCGTACTTTTGCAGCTCGTTACATAATAATCATTAAATAATATTGGCATGTACTTAACATCTGAGAAAAAAGCAGAAATCTTCGCAAAGCACGGAGGAACAGCAGAAAACACAGGATCTGCAGAAGGGCAAATTGCTCTTTTTACTTACAGAATTAACCATTTAACAGGTCACTTAAAGAGTAACCACAAAGATTACGCAACTGAGAAATCTTTGGTAAAGTTGGTAGGTAAAAGAAAAAGATTGTTAGATTACCTAAAAAGAAAAGATATCGAAAGATATAGAGCGATCATCGCTGAATTAGGTTTAAGAAAATAATTCTATTCAACAGCAAAAAAAGCTATCCAAATTTTGGATAGCTTTTTTATTTTATCTGAGGTTGTAAAACATAAAATATTAAATAAAACCTCTACTGTAAAATTTTTATCTGTCGATACTGCCCATTACTTTTTGGGCAAAAGAATTGAGGGCATCTTTTTCTGCCATTCCGTTGGCAACGTTGGCGTGAACTTCTAATGCACCACAAATATTGGTAATAAGTTCTCCTACTACATTTAAATCTTCTTCCGAAGTTCCTCTAAACTCTGAAAAACTTTCTAAAACTTCTAATGTTTTTTCAAGATTTTCGGGAGAGTTATTTTGATAGAATTGTCTGATAATTGGTAATTTCATTATTTGATCTCGTTGAATAAATTGATTAAACTTTCTGCTTGGTTAGATTGTACTTGGTTGACTAATTTTCCGTCTTTGAAAACTGCAAATGTTGGTAGATTATCTACAGTCGCTAGTTTTCGGCTTTCAGGAAGTTTTTCTGCATCTACATATAAAAACGGAATTTCTTCATTCTCAGAAGCTAATTTTTTGAATTTAGGCTTCATAATTCTGCAGTTTCCGCACCATGATGCACCATATTGTACGACTACTTTTTCATTATCATTTACGATGTTTTGTAATGTATCTTCTGTAAGTTCTGTAAACATTTTCTGTAATTTTTTAAAGTTAAAAAAAAGGGGTTTGAAAACTCAAACCCCTTCAGTATTTTTAGTGTTTTGCTAAATAATCTGCGGTTGAGTTTCTGTCTGCTTTCATTGCATCTTTACCTTCTTCCCAGTTAGCAGGACAAACTTCTCCATGTTTTTGTACGTGCGTATAAGCATCAATAAGTCTTAAGAATTCTTTTACGTTTCTTCCTAATGGCATATCGTTTACTGCTTCGTGGAAAATTTTTCCTGTTTCATCTACTAAATAAGTTGCTCTGTAGGTAACATTTGAGCCAGAGAAAAACTCGTTTCCTTCTTCATCGTACTCAAAATCCTGATCTACAATACCCAATTGGTTTGCCAACTGTCTGTGGGTATCTGCAAGGATAGGATAAGTAATACCTTCAATACCTCCATTGTCCTTTGGTGTGTTCAACCAAGCGAAGTGTACTTCATTGGTGTCGCATGATGCACCGATTACTTTGGTATTTCTTTTTTCAAATTCACCTAAAGCTTCCTGAAAAGCGTGAAGTTCTGTAGGGCATACAAAAGTGAAATCTTTTGGATACCAAAACAATAAAACTTTCTGCTCGTTTTTTACTGCTTCCTCAAAAATGTTGATTTTAAGATCATCACCCATTTCAGACATTGCGTCTACTGTGATGTTAGGGAATTTTTTTCCTACTAATGACATAATTATATATTTTTTATTTGTTTTTCGTACTGCAAATTTACATAGTTTTATCTATCAAACAAATTATTTTCGATTAATAAAATCTATAATTACTTTTAAGTTTAATAGTCGATAATGTAAAAAGCTCCGGGCGAACCCGAAGCTTTATGTAGATTAATAACCGAAAATCTGTTCAAGACTGAGTTTTTTTACTTCACCCAGTTTTTGAATATCTGCTTCCTTCACTTTATCTTGTGATGCCACCAAACAATAAGTATAATTTTTGCGACTCATTTCATTGGCATGGAAATTCTTTAAATCATTAAAAGTAAGTTTAGGTGCCTGTTCGTATACCATTTTCCTAACATCTGTTGAATTACCGAGTTTTTGAGCTCTCAAATAACTGAAAATAATACCATCTTGCGTAATGCGTTCCGCTGCAATAGATTTTTTCAGACTGTTTTGTGCTGTACTGAAAAGCTGAGGAGAATCTGGTAAAGTTGTCAGCAATTCATTCATCGCAACCGCTGCTTCGTTGAATTTATCTGCCTGCGTTCCTACATAAGCCATTACAGAATTTTTGTCCTCCTTCTTACTCGGCGTCGAGAAATATGAGTAGGTAGAGTAGGCTAAAGCCTTAGACTCCCTAATGGTTTGGAAGACGATAGAGCCCATTCCGCCTCCAAAGTAATTATTGAATAAAGAAACCGTTGGTGTTAGGTTCACATTGTACTGGTCGGCATTTCTTACCCAGAATAATTCTGCTTGCACCATGTCGTAATGAGCGAACAAAACTTGGTTTTTGGAAGTAGGAGTCTGGGTGAATTTTTGAGATTTAGGCATGTCCTGCAGTTTTGCCGGAACAATGTGTACAGGCTTCAGAGAGTTGGCAACCTCGTTACCAGTCTTTGGTCCGTAATATAAAACCTTATGTTTAAAATTGAATAAATCATGCAATACTTTTACCAAATCTTCTGCCTTCAATGCATCCAATTCTTTGTCGGTTAATGTGTAGTTGAATGGATTTTGAGGACCATACTGTGCATAACTTCTTAAACCTGCCATTATGGTAGATTTGTTTTGTTTAGCATTGGTTCGTGACTTTTTCAATCTAGCTTTGTAAGCATCTAAAGCAGCTTGGTCTGCAGTACAGTTTTTAATAAGATCCTCGAAAAGTGAAACTGTTTTATCAAAATTTTCATTTAAGCCTTCTAATGTGATGTAAGTATTTTCATTTCCTGCACTCACATTGAAACTGGAAGCTAATTTATAAAATTCTTTACTGATGTCTTCAGAAGATTTGTTTTTAGTCCCTAAGAACTGCAAGTATTCTGCGGCCAATGCAAGGGTTTTATTGCTCCACTTTCCAGCATCGAAATAATAATACAAACGGAAAAGGTCATTATCCGTATTTTTTACAGATAGTACATCTACATTATTAAAACTCGTCTTGTCGATATCTTTACCAAAGTCTAACCAAACTGGTGCTATTGCATTTTCGGGCATTGCATCCACTTTCTTCAAGAAATCAGAAGAATCTTCTCTGTTGATGGAAACCGGTGTTATGGTTGGTTTTTCTACTTTTGCGATATTTTTGTCTTCGCCTTTTCTTTTGTAAACAACAACGTAATTGTTATCATTAAAATATTTATTGGCAAAATCTACAATGTCTTTTTTGGTAAGGTTAGAAATTTCATCCACATATTCCAGCGCTACTTTATGATCAACCTCAGATGTGAATTCATCCATTAAAGTATTGGCCCTTGAAGTGTAAGATTCGTTGGTTTGAATGATGTTTTTCTTCTCATTGTTCACAATAGACTGAATTAAATCTTCAGAAAAATCACCGCTTTTGAGCTTATTGATTTCTGTCAGCAAAAGAGATTTTACATCATCCAAAGATTGCCCTTCGATTGGTCGACCTTGAAGCAATAACATCGAATAATCCTTTAAAATGTAAGGAAATGCATAAGCACCAAGAAGTTTTTGCTTTTTAACAAGATCTAAATCTATTAAACCTGCCTGTCCGTTGGTAAGCATATTTCCCACCAAATTCAACATTCTTGCATCTTTAGTTGTAGAGCCGGGAAATCGGAAACCGAGCATAATAGTTTCAGGATTCGGACCGAAAACTTCTTTTACAACCACCTTACTGATTGGTTTTTCCTGTCCGATATTGTATTTTGGAATCGGCTTCGACTTCATATAAGAGAATGCCTTATCAATCTTACCTATCATCTCATCAGGATTAAAGTTTCCAGACATAATAATTCCCATATTGTTGGGTACATAATAGGTGTTGAAGTATTCTCTAATAGCTTTTAAAGAAGGATTTTTAAGATGTTCAATTGTTCCGATGGTGGTTTGTTTCCCATAATTGTTGTTCGGGAAAAGTCCTGCAAACATGGCTTCGAAAGTCTTCCTGTTATCATCATCAAGCCCTCTGTTTTTTTCCTCATAAACAGCCTCTAATTCTGTATGGAAGAGTCTTAAAACAGGCTCTCTGAATCTTTCAGCTTGTACAGTAAGATATTTATCTACCACGTTTGAAGGAACATCTTCTGTGTAAACGGTTTGCTCAAATGAAGTAAAAGCATTGGTGCCATCTGCTCCCATTGAGGTCATCATTTTATCATATTCATTCGCAATAGCATATTTCGCAGCTTCACCAGAAACCTTATCTATCTCTTTGTAGATTTCTTTTCTTTTGGCTTCGTCTTTTGTGGAGTTGTATTTGCTATAGAGTGCATCAATCTGGTCTAATAAAGGTTTTTCTTTTGCCCAATCTTTAGAACCGAATTTGTTGGTACCTTTGAAAAGCATGTGCTCCAAATAATGAGCAAGTCCTGTATGGGTGGAAGGATCTGTTTTACTCCCTGCTTTTGTAGCGATAAAAGTTTGGATTCTCGGCTCCTTGTTGGTAGGACTCAAAATAACGGTTAAACCATTTTTTAATGTGTAATACCTTGCCTGTGTGGGATCGTTGGTAACGTACTTGTACGTATAACCTGCTGCATTACCTTCTTTCCACTGATAGTTTTGTGCATCTGCCCAGTTGGTGAAACTCAGTGCTGCAATACTGGTTGCGATGGTAATTTTCTTAAGTAAATTCATTGCGTCTTTGTTTTTGTATTTAGTTATTAATTTTTATCATTAGTTCTTTGATTCTTCTCATGGCTTCCGTTAAATCGTGTTCAGACGCAGCGTAAGAAAATCTCACACACTCCGGACTTCCAAACGAAACGCCACCCACCGAGCCGACATGCGCATGGTCTAATAAAAACATGGCGAAATCATCGGAATCTTTTATTTCCTGTCCCAATAATGTTTTTCCGATATAAAATGATACATCGGGAAAGAAATAAAATGCTGATTTTGGCAGGAGTACTTTAAAACCAGGGATTTCTTTCATCAGTTCATATACCAAATCTCTTCTTTTTTTAAAGGCATCTACCATATAACGGTATTCTGAAGGATCAGTTTCTAAAGCAGTGATGGCTGCTCTTTGTGCAATGGTGTTTGCACCACTCGTCATTTGGCCTTGTATTTTTTCGCATGCTTTTGCTAACCATTCCGGACATGCCGAATAACCAATTCGCCAACCTGTCATTGCATAACCTTTAGACATTCCGTTGATGGTGGCAACTTGCTCATATACTTCAGGAAAGTGTGCTAAAGACTTCGTGGTCGTTTCATAATTGATGAACTCATAAATTTCATCAGAAATAACAGTGATTTTTGGGTATTTAGCAATAACTTGCGCCAAAGATTTGAGTTCATCATACGTATAGTAACTTCCTGAAGGATTACATGGAGAACTGAAAATAATGGCCTTTGTCTTGTCGGTTATGGCAAGATCTAACTGCTCTGCTGTAATTTTGAAATCTGTTACGTAAGAAGTTGGGAGTGCAGTGGAGTAGCCACCCATCATTTTTACCATCTCGTCGTAGCTTACCCAATAAGGGGCAGGGAGTAAAACTTCGTCACCATCGTTAATAATGGATGCCAAAACATTGAGTATAGCCTGTTTCGCACCATTCGAAACGCATATCTGGGTAGGTTGATATAATATTTTGTTGTCTCTTTCTAATTTGTGAGCAATAGCTTTTCTTAAATCTAAAAAACCAGGTACGGGAGAATAGTGACTGTAATTCTGGTCTATTGCTTCATGTGCGGCTTTCTTTATATTATCAGGAACATCAAAATCTGGTTCACCTAAAGTCAGGCTGATGACATCAATTCCGTTGGCTTTCATTTCTCTAGCCTTATTAGACATTACAAAAGTTTGAGAGTAGCCTAAACGCTTTAATCTATCAGAAAATTTATCCATAATTTTTAATACAATTTCACAAATATAAGCCTAAGCAATGAGAAATTTCTACATAATATAAATAAAAACTTATTTTTGCTTTTTAATAACAACCGAATGTCTGTAAACTTAATTCTACAATACTTTCCTGAACTTTCTGATGAGCAAATTCAACAGTTTCAAAAGCTTGAATCTTTGTATAATGAATGGAATGAAAAAATAAACGTAATCTCCCGAAAAGATATGGATTCGCTTTATGAAAAACATATTCTGCATTCTTTAGGAATTGCGAAGGTGATGGAGTTTGCACCTTCAACAAAAGTACTCGACATTGGAACAGGTGGAGGTTTTCCTGGGATTCCGCTGGCAATTCTTTTTCCAGAAGCTCAATTTACTTTAATAGACTCTATTGGCAAAAAAATAAGTGTTGTAAACGCTGTTGCTGAAGGAGTAGGCTTGAAAAATCTTACTGCCATACACGGCAGAGCAGAAAAGCTGAAGGATAAATTTCATTTTGTGGTGAGCAGAGCTGTTACGCAAATGCCGGAGTTTTTGAGGTGGCTGAAAGGTAAATTTGAAAAGGAACAGTTCAATACCAAACATAACGGTGTTTTGTATCTGAAAGGTGGAGATTTGGCTGAAGAATTGGCTGGGTTGAAGTGCGAAATTTTCAATCTTAAAAATTATTTTGAAGGTGAATTTTTCGAAACAAAAAAGGTTGTATATTTATCTAAAGGAAATTTTAATTCGTAGAAAATAAATCTTCCAAATTCGAGTTGTAATATAAACTAATACTTTTTGAAATGAAATCCTTATTTACAATATTTTCTACTTTTGGCTTTCTATTGATTTTTTTAGCGAGTTGTAATTCAGATGATTATCAAACCATACAATCCGTAGATAGACTGAAAATAGACAGTGTGAAAGTTCCGCAGGATACCATGAATGTCCTTTCCATACAAACCATTAAAACGTATTCTACTTACAGTTCAAACTGTGAAGGTTTTTATGGTTACGATTACAGCTATACTGGTGATTTTACACGTGATGTAACCTCTTTTTCCTACCGTACAGATGGAAATTGTAATACCACTCCTTATACCGCTTACTCCAATATCAATTTTAAGCCAACCCACGCAGGAACTTACCAGTTCAGGTTTTGGAATGGTGGTAATAATTGGATTGAAAAAACAATTGTTGTGCAGTAATGAGGTGGTGGAGTTTTGTGTTATTTTTTGCGTTTACCTACTTCTCTGCTCAACAAATCGAGTGGACAGAAAGTACCAAGCTTACGTGGAATGATTTCCGGAGCGCCGTAAGTACATCTCAAAAAACAGATGTGGCAGCTTACGCATATTGCGGCTGGAAAATTGAAACTGAGCTTTCTTCTGATCTTAAACAGCCTATTGTTTTTGAAATTCGCACTTATTTTGATCCAGCAAAATCTTGGAAAGACCCTTCAAAAGCCAATGATTATATTCTGAACCATGAGCAGAAGCATTTTGACATTGCTGAAATCTACGCCAGAAAAATTAGAAAGGCTGTTGCTGAAAAGATTAAAAACTCTGCGGATTACAACAAATATTTTAAAACATTCTACGCTCAGCTCACCAGAGAATATAAAGATTTTCAAAAGAAATATGACTCAGAAACCGAGCATGGCATCAATACAAAAAAACAGGAAGAATTCAATCAATTCATTGAAAAAGAACTTTCTCAACTTAAAGAATACAAAAAACCTTGAAATTTCTTAATAAAATAATTTCCGAGCTGCTGGAGCAGAATCAGGATTTGTCGGGATTTAATATTGTTTTACCAGGAAAAAGACCTATTGTTTTCATAAAAAAAATCCTTCAGGAAAGACAATATTCTGGTTTTTTACCTCATTTTTTAACCGTTGAAGAATTAATCACTCAGCTCACCAATAAACAGCTTGTAGAAGGCATATCATTGTGGCTTTTTGCTTATCAAACCTATCAGGAGCTAGCTTTGGTTCCGAAAGATAATTTTGCAGATTTTTTAAAGTGGTTTCCTACCTTGCACAAAGACTGGGATGATATTTTAAAATTTTCGGACGACGATGAGGCTGTTTTACAGTATTTGTTTGATGAAGAACGTATAAAAGAATGGGCTCAGGATTTGGGTGATGAAGACAATCCCCGTAAAAAGTTTCTTAATTTCTGGAGGAATATGAATATTTTCCTTCCTGAACTAAAAAGGAGGCTTTTGTCTAAAAATTGGGCAACTTCAGGGATGATACATGAGGAAGCAAAATCTAAAATCAATCTCTTTGCTCAGCAAACGCACGAAAAGTTTGTGTTTTGTGGCTTTAATGCATTTACACCTGTTGAGGAAAAATTAGTGAGATCATTAATGCAGTGGGATAAAGCACAGTGTTTTTTTCAGGCGGATTCGTATTACTTCGATGACGAGAGACAGGAAGCAGGAAAGTTTTTGAGAAACCATCAATCTTGGAAAGAATTTACCGACAAAAGGGTTTTCCGTTGGATTGAAAATGATTTTGTTCAACCTAAAGATATTAAAGTGTATGAAGTTTCTGGAAATATTTCACAAACCAAAATATTACCCGAAATTTTTACAGAAATTGATGACGAAAATTACAGCAATACAGCTGTTGTTTTACTGGACGAAAACCTGCTTCCAGCAAGTTTAGATGTCATGTCGCAAATCCCTTACCTCAATATCACGATGGGTTTTCCACTTAAAAATTTATCATTTTCTATTGGTGTAAAACATCTTTTTTATTTTCAGAAACAGCTTGCGAAAAATAAAAAATCTTATTACTACAAAGACGTAGTGGCCGTGTTGGAGGCTTTTCCAAAATCGGAAAAAGATGCACAGATCATAACTTCGTTTATTTCCAGAATTGAAGAGCGAAATATTGTATATATTTCAGAAAACTTATTTGGTGAACTGTTGAGCGATCTCTCTTACTTTTCACTTTTGTTGAAACCAACGTCCATTCCGCAATATTTAACGCTTTTAATCGACTTTTGTCAGCGTTTGAAGTGGTTGGAGATTGATGATGTTCAGTACGAAAATATTTCGCATTTTGAGGAAGTTTTCAAGCTCTTAAAAAATCAAATTTCTCAATATACATTCGAGATAGAAATAGAAACGCTGGAGATACTGATGAATTACTACATTAGTTCAGAAAATATTGATTTTCAAGGTGAACCTCTCCAAGGTTTACAAGTGATGGGACTTCTGGAAACTAGACTCCTCAATTTCGAAAATATCATTTTGCTGTCTGTAAATGAAGGTAAGTTACCATTGGGGAATTCCCAAAATACGTATTTGCCTTTCGATGTGCGCAGGCAGTTTAATTTGCATACTTTTTTGGAAAACGACAGTATTTATGCCTATCACTTTTACAGGCTTTTGCAAGGTGCATCCAATATTCATCTGCTTTATAATGCGCTGGGTTCTGGGGTTAGCACTGGGGAAAAAAGCAGATTTATCACACAGATAGAGATGGAAAGTAAGCATGATGTGGAGCATATCATCATCGAAAACACTTCTGAGCCGATACATTCAGGGTTAATTGAGGTAAAAAAGACCGCATTGGTTTTGGAGCAGTTGGAAAATTGGAAGTCGAGAGTTTCTGCTTCCCACCTCATGACCTATTTATACAATCCTATTGATTTTTATTTTTCCAAGATTTTAAACACCTCTGAAACGGAAGATATTGAGGAAGAATTATCGGTAAGAAATTACGGAAATTTGGTGCATTATTCACTTCAAGCAATTTATGAAGGTTTTATTGGAAAAAAATTAAAAATCAACGATTTAGAAAATTCAATTAAAGCGATAGATGATTATATTGAAATTGCCATTGATCAGTTGAAACATCAGCAGGAATTCTACGATCGAGGAATCAATTACATTCATAAACAAATTGCTAGAAATGTTATTGAAAGAATTTTAAATGTTGACATAGAACTCTTGAAAAATGGAAATACTTTAGAAATCGTTGACATCGAAAGAAAGTTCGAGAACGTAGATTTATTTTTGAATGATGAAAAAACCGATAAAGTTTCTTTATATGGTTTTATTGATCGGATTGACCGTTTGAATGGTACATTGAGAATTATTGACTATAAAACCGCAAAAACAAAGAATCTGAAAGTAAAAATCGATGAGACTAATATTGATGCCTATTTTCTAAATAAAGACCGCAAACAGGCTTTACAGTTGTGCATGTACCAATATGTAGTGGATCATCTTCCAGAGTTTAATGAGATGTTTGTGGAAACGGGAATTTGGAGTTTTGCCGAAGCCAATAAAGGCGTACAGTATTTAAGTTTTGAGAAGGGTAGTTTGGACGAAGGAATGGTGTCAGTAAAAAATTTAATCAAGGAAATTCTTAATCCTGAAATTGATTTTGTAGAAAATGTTCAGAATGTGAAATTCTAAAACAAATAATCTTTCATTCTGGATGTGGCATGCTCTTCTTCGTTGATCCAAGTGAGAAATTCAGTAAGTTTATCTTCCATGGATTTCCCAGAATTAATTTTTCTGTAAAAAGGTATATCGAAGTGATGTTTGCTGAAATCTGTAAACTGCCATGCATTTAAATAAATAACCACGAATTCTTCATTTTTTAAAGTTTCTACAACCATATTCTGATAAAATTTTTGCGGAATTATTTGAAATGTAAAATTATTATAAGGAAGCTGACTGTAAGGTGAAATACTTTCAGGAATAATGCTCAACCCATTTTTCTCCAGAATCTCGGTGTTTCTTTCCAATCTTTTAAAAGGAAATAAAATACTGGCATTATCGATATTGGAAACGTAGTTGAACTCCAGTAACTTAATTTCCTCCAAAGATATTGTCGGTTCTTTTTGGCGGATGCCTCGAACCTGCTTCTCTAATACCTCTTCAATGAATTTTTTATTTTCATCAATGCTCGCAGCCGAGGAATTTTTATTAAAAAAAGCAACCTCATGCCCTTTGGATGAGATTGCTTTTATAAGTGTTTTTAAAGGCTGAAATAGAGGCGTCTCAATAAAAAACGTAGCCTTCAATTCGTGAATTTCTAATGTTTGAAGAATTGCCTTTGTATTGTCTTCAGTTATTTTTAACCTTTCTTCAGAAGAAATGCTGTGCGATTTCTTGGCATCTGCTTCAATATTAGCAATGTTAAAGGTTAATAATATCATTTTTTACAGAAATTACTTATTCAGCTTTATCTTAAGATTTTTAAGCATGTCTTTGGTCATTTCAGCAACGCCAAACTTGTAGTTCAAACCCCAGTCTTTTTTGGCAATACTGTCATCAATTGAAGCCGGCCACGAATCTGCAATCGCCTGTCTGAAATCTGGTTTATAAGAAATGGTAAAATCTGGCATCTCCTTTTTAATCTCTTCATACAATTCTTTGGGAGTAAATGACATTCCGCCCAAATTATAAGAGGTTCTTACTGTAATATCCTCTTTTGGAGCCTCCATTAATTGGAGAGTCGCATCAATAGCATCGTCCATGTAAAGCATTGGCATCGCAGTATTTTCGGATATGAAGCTTGTGTATTTACCGTCTTCAATAGCTTTATAGTAAATTTCTACTGCATAATCTGTTGTGCCACCACCAGCAGGGGTTTTCCACGAAATTAAACCAGGATAGCGGATACTTCTCACATCCACACCAAATTTATCGAAATAATATTCACACCATTTTTCACCTGCCAACTTGGAGATTCCATAAACAGTAGTAGGATTTAAAACCACTTCCTGACCAACATTTTCCTTAGGCAATCCTTTACCAAAAACAGCAATTGAACTCGGCCAAAAAAGTTTAGAATATAAACCTTCCTTCGCCATTTCTAAAAGATTGATCAATGGTTCTACATTCAGTTTCCATGCAAAAAGTGGCTTTTGTTCGGATGTTCCTGAAAGCAAAGATGCCAAGTGGTAAACAGTTGTAATATTATATTTGGTAATAACTTCTCGCAATAAATCGGTATTGGAAACATCCAATAACTCATAATGACCTGCAGTAGTTATTCCCTCCTTATAAGCATCAATACCAGAGGCAACAACATTTTCTGCACCATGAATTTCGACTAATTTATTGGTAAGCTCGGTACCAATTTGCCCCAAAGCACCAGTAATCAATATTTTTTCTTGTGACATAGTATTATTTAATTCGTACAAAATTAATCAATATTTGCCTTTTAATGGTAGTTTGAGGCAAAGAAAATTCATAAGGAGTCTACAAAAAGAGCATAAAAAAACTTTAATCAACAAAATATCTTCTGTTAGATTAAAGTTTTTCTTAAAAGGCGGTGCTTATTTTAAGCCGTCTAGTAGTTTTTGAGTATCTGTCACATCTTCACCTGCTTTTTTACCAAGTTCAATGGATTTTTCCGCCCAGATTTTTGCATTTTTCTTGTCACCAATTTTGTTATAAAGATTGGCAAGAGTATCTGTATTTGCAAAATTTTCATTTTTTTGAACTGAAGCTTGTGCCCAAGTGATGGCGGTTTCTAAGGCTTTTTTATCAGTGATTTTTTCGAAAAAGTTCCAAGCTACTTCGTTAAGTTCCTCCGATCCTGCATTTGAGAAATCCTTATATTTCTCCATCATCATCTTTTGGTAGGTGACGAAATCTTTATTTTTAAGTGCAATATTTCCTTTGAAAGAATTTAAGGTTTTTTGAGCCTCTTCTTTACCAAGGATTTTCTCAGTTTCTGCTAAGAAAAGAGCTTCATCGAGCTTCTTGGTTGTTGAGTTATAAGCTTTTTTCGATATTTTGCTTAGTTGCAAACTCTTATTAATTCTGTCGTATTGCGGTGCACTGATTATATTTGAAATCTCAGTTTTTTTAGCGGTGAAGATTTTATAAACAGCATCATCGCCAGTTTGCAGTCCTGCCATTAACAGATTCATGTCTTCCTTAGTCAGTTCGCTTCCTTTTACTTCAAAATATTTTGAAATAATTTTCCCTGCTAATGCAGGATCAGAATAAATGGTTAGCTCTGCAAGATTTTTAAGGAAAGCAGGATCTTTTTCACCGGCTTCAAATTTCTTAATCAGAGAACTCATACGCTTACTAGGGTCCTGCGCATCCTGTCCGAATTTAATAAAAGCTTTTTCCTCCACATAGCCTAAAGTTCTGTGAACCTCGTTACCGTTTCCATCAATAAATAGATAGGTTGGAAATGCTTTTACACCATATTTTTTTGCGATTTCAAGACCTTCGCCTTTTTCCATATCCAATTTTGCATTCACAAAATTAGCATTGTAATAATCTCCTACGGATTGCAGCGGAAAGATATTTTTTGCCATCAGTTTGCAAGGTCCGCACCAAGTTGTGTAGGCATCTAAGAAAACGAGTTTATTTTCTTTTTTAGCTTTTTCTAAAGTCGATTTGAAGTTGGTGTCTTCAAACTTGATCCCTGTCTGGCATAGTGCGAACACACTCATCGCAAGCGCAGAAACAGAAAGTATTTTTTTCATTAGATTAATATATTTTAGGTTAGCAAATGTAAGTAATAGATAGATCAGTTGATTTTTTTTTATCCACTTTAACATAATATTAATGAAGGAATACAAAAAAAGGATACAAAAATTGTATCCTTTGAATTTTCTATCTAAAAAAAAAATTATTGAGCCAATTGATCAAAGCTTTGAAGGCTGTTAGCTCCAGAACTCAAATCCTGAATATAATTTCTTTTAGCATCACCTTTCATTTTTTTAATACTGTTGGCTGTTGCTACAAATTCTTGGTCTACTTTTGCCATAATTTCCGCAGGATTGAAATCTTTCTCCTTACTGAAACCAACATTTAAAAAGCCATTTTCCTTGGTGACATGCTTTAGATAATTATCGTAATTAATAAGAGTATGTCTGAAATAATCACTATTATAAGTCATGCATTTTTTCATCTTTTTAGATGAATTATTATCGGAGATACATGTAACCATATTGCCTTTAAACAATTCAAATTCTTTAGCAACATGATCATATTCTTTCTTCAATAACATTTTTCCTCCAGAAAGAATATTAGGATCTGAAGACGCTTTACTTACGTTCTGTAAATGATTAACAACTAGTGGAACTGTATTTTGAATTTTTTGTACAGCCGATTTTATACCTCCTTCAGTGAAAGCTACATCTTTTTTCTGCGCGAACATAAAACCCGACGCTAAGAAGGCAAAAGAAAATAGTAAATGTTTTCTTGTCATGGAAATTTTTTTAAAGCCCTAAATTAAGTATAATTTCATTTCATTACGAAAATTTAACACTTATTTTTAGAATAATTTCACTTTTGATGCTTGAAGATGATATAAGTTAAACCAGATGGAAAAAAACTTATCAAAAATCCTATATTTGCGATATCGAAATTAACTTATGAAGGGACAAAATAAACTTTTTTTTGCAATCATTATTGCATTGCTTCTTGGTGTTGCAGTGGGTGGAGTAGTACATACTCAATATCCTGATTCTGCAAAGGAATTCTCCAATAATATCAAGCTATTAGGGACAATTTTTATACGTTTGGTGCAAATGATTATTGCTCCTTTGGTTTTTACAACATTAGTGGTAGGAATTGCTAAAATGAGCGATATGAAGATGATAGGTCGTGTAGGAACTAAGGCAATGCTCTGGTTTATCACCGCGTCATTGGTATCTCTCACTATTGGTTTAGTGCTTGTGAATTGGATGGAGCCAGGTCATGTTACCAAACTTCCGATTCAAGATGCAGGTTCTGCAGATGAACTTTTAAAGTCAAGCAAAGGTTTTTCACTGGAAGATTTTGTCAAACACGTAATTCCTAAGAGTGTTTTTGAGGCTTTTGCAACCAATGAAGTATTGCAGATTGTTGTATTCTCTGTGATGTTTGGGATGGCTCTTGCCAATATGGGTGAGAAATATACCGAACCAGTGATTAAAATGTTTGATGTTATTGCACATGCAATATTAAAAATGGTAGGGTATATAATGTGGGTGGCTCCATTAGGAGTTTTTGGTGCAATAGCCGCTGTAGTGGCGACCAATGGATTTGAAATTTTCAAAGTTTATGCTATTTATCTCAGGGATTTCTTCTTTGCATTAGCAATATTGTGGTTGGTACTTTGTATCGTTGCTTACATGATTCTTGGAAATCGTTTATTTGAATTGATAAGAAGAATTAAAGAACCATTATTAATAGCTTTTTCAACAACCAGTTCTGAGGCAGTTTTTCCGAAATTAGTAGAAGAACTGGAAAGATTCGGCTGCAACAGTAGAATTGTATCTTTCATTTTGCCTTTAGGATATTCTTTTAACCTTGATGGAAGCATGATGTACATGACTTTTGCATCTATATTTATCGCTCAGATTTATGGTATAGAAATGTCCATCGGACAGCAGATTGTTATGTTACTGGTTTTGATGTTGACATCGAAAGGTATTGCGGGTGTTCCCCGCGCATCTTTGGTAATTATTGTAGCAACGTGTTCTATGTTTGGGATTCCGCCAGAAGGTATTGCCTTGATTCTTCCTATTGACCACTTCTGCGATATGGGTAGAAGTATGACAAATGTTTTAGGAAATGCATTTGCTACAACAGCTGTTTCTAAGTGGGAAGGGCAATTGGAAGGTCCTAAAGAATCCTGATAATTGGAGACATCATGATAAAAAAAAAGACTGCTTATGCAGTCTTTTTTATTTTTTTTCCTAAAGATTTTCTCTTCTTAGAAATCATATTTAATAAAGAATATCCCAACACGCCGGACAGTACAGATGCAATTAGGATTGCAAATTTGGCTTCATCTTGTATTTCGGGACTTCCTTTAAAGGACAGTAATGCAATGAAAATTGACATGGTAAAACCTATTCCTGCCAAAAATCCAGCGCCAATCATATGCAGCCATGTGCTGTGATGGGGTAGACTGCTTAATTTTGATTTAATGGCTATTAAAGAAAAAATACTGATTCCTATTACTTTTCCACCTACCAATCCGAAAATAATACCGTATCCAAAATTGGAAAACAAATCATCCACCATTCCAGATTTGAACATGATGTTGGTATTCGCCAAGGCAAAAATAGGCATGATAATGAAGTTCACAGGTAAATGCAGTTGATGCTCTAATTTTTCAAGAGGCGAAATTTCAGTTTTAGATTCGTTTGTCGGAATGGTAAACGCCAGTAAAACACCCGCAATGGTTGCATGAATACCTGAATGGTGCATAAAATACCATAATAAAAGCCCTGGAATAATGTAAAAAATATGCTTCTTAACATTGAAATAATTGAGAGCAATTAAAAGCAGGATGATTCCTCCCGAAAGTCCCAAATACAACCAATGAATTTGATCTGTATAAAATATTGCTATCACTAAAATGGCACCTAAGTCATCCACTATAGCAAGTGCAGCTAAGAAAATTTTGACCGCAGGGGGAACTTTTTTCCCCAACATCGAGATAATTGCTAAAGAAAATGCGATATCTGTGGCCATTGGTATTCCCCAACCACCTTCGTACACCGTTCCTTTATTGAATAAATAATATATTAATGCAGGAACAACCATTCCACCAATTGCTGCAAATATAGGGAGCGATGCACTTTTGAAACTTGAAAGTTCACCTTCCACGATTTCACGTTTAATCTCAAGTCCAACCAACAAAAAGAAAATAGCCATTAAACCATCATTTATCCAAATGCTGACAGGATAATTTAAGTGAAAAACGGATGTTCCTATATTGGTATCTAAAATTTCCTGAAAATTCGGACCAAAGGATGAATTTGCGATGAGTAGCGAAAAGACCACACATATAATTAATAAAACTCCTGATGATTGCGAACTGTGAAAAAAATTCTTGAAATACTGGGTTAACTGCATGTTTTCTGTCTTCTATAAGCGTTTTACCTTTGAAACACCATTAATATTTTTAAGTTTTTTGAAGGTGTCTTCTAATTGTTTTCTGTTTTTTACTTCTAAATTGATGGTTCCTGTAAACACTCCATCATTGGATTCGATAGACATGCTCTTCATGTCCATTGCCATTGAATTACTGATGATGGCTGTAATATCATTAATCATTCCCATCCTGTCGAGACCTTCAATCTCTATTTTTACTCTATTTTGGAAACTCTCAGCATTCACCCACTTCGCAGGGATGACTCTATAGTCATACTGGGCACGGAGGTTAATGGCGTTAGGACAATTATCATTGTGCACTTTTATCCCTTCAGAAATGGTAATAAAACCAAATATCTTATCTCCAGGAATAACTGTACAACATTTTGCGTACGTATAATTGAGCTTTTCTTCATCTTTACCGAAAATAATCATGTCCAGATTATTTTCTGGCTGGTCGAAAGAAACATTTTTTGGAGGTGACTTTCTAAACCTCGAAAGTAGATTATTAAAGACATTTTTGCTTTCAATGTATTTCCTCAAATCGCTGGCATCTAAGGCACCACTTTGAAATTTGAGAAACATCTCCTGTGAAGTTTTTAGATTGAAAAACTTTTGAAGTTTATTAATTTCCTCGTCGTTGTAATTGAGCTTAGCATGTCTCAGTTTTCTTCTGAGAATCTCTTTGCC
This sequence comes from Bacteroidota bacterium, assembly GCA_023458535.1. Taxonomy (GTDB): domain Bacteria; phylum Bacteroidota; class Bacteroidia; order Flavobacteriales; family Weeksellaceae; genus Chryseobacterium. The sequence continues at coordinate 24,309 of JAEWYW010000033.1, forward strand.
CTCATCTACGAGCGTGTTTTTCTCTGAATTTAAGAAACTTTTAATCTTCGATTTTGCCTTTGAGGTGGTTACAATATCCAACCAGTCGGTTTTTGGCTTTTGATTTTGAGAGGATAAAATATCCACCTGATCACCATTTTGCAGAACATAAGAAATAGGAACCAGTCTACCATTAATCTTGGCTCCAAGACATTTCATTCCTAAATCTGAGTGCACTGCAAACGCAAAATCTAATGCTGTGGCACCTGTAGGTAAAATTTTTATTTCTCCTTTTGGGGTAAAAACAAAAACCTCTTTAGAATATAAATTAAGTTTAATATTGTCTAAAAGTTCTGTGGCGGTTAGGGTATGTTGTTGTTCGAGAACTTCCCGAATTTCTGTCACCCATTTTTCAAAGTTTCTTTCTTCGTTGTTCTGTTTGTAGCCTTCCTTGTATTTATAATGGGCAGCAACTCCTTTTTCGGCTATGTCGTCCATTCTTTCAGAACGAATTTGCACTTCAATCCACTTTTTATCGGGACCTAAAACGGTGAGATGTAGACTTTCATAACCTGTGGAACGAGATTGTGTAATCCAGTCACGCATTCTCGAAGGATTGCTGTGGTACAAATCGGTAACGATAGAGTAAATTTTCCAGGCGAGAAATTTTTCATTTTTTGCATCTGATTTGTAGATGATCCTGATGGCATAATTGTCGTAAACTTCCTCAAAAGTTACTCCTTGCTTTTGCATCTTCCTATAAATGGAAGATATTGCTTTTGCCCTGCCTTTAATTTTAAAATTGAGTCCTTCATCTTCAAGTCTTTTTGAGACTTCCTTGGTAAATTCCTGAATATAGCGCTCGCGGTTTTCTTTTGCCAGCTCCAATTTCTCGGTAATTTCGTTATAAACCTCAGGATTGTGGTATTTTAAAGAAAGATCTTCTAATTCAGATTTTATATTGTATAAACCTAATCTATGGGCAAGAGGAGCGTAAATATATGAGGTTTCTGAGGCTATTTTCTTTTGCTTGTCTGGTGCCATGCTTTCCAGAGTACGCATATTGTGCAATCTGTCGGCAATTTTTATGAGAATGACCCTAAAGTCTTCGGATAGCGTTAAAAGCAGTTTCCTGTAATTTTCCGACTGAACCGAAATATTTTGGTGGTTCATGATGGAAATTTTGGTTAAACCATTAACAATATTGGCTATTTTTTCACCAAAAATCTTTTTAATGTCCTCATAGGTATAATCAGAATCTTCAATAACATCGTGTAGAAGGGCACTGGCAATCGAAGTTGCCCCCAAACCAATTTCAGTGGCTACAATTTTTGCGACCGCAATAGGGTGGTAGATGTAAGGTTCGCCAGATTTCCTTCTTTGATCCTTGTGCGCATCTAAAGCAATATCGAAAGCTTTCCTGATGAGTTTGTTATGATCTTCATCTAATGTTCGATAAGTATTGGAAATCAGATCCTTATATCTAGCGAGAATTTCTTTATTTTCCTGTTCTAAATCGTATGCCATTCTTCGAGAGTGTTCTTTTTAACGAAAATACGAAAATTAAGCTTTTCATAAAAGAAATCCACAGCAAAACTGTGGATTAATAAAATGTAAAATCTTATTTCCAATTCAAATTTTTCTCAAGATAATATGAATTGAAAATTGAATGTTAATGAAATATTTTGAATTAACTAAAACTTAAATTCGGATCAATACCTTTATTGGCAGATTTTATTCTCAGATTAGGAGACTGGGAAATTTCGGCTTTAGAGTGTACCGTAATAAATTTTCGTACATCTTCGAAATCTCGCATTTCATTTAAATCTGTGTTATTGATCGTAAAAGTTTTTACCACCTGATTCTTAGAAAAAACTTCTGCAGCAATTTCCGATTGCCGTTCGTCTTTCACCGAAACACTTGCAACATACTGTGCATTTCCATCATTGTTTATGTAAACAATATAGTCCGAATCTCTGAAGCCCGAATCTTCTAAATCCCTTTCAAGCTTCTTGTATTCATGGGCATTATTGAATAAACCCGTGTAAACGTTTGCCATGAGGATAAAATTTTATTGGATTAAATTTAAAACTTTTTTACGAATTATTATCTATTTTACAATAAAAAATATAATTTTTCAGTGATGTACAATTATTATAATCAAATTATTACTAATAAAAAAAGCTGCAAAAAAAAATTGCAGCTTACTAATGCTTGTTTTATCATTAAATTTTTTCGTTTTTAATTTCTTCCACAATTTCTGGGTTGAGAAGGGTAGAGGTATCACCGAAATTAGAGAAATCACCTTCTGCAATTTTTCTGAGAATTCTACGCATAATTTTACCAGATCGTGTCTTTGGAAGTGCAGAAACAAACTGTATTTTATCCAGTTTTGCAATAGGTCCTATAGATTCTGTAATCAGTTGATTGATTTCTTTTTTCAAATTTTCCTTGTCTCTGCTTTCACCAGTTTCTTTGAGCATCACATAGCCATAGAGCGCATTTCCCTTTACATCGTGTGGATAACCTACAATGGCAGATTCGGCAACAGCAGGGTGCTGGTTAATGCTGTCTTCAATAGGTGCTGTTCCTAAATTATGTCCTGAAACAATAATAACATCATCCACGCGTCCTGTAATTCTATAATAGCCAACTTCGTCTCTTAATGCACCGTCACCCGTAAAATATTTTCCTGGGAACGCTGAAAAATAGGTCTCTTTATAGCGTTGATGGTCACCCCAAATAGTTCTTGCAATTCCGGGCCACGGAAAACGAATGCAAAGATTTCCTGTTACCTGATTTCCTGTGATTTCATTGCGTTTTTCATCCATTAAAACAGGCTGAATGCCAGGGAGAGGTAATGTGGCGTAGGTAGGTTTTGTAGGGGTGATGAATGGAAGAGGTGAAATCATGATACCACCAGTTTCTGTTTGCCACCAAGTATCTACAATGGGACATTTCTTTTTTCCTACATGATCATTAAACCAATGCCAAGCTTCATCATTTATAGGTTCACCAACCGATCCAATCACTCTTAAGCTTGATAAATCGTGCTTGTCTACCCACTCGGTGCTTTCTTTAGCTAAAGAACGAATGGCTGTAGGAGCTGTATAAAATTGAGTGACTTTGTGCTTTTCTATAACTTCCCAAAAGCGGTCTGGCTCTGGATAGGTTGGTACCCCTTCAAAAATTATGGTGGTGGCACCGTTTAATAATGGGCCATACAGTATGTAGGAATGTCCCGTTATCCAGCCGATGTCTGCCGTACACCAATAGATATCGTTTTCTTTATAATTAAAGACATTTTTGAAAGTATAGCCAGTGTAAACCATGTATCCTGCACATGTATGCAGCATTCCTTTTGGTTTGCCTGTAGAACCAGATGTATAAAGAATGAATAATGGATCTTCGGCATCCATAATTTTGGTGACAAAGTCTGGAGAGGCTTTCTCGTAATAATCATCAAGCCAAAAATCACGTCCTGCTTTCATTTTGACATTGGAATGCGTTCGTTTAACCACTAGAACTTTTTCGATGGTTTTGCAGTTTTCTAGCGCTTCATCTACAATGCCTTTCAAATCGATGGATTTATTTCCTCGATAGCTACCATCCGAACACACAATAAGTTTTGCTTCACAGTCATTTGCTCGTGAAGCAACTGCCGATGCAGAAAAACCAGCAAATATTACCGAATGTACGGCACCCATCTTGGCACAAGCCAGCATGGTTACTGCCAATTCTGGAATCATGGGAAGATAAATACAAACTCTGTCTCCTTTTTGTATTCCCATTTCGGTAAGCACATTGGCCATTTTGCAAACCCTTTCGTGCAGATCTTTATATGAGATGTGTTGAGCGTCCTCTTTAGGATCATTAGGCTCAAAAATGATAGCAGTTTTGTCGCCCCTTTCCGCCAAATGCCTGTCCAGACAGTTTTTAGTAATGTTAAGTTTTGCATTTTTAAACCATTTGATGTTGGCTTCTTCCATATTGTAATCAACCACCTTGCTCCATCTTTGGTACCATACAAAATTTTTGTCGGCTACTTTATCCCAAAATTTCTTAGGATTTTTAATGGATTGTTTGTACTGTTTAAAATAATCTGGAAGATCTTCTATCTGATAACTGCTCATTTTGATATTGTTTAAAGTCGTATGTCTAAAGTTTAAAGTTTAAAGTCTGAATTTCAAATCTCGAACCTCGAACCTCGAATCTCGAATCTCGAATTTAATTAACGTATTGTTTATATTTTGTTTGAATTTCCTCAATAATCTTTTCATCATCTATTGTAGATGGTATTTGAAAATCTTTGCCATCTAATAAGGTTCTGATCAGTTTTCTGAGAATTTTCCCTGATCGTGTTTTGGGTAACCTGCTTACCACCATTACATTTTTTAAACTTGCAACGGCACCAATTTTTTCACGAACTTTTTGAATGATTTCCTTTTCTAAATCCTTTTCGGAAATGGAGCTTCCGTTTTTTATGACAACACTGGCAAATGGAATCTGACCTTTTAATGTATCGTCTATTCCTACTACAGCGCATTCTGCTACATCTGGATGAGAGGATACCACTTCTTCCATTTCTGAAGTGGAAAGTCGGTGTCCTGCGACATTAATAACATCATCTACACGGCCTGTGATGAAAATATAGCCATCTTCGTCCTGAATGGCGCCATCTCCTGAGAAATAATAGCCATCAAACTGCGATAAATAACTGTTTTTGTAGCGTGGAAAATCTTTCCAAACTCCTAATAAAGCACCAGGAGGAAGTGGAAGTTTAATAACGAGATAACCTTCATGGTGGGGATCTAATTCATAACCGTTTTCATCAAAGATTTTAATATCATAACCTGGAATAGGTTTACCAGCGGCTGCTCTTTTAATTTGATAATCGTCGAATGCGGTTAGCAAACCCAACATTGGCGAACCAGATTCTGTTTGCCACCAATGGTCGATTGCGGGGACACCGATGTGCTCATTGAACCAATCGAGTGTTGCAACATCGCATCTTTCACCTGCTAGAAACTGTTTTTTAAGCTTTGATAAATCGTATTTTTTTACCAATTCACCGTTTGGATCTTCTTTTTTAATGGCTCTAATTGCGGTGGGAGCTGTAAACATGACCGAAACTCCATATTCGGAGATGATTCTCCAAAAAGTTCCGGCGTCGGGTGTCATAACTGGCTTACCTTCAAAAATTACGGTTGAATTTCTGTTGATCAGCGGTGCATAAACGCTGTAACTGTGTCCCACTGCCCAGCCAAAATCTGACGCAGCCCAAAATGTATCTCCAGGCTCAATGGCATAATGATAATTCATGGTAAATTTTAAAGCTGTAGCGTAGCCTCCAGTATCCCGAACGATACCTTTTGGTTTTCCTGTGGTGCCTGATGTGTAGAGTAAATAGAGTGGGTGTGTAGATTCAACGGGAATGTAATTTGCAGGTTGAGACTTAGCGACAAGATCTTCGTAATCGATAGTTCCTTCAAAAAATTCCTCTTTATTGTCGACTAGATTTCTGTTGAAAACGATGATGTTTTCCACTTTATCCTGAGCCAATTCAATGGCTTTTTCCACCAAAGGTAAGTAGGGAATTCTTTTGGCTATTTCAACGCCTGCTGTAGCTGTAATAAGCACTTTTGGCTTGCAGTCATCAATACGAACCACCAATTCTTGCGGCGCAAAACCACCAAAAACAACATTATGAATCACACCAATTCTGGCGCATGCCAACATGGTAAACAAAGTTTGCGGAATCATGGGCATATAAACTACTGCTGTATCTCCTTTTTGCAATCCCAGAGATTGTAGTCCACCTGCCAGTTTAGAAACTTCCTCTTTTACTTCACTGAAAGTATATTTTTTTTTCTGATTGGTTACGGGTGAATCATAAATTACAGCAACCTGATCTCCAAATCCATCTTCTATATGTTGATCTATGCACAGATAGGACATATTGGTTTCTCCGTCTGCAAACCATTGTGGGTAGTTATTTTCATCTTGAGATAGTATGGTTTCGGGAAACTTCATCCATGTAATTTCTTCTGCCTGTTTTTTCCAAAACTCTTCTTTATTATCAATACTTTCCTGAAACATTTGCTCTGCTCTCATTTACCTGTTATTTTTTGTTGCCTCAATTTACAATAAATTTAGAGAAATATTAATTTTTTGTGGTCTTTTTTCGGTTGTGGGTATCAGTTTTTAGTTAAAATTAAAACTGATTTAAAAATTACGTAAAAGTGTTCAAACGCGATTAATTGATTTGTGATACGCACCAAATTCTCATTAAAAAAAACTCTCTCGTTCTTTAACAAAGTGAAATTGATAAATCTTTATATAATCGAGCTAATTGAAAGGACAAAATATGTTTTTAGGGCATTTTAATTAATTTATGCCTACATTTAAAAATGCAAAAAGAAGAAATTTTGAGGCTGGTAAAAGCTAAAGTTGATGAAAGAATTTCCAGTTTGGAACATCTAATTGACGAAGCACGCGCATCGAATAATGATACCAAATCGTCAATGGGTGATAAATATGAAACAGGCAGGGAAATGCTGCAGCAAGTCATTAATCAATATCAAGGTCAGTTGAGTGAGATTAGAGCGCAAAAAGATATTTTGGAACATATCAATTCAGAACCTTGTGAGAAAGTACAAAACGGAGTTTTAGTGAAAACGGACAAAGGTCTTTTTTATATTTCAGTTTCTTTGGGCGAAATTCTTTATGAGGGCTTGAAGATTTTTACGGTTTCAAAAGACGCTCCTTTAGTAAAAGCAATGATGGGGAAAGCTCAAAACGAAACATTTGTCATGCCATCGGGAAATCATTCCATTCTGCAGATTTGGTAACTTAGCGGTTTATAACAACAATGATAGAAGGAATAATCCGCTTGGGCGGAGAGATAGCATACGAATTGCATAAAATTTCAGATAATGCGGACACCATTGTTTTTCTGCACGATTCTTTAGGGTGCATCACACTTTGGCGAGATTTTCCGAAGCGTTTAAGTGAAAAAACAAATTGTAATATTTTAATCTACGATCGTTTAGGATATGGAAAATCGGGTGGCGTTTTGAAAACTTCACGGGATCATTTTTATATGGAGGATGAGGCCGATATGCTTAATGCAATATTATCGGAACTTTCAATTGAGAATCCAATTCTTTTCGGGCACAGCGATGGTGGCTCTATAGCACTCATCTTTGCAGGGAAATATCAGAAGGCAAAAGCAATAATTACCGTTGGAGCGCATATTTTCGTTGAAGAAATTACTTTAGAAGGAATTCGCGTTGCAGAGCAAGCTTATCAAACAACCAATCTTAAAGAAAAACTAGAAAAATACCACGGCGATAATACAGAAGCTCTTTTCCATGCCTGGACAGAAACCTGGCAAAACGAATCCTTTAGAAATTGGAATATAGAGCATTTCTTATCAGGGATTGTTTGTCCCGCACTCATCATCCAAGGTGAAGAGGATGAATTTGGAACCTTAAAGCAAGTGGAAAGAACGGTTGCTCAAATTTGTGGTCGCGCCGAAGCTTTTGTAATTCCAAATGCTAAACATACTCCACATAAAGAAGTTCCGGATGTTGTTTTGGATAAATGCGTGGATTTTATAAAAAGTTTATAAAAAAGTCCCAAAACAATGGGACCTTTTAATAAATGTTGTGAGCGTATATTATTTTACAATAAGTCGTTTGGTTTCACCTTCGCCAGTCTTGAGCAAGTAAACACCTGTCGACAGCGTTGAAGTATCTATTGTTAAAGCTTTTTTATCTTTCTTAATGATTTTTCCAGACATGTCGTACATATCATAATCTGCCAGTCTGTTAAAATAAAGTGTATTGCCTTTGCTGATGGGATTTGGAAAGATATTAAAGGTAGCTTTTTCACTTTTCACTTCTGACGTTCCTAATGTTCCAGTAGGTACTACAACCTCATATAATGCTAAGGTGCCACTAATTTCGTTGGCAATAATTACGTAGCCTTTATTTGTTGTGGTGTTTTCCGGAGCGATATATATAATACCTTCTGGACCGTTATCGCCAGCATAGGCAGAAGTACTTCTTGAATTTTTATACTCTGTGAAAGTTGGGTTTTGAGGATCGGTAACATTGTAAACCATTACACCTCCCGTTCTTTCTAGAGTGATGAATGCATAGGTTTGTCCCTGAATGGTACCCAAGGTTACTCCCTCTGGTTCAGGACCTTTTGCTCGGCTTCTATTTTTGACAGCATTAGACTCGTTATCTGCATTAAAAATAAGTGGATAGTTGGCTGCAATATACCTTTCGAACTGGTCACCACTATCGTAAACCATCTGTTTAGAATCCGCATTAAAAATGGAGAAAGAGCGCGCTCCTAAGGCAGCAATTTCTTCAAAATCAGCATCAGCATCGGTATTTCCTGTGGCGTTCGAAACTCTGAACCTTCCCAAGTTATAAGATGCTTTTAAAATAGAAGCTTGTGGAAAAATGGCTGGATCTAAAGTATAATTATTGGCTCCCACAGTTGTTCTTTCACTAAAGCCTGAAAGATCTTTTTCGTCGCCTTCGTTGGCTGTGATAATATAATTGGTGCCGTTCACCTTAAAATTCTGCACTGCATCTGGCGTAAAGTATGTTTTTACAGGCCAGTTGGCGATCAGTATTTCGTTGTTATTGTCGGAAGCATCAAAACCATTTCCAGGAACGCTCATGTCTTTTTTACCTAAACCCCAAATGCTATTAATGCTTTTTGTCGCTAAATTAACTTCTGCTATTGCATTGTTTTCCTGCAATGTTACCCATGCTTTCTGGCTGTCTGTACTTACGGTAATGTATTCGGGTTCTAGATCTTGAGACAGGGTATTGTTGGTTCTTACTTTTCGTAATCCAGTTGCTGTTAAAGCGCCAACTTGAGAATCAAACGCGTTGAAATTTAAAGTGGTGACATTAGATTGTGTTAGACTAGGTATTCCTCCAGAAATATCAATAATACTGATTGTACCTTCAGGATCTACTGTATAGGCATCATTGGGTTCACCTTCGTTGGCTGTTATTACTTTCGTTCCGTCTGGGGTGAAAGTCACCATATCGGGTAATGCTCCTACGGTAACTTGTTTCAGGAAATTACCATTGATGTCGAAAAATACTACAGAACTATTGAGTTGCGGATTGGCATTTGGAGAAGCTGCGGCGATAATTCCGTTTTTCACTGCAATGCTGGTGATTCCGCCATAGGGTGCCATGTTAACGGTATTAATGACATTTAAAGCGGTTGGATTGCTAAAATCAATAATATCAAACACATCGGTTATAGAACTGATGGTAAAAAGCCTTTGCGTGAAAGGATCGTGAACAACAATCTCTGTGGAGCTTGTGCTATTGCCCGAAGGATCGTAGCTTCCGATGTAATTTAATTGTATTTGTTGGCTAGGAACCGGCGCAGCTTTATCATTATCTACAATATAAATGGTTGCCGCATTATCTCCAATAATGGTTGTTCCAATGGGATTTTCTAGGCTAAGAACAAAATATTCTGCACTTTGTTCTGCTAAATTGTCATCAATAATTGGAATGCTGATGATTTTGCTTGTTGTGGATGGCGTGAAATTAATAGTTTGATTAGCCAACGTAAAATCATTGCCATCTGCAGTACTAAATGGTGCAGGTTTCACTACAAGATTCACACTTGAAGTAGAAGGATTGTTAACATTGATTGTAAAATTCAAGGTGCCAGAATTCTCATTTACTTTAATGAAGTTCTTTTCCCAAGAAATACTCGTTCCCGATGTTGTAAAAACACTTGAAGTGACAGTGGTTACAGCATTGTCATTGATATCTTCAACCATATTGGGTTTTAAAGCCAAATAATAGGTTTGGTTGGGTATCAAATTAGAGTTGGGAACAATTGTTATTTTGTTATTGGCAAAGGTTGTCGTGAAGGAAACCGTTGCGCCATTAGCGTCATTCAGTTTGAAATCAACTAAATTTTGTGCATTTGCAGAAGTAATCGCTGCGTTATCAATCAGTCGAACATATTCATTAAAAGTGATGGACGGATTTACCGTTGTTGAGGCATTATTAACATTGTTGGCAGGAAGGTATGAGATGCTTGGTGGAGTAGTATCGACAGTGCCTGAAGGTGTAGCATCTAGTGTAAAATTATCAAAGCGATTGTTGCCTACCGATCCGCCCGTTCCTGCTGAAAATTCAACTTTTAACTTAAAATTAGGATTGTTAGCCACTCCAGCAACATTGGAAAAATCAAAACTAATCAATTGTGGATTGGCATCCTGCGGTGTTATGGTTTGATAAGTTTGGAAAGTAGTACCGTCTAAAGAATAAGACCAAGTTTGCGTACCCGCACCTGAACCCGATCGTCTGGTGGTAAATTTTACTACTACATTATTATAACCAGTGGTTGGAAGCGAAAATTGTAGGGTTCCCCCAATAGGATTGTTAAATCTTAGATGGGTGCCAGAAGCGTCTCCGTTTCTTGCGTTAAAATTATCAATATTAAAGTTCTGCCCAGTTCCTCCCGCAAAATCTATCACGCTTGTTCCACCTGCAATGGCAGATAAAGAGCCGTTCAACAGCGTTGAGGTAGGTGTTTTAATGCTAGCTTCTGAAGTATTATTATTGAAATTCCAATAATGTACAAGCGTTTGTCCGTATGCAAATCCGTGAAAGAAAACGGCGATGGGAAGCCATTTTTTAAGGGTAGAAAAGTGTCTCATTTTTAGCTTTTTAATTGACTGCAAAAATGATTATTCTCAGCTTCTACTGTTTTAATTAAACTTTAACAAATTCTTAATTCTGTGTTTGAGATATGAATTGAAAATTTTTCAACATGCAATTTGTATTGATGTTAGATAAGATTTATTAGTTACATTTTAAGTATATTTGAGCTTTCATATTGTAACTTTAAGAATCTCAAAAAATGCAAAACTATCTGGATCTTCTTCGTCATATCAAAGAAAATGGAACCGATAAAACAGACCGAACAGGTACGGGAACTAGAAGTGTTTTCGGATACCAGCTACGTTATGATTTGTCAAAAGGTTTTCCGTTGGTTACCACAAAAAAGGTGCATTTAAAATCTATTATTTATGAGCTTTTGTGGTTTCTGAAAGGAGATACCAATATAAAATATCTTAAGGACAATAGTGTATCGATCTGGGACGAATGGGCAGATGAAAACGGAGATTTGGGTCCAGTTTATGGTGCTCAATGGAGAAGTTGGGCAGGTGCAGATGGAAAAGTGATTGATCAGATAACTGAGGTGATAGACCAAATTAAAAAAAATCCAGATTCCCGAAGGCTTATCGTATCAGCTTGGAATGTCGCTGAGATCCCTAATATGGCTCTTGCGCCTTGCCACGCTTTATTTCAGTTTTATGTAGCAGATGGGAAATTGTCGCTGCAACTCTACCAAAGGAGTGCTGATGTTTTCTTGGGAGTGCCTTTTAATATTGCTTCTTATGCTTTATTATTGATGATAGTGGCCCAGGTTTGCGATTTAGAGGTAGGAGATTACGTACACTCTTTCGGTGATGTTCATATTTATAACAATCATTTTGAGCAGGTGGACAGACAACTTTCGAGAGAGCCCAAAGCGCTTCCAACAATGAAATTGAACCCAACAGTTAAAGATATTTTCGATTTTAAATTTGAAGATTTTGAATTGTTGAACTACGACCCACACCCAGGAATTAAGGCGCCAGTTGCGATTTAGAAAATATTTGAGTGAGGAATTTTTCCTCACTTTTTTTGTAACATAATCATTAGTTTGAAGACCTATCAATAAAAACCAAATGGTAAAAAAAATATTTTCTTTAGCGTCTTTAAGTCTTTGTACAATTGGTTTTTCTCAATCTTTAGATTCCAAAAAATTAGATGAATACTTTAAAACTTTGGAAGACAACCACAAGATTATGGGAAGCTTTGCTATTGCCAAAGATGATAAAATTATTTACACCAAAGCCATTGGTTTTGCAGATGCAGAGAATAATAAATTAGCTGATGTAAATACTGTCTACAGAATTGGCTCTATTTCAAAAACTTTTACGGCTGTTTTAATTATGAAAGCTGTGGAAGAAAATAAATTATCTTTAACAGACAAACTTTCTATATTTTTTCCTGAAGTAAAAAATGCCGATAAAATTTCAATCGAAAACTTATTGCAACACAGAAGTGGTATTCATGATTTTATGAACGACGAAAACTTTATACCAGCTACATACAAACCTTACTCACAAAAAGAAATTTTAGATTTAATTGTAAAAACTGAAAGCGATTTTGAGCCTGGAACAAAATACGATTATTCCAATTCAAATTATATTTTATTAGCATTAATTTTAGAGAAAGTCAATAAAAAATCTTATTCTGATTTGCTTTCAGATAAAATTACAATACCGTTGCAGCTCACCCATACAAAAGTAGGCGGAAAAATCAATTCTAAAAATAATGAGGCGAACTCGTATTTGTATTTTAGAAACCAATATGAAAAACAAAGTGAAACCGATATGAGTGTGGTTTTAGGAACTGGAAATTTGGTTTCTACTCCTAAAGAATTGCTTCTATTCATTATAGCGCTTGAAAATGGGAAGTTAGTTACCAAAGAAAGTCTAGCTACAATGAAAAATTATAAAGATCATTATGGTTTTGGAATTGCAGAAGTTCCTTTTAATGGTAAGAGAGGATTCGGACATAATGGAAGAATCGATGAATTTCAGTCGGTTATATATTATTTTCCAGACGAAAAAGTGAGCATCACCGGAATTACCAATCAATCTAATTATGATAATAATGATATTTCAATTAAAACTTTAAGTGCAGCATATGGTTTAAATTTTAATATACCTAGTTTTACGAGTATTCAGGTTTCAGAAGCAGAAATTAGACCTTTTGTTGGGCTTTATTCTCATCCTAAATTCCCAATGAAAATTAATATTTTTATTGAAAACGGAAAATTGATGGCGCAAGGAACAGGGCAGGATTCTTTTCCATTAGATGCGACCTCCAAAAATAGTTTTAAATTTGATGAAACAGGAATTACATTGGAATTCAATGCCGAAAAAAATGAAATGCGTTACCAACAAATAGGGCAGGATTTAATCTTTAACAAAGAACAACAATAAAATGGAATTTTTAAAAATAAAACTTGAAGAAGGTGCCAACGCCGAAAAAATAATGGACCTTCTTCTTCAAATAAAAGGCATAAAAGCCATAGAAATAGAAACTGAAAACCCTTCAGAAAACGACATCAGAAAAGTGGTTGATAAAAGTAAAAATCAATTGAAATCTGGTGAGTACGAAGCTTTTGTAAACGATTTATTTGATGCTTTCCTCAATAAAAAATCCTAAAACTATATATGAAAAAAATAATCTTATCGTTATCCATACTAGGAACTTTACTTTCTCAGAATGCCTTTGCTCAGACGGATACTTCCGGACAAGGCGTTTATCGCGCCACACATACCAAAAGAACGGAGCTGAAGCATACCAAGCTTAAGGTAAATTTCGATTATCAAAAAGAGCAGCTCAATGGTGAAGAGTGGCTCACGGCAGCTCCCTATTTCTATCCTTCAGATTCTTTGGTTTTAAATGCCAAAAGCATGTTGATCCACGAAGTGGCGTTGGATAATAAAGGCAAGAAATCTCCTCTTAAATACGATTATAAAGATGATATTCTAAAAATCAACTTAGATAAAACTTATACCAAAGGTCAGGATTACACCGTGTACATCAAATATACAGCCCGTCCCAATGAGGTTAAACAAAAGGGTAGTGCTGCCATTAACGATGCCAAAGGTTTATATTTTATTAATGCACAGGGCAAAGATCCCGATAAACCGATACAAATCTGGACTCAAGGTGAGACAGAATCTTCCTCCGCATGGTTTCCTACTATAGACAAAACCAACCAGAAAACTACTCAGGAAATTTATATGACGGTTCCTGATAAATATGTAACGCTTTCCAACGGTATTCTTAAGGAACAGAAAAAAGAAGCCAATGGTCTAAGAACAGATTATTGGGTGATGGATAAAAAACACTCACCTTACTTATTTTTCATGGGTGTTGGCGATTATGCAATTGTAAGAGATAAATGGAGAAATATCCCTGTGGACTATTATGTTGAAAAGGAATATGAACCTTATGCAAAGCAGATTTATGGACTAACACCAGAAATGATGGAGTTCTTTTCTAAAAAACTGGGTTATGATTATCCTTGGAGCAAATATGCACAAATTTCTGGTAGAGATTATGTTTCTGGAGCCATGGAGAATACCACTGCAACTCTACACAGTTCGGATGTGTTACAGAAACCCGGTCAGTTGATTGATGAAAACAAATGGGAATCTACCATTGCGCACGAACTTTTCCACCATTGGTTTGGGGATTTGGTAACTGCTGAAAGCTGGAGCAATCTTACCATTAATGAGTCTTTTGCCAATTATTCAGAATATCTTTGGTTGGAACATAAATACGGAAAGGACGAAGCAGATTATCATAAACTGAATGATTTAAGCTACTACCACCAAACGCCTACAGATTTCAAGAAAGACTTGGTGCGTTTTGATTATGCTTCACGCGAAGATGTTTTCGATTTGGTTACCTACAATAAAGGGGGTGGAATTCTGCATATGTTGAGAAATTACCTCGGCGATGATGCCTTTTTTGCTGCCATGAACGATTTCTTGAAAACTTATGAATATCAAAATGCTGAAGCACATCAACTAAGGCTATCTTTTGAAAAAGTATCTGGTAAAGATCTCAATTGGTTTTTCAACCAGTGGTATTTTGGCAGCGGTAACCCAAAATTAGGTTCCACTTTTACATATGAGCCTATTAAAAAAGAGGTAACGGTAACTGTTAATCAGACCCAAACGCCACTTTTTCAATTTCCATTAACCATAGATGTTTATCAGAACGGTAAACCTACACGTCAGAAAGTATGGGTAGATGCCAAAAGCACCAATACATTTAAATTTCCTGCTACTCAAAACCCAGATTTGGTGAACATTAATGCAGATGGTATTTTAATTTCTGATATCGCAGATAAAAAAACTCCTGAGCAAAGCCTGATGCAGTTCATCAATACAAAAGAAATGTACGGAAGAGGGAAGGCTCTGCAGAATATTAAGGAAAATATGGATAACTCTTCATCCATCAAATTAATCGCTGCGGCATTAAAAGACCCATCACCAAGAATTCGACAAAAAGCACTGGAAATGACCGATCTTTCAAAACCAGAGCAAGCCAAAGTACTTTTAGCAGATGTTGAAAAACTGGCTACGACTGATCCAAAAACATTGGTTCAAGGTGCAGCCATATCTGCATTAGGAAAAACAAAAGATAAAAAATACCTGTCTATTTATGAAAAAGGTGTGAGTGCGGTTTCAAATTCCGTGCGTGGAAACTCTATAGCGGCAATTGCCTCAACAGATCCTGCAAAGATTGAAGCATTCGCCGATAAGATAGATTTAGAGGGAGCTTCCGAAGAATTATTGAGTCAGATGTTGCCTATTGTAGTAAAGAATAAAATTACCTCTCAAATGGATAAACTGGCTCCAATAGTGGCTTTCTATCCTTTTATAAAATTTCAGAATCCAAGTTTAGGGAAGTCTGCTGAGGATGGTTTCAACTGGATCATGACTTCAGATAACTTAAAAGCTACCGAAAGCATTACCAAGTTACTCGGCCAAGCAAAAAGTCAAGTTGCTGCCAATCCGCAGGCAAAAATGATGATTTCACAGATGTTAAAGGATGGACTTGCGAAGAAGATGGATTTACTAAAACAAAATCCTACAAAAGCGAACAGCATTAATCCACAGATTGATGCTTTAAATAAAGCTATTGAAGATTACAAATAGAAATTTGAGAATTATACTTAAAAGCAACCATATCTAGGTTGCTTTTTTTATTTTCTTATTATCCCTAAAAAAATAGTTGTAAATAAAAAAAATAGTTTTATATTTGTTTAACTAATTAATTAGTGATAGAGTTGATTTTAAAAATAAGAGCAAAAAAATGAGTCAGATACAATCATTAACAAAAGCCGAAGAACAGATTATGCAGTATTTGTGGAAACTTCAAAAGGGTTTCTTAAAAGATGTCTTAGAACTTTTCCCAGAACCAAAACCGCATACCAATACTGTTTCTACAATTCTTAAAGTTTTAAAAGAAAAAGGTTTTGTAGATTATGAGGTGTTTGGGAGACAGCACCAATATTTTCCTTTAATAACAAAGGAACAATACACCGGCAAAAGCATGAAGAGCTTGGTAAAAAACTATTTCAAAGGTTCTTATAAAAACGTTGTTTCTTTTCTGGTAGAGAAAAATGAAATGAGTGTTGAAGACCTTGAAATGCTGCTGAAAGAACTTAAAAAGAAAGACTAATGGAATCTTTGCTGCTGTACCTGTTCAAACTTATTGTATGTTCTGGTGTAATGTTTTTGTATTATCAATTGTCTTTAAAAGATAAAACGTTTCATCATTACAACCGTTTTTATTTGTTGGGAAGCGTTGCAGTGTCAATATTGCTGCCTCTTATAAAAATTGAGTATTTTACCGTTGAGGTGAATGAGAATGTTTATGCATTGCTGAGCAAGTTTCAGTATTTTAATAATCAAAAACCATTAGAAGATGATATCTCTTATTATAGAATTTTTCTTACAATTTTGGAACTGGTTGCTTTCTTTTTGGTAGCCAAGCTCCTTTTGGGAATTTTTAAAATTTTGCGTTTTAGAAAGGAATTTCCTCAGCATAAAATGGGTGAAATAACCTTTTACGAAACCAATTTAAAAGATGCACCGTTTTCTTTTTTCAAAAACCTATTTTGGAAGGACGGTATCGACATAAAATCTGATGTCGGAAAACAAATCCTCAAACACGAAATGGTGCATATTGAGCAGAACCACTCTTGGGACAAATTGTTTGTAGAAATATCGACAGCAATTTTCTGGTTCAATCCGTTTTTCTACTTTATTAAAAAAGAACTCTATCTTATTCACGAATATTTGGCCGATCATAAGGCAGTGAAAAAATCAGACACCAAGGCATTTGCGCAGATGCTTTTGGCAAGTCATTTTTCTGAAAGTTCACTTCCAATGACCAGTCCATTTCTTAATTCTAATCTTAAAAAACGATTAAAAATGTTACAAAAACCCAAAACAAAATATTCTTACATAAGACGATTATTAGTATTACCCATTTTATTTGCAATAGGTTTCATTTACTTGGTGAATGCGGAGAACAAGAAAATTGCACAAATTAACGGGATGTCTTTGAAGAAAGATACTATTTCTCCTAAGGTAACCGTTACCGCGGAGTTGGTGGAAGTAGGAGCAAGTGACCCAGTAGCCACAGTTTTGAAAGAAGCAGATGAAACAAGCATTTATTTAATAGATGGTAAAGAAGTAAAAAAGACAGACTTTGAATCGATTTATAATAAAAAACCTGCGCAGTACTACTTTGTGCATTCAGTGGCAAGTAATCAACCAGGAAAGTCAATTTTTAGTGCTGAGAAAATGGATGATGAAAATGCAAAAAAAACTAGAGAAAAATTGCTTGAAGAATTTTTTGGGGGCAAAATTGAAAATGGTTCTATTGACTATTCAGATGCAATACAAGTTCAGGAAGATGCTAAACAAGTGGCGATTGACGTAAAACAAGCTCTAAAGATACCGAAGAAGCTGAGCTTGAAACAAGGCAAGCTTTAAAAGATGCCGAAGAAGCTGAGCGTGAAACAAGACAAGCTTTAAAATACTCTATCAAAGCTGCTCAAGATACAAAGAATACTGCTGCAAATTCAGAGAAAATAAGAAAGCAGTCTGAAAGAATTTCACAACAATCAAAAAAAGTTCAAATTCAATCAGAATTGATTAGAAAGGAAGCAGAAAAAATTAGACAAGA
Organism: Bacteroidota bacterium; assembly: GCA_023458535.1. GTDB lineage: Bacteria > Bacteroidota > Bacteroidia > Flavobacteriales > Weeksellaceae > Chryseobacterium. The sequence goes on from JAEWYW010000033.1 coordinate 42,194, forward strand.
AAATTCAGATCTTACAAGAAGTGTAGGCATAGAGAAGGTTGGTAATGTAAAATCTCCATGGGTGGTGGTTTCTGATGTCCGTAAGAGTAATGATGATCAACCCGCTCCCAAAGATCCAAGATTGCCATTTTATACAAGTCGAAACAATACTAATTCCACACATGGAAACACCGTGAAATCTTATGATGACTATGATGTTTATGTGGATGGAAAAATGATTGATAAAGCCGATTTTAAGAAAATCGATCCAAAAGCTATTCAATCAGTTAATGTTTACAAAAATGATGGCAGGGCGAGACTTGAGGTGAAATTAAAATAATTATAAATATGCAAAAACTATCACTTGTATTTATTTTAGTCTGTACATTGTGCTCAGCACAAGTTCAACGGTTTACTTATGAATACAAATTCATTCCAGATTCTACCAACATATCCGAAGTTATTAAAGAAGTAATGCTTTTAGATATTGATAAAAATGGATCTACATATTACAGCTGGGATAAATTTCAACAAGATTCTATTAGAACCGCAGAATTCGAAAAACAAATAAAATCGGGCAGCACTAATTTAAACATTAAACAGACCACCAATAAAGGTGTTGTTGGTTACAAAGTTACAAAGCAATATCCCGATTTTAAAACCCACTTATTAACTTCATTAATTCAGGATTCTTATAAGATTCTTGAAGACCAAAAACCAGAATGGAAAATATACCCTGATAAGCAAAAAGTCGGGAACTATGATGGTCAGAAAGCCACCACCAGTTTTGGCGGTCGGGAATGGACAGCGTGGTTCAGTACAGATTTGCCATTTCAGGATGGTCCGTACAAATTTTATGGTTTACCAGGATTGATTGTGAAAATCACCGATAAAAGTGGAGATTTTGATATGACTTTGATAGGGAATAAAACCATCAACAAGACCAATAATGATTCAGAAAAGGGCTCTGAAAATAATGGCAATTTTAAGGCTTTTGGATTACAGGAAAAAGAAATTGAAGTTAGCGAAAAGCAATATAAAAAAGTGTGGAAAGATTATCTGAGTGATCCGACGAAAAATATGAGACAGATGATGGGTTCACGAATGGGAGCTGATGGTGCAACAGTTAATACGGTAATAAAAATGAAAGATGCCAACGGAAAGGAAATCGATCAGAGTCAAATGTTTAAACAAATGGAGAAGAGGATTAAAGATAGGGAAGTAAAAAACAATAACAGAATAGAACCTGATTTGTACAAGTAAAATTCCGTGATTTTACTGAGATTATTTTCGGAGTTTTACGATAAAAATCCATGGTATGCAGAGGTATATTTGTAGTAACAATAATAAAAACTAAAATATAATTGATCAAAAACTAATAACCTCCCATACTACACCAAAGTGTTTTATTAACAAGCTGCTTTTCTGAGCAGCTTGTTTTGTATAAAATCTCTACGTGAAAAGAAATTATTTTTACATTTACAAAAAACTACTACCATGAAAAATTTCAGTTTTGTGTTTCTATTTTTATCATTGATGGCTTTTACTCAAAAAAAGGAAGACTCCTCATTAAAAGGTTTATTAAAAGAACTCGGCGACAATGCATGTAAATGTACCGATTCTGTAAAGTTAATGAACAGGGAGAAAAAAGATATTTTTAATGATATTAATAATTGTATCGATGAACAAACTAGTGCTCTTCAGCTGGGGTCGTTGTTGATGGATGCAAAGAATCTAGAAAAAAATGCGAAAACTGTTGATGGAAAAAAACAAATCAATCTAAATTTCAATTCCAATAAGAATTCTAAACAATATACCGATAGTTATCATCAACTTGAAAGATATTTAATGGAAAATTGTCCGAGTGTAAAAAATGCAGCTAACACTTCAGAGACTAAATCAGAGCATTTTTCAGATGATGAAAAGGCAATTGATTTTTACTTAAAAGGAGATAAGGTGTTCAAAAATAAAAATTGGAAAGAGGCAGTCAAATTTTTTGAACTTGCCACTAAGAAAGATCGAAATTTTGTTTATGCATGGGATAATCTCGGACTATCTTACCGTCAGTTAGGTGAGTATGATAATGCAATCAATGCTTATAAAAGTTCGCTCTTAATAGATCCTAAAGGTAAAATGCCTCTACAAAATATTCCTGTCGCTTATATCTATAAAAAAGAATATCAAAAGGCCGTAGATGCTTACTTGGAATTAGATAAAATTTATCCAGACGATCCTGAAGCATATTACGGAATTGGAAATATTTATATGAATGGTTTAAAAGATGATGAAAAAGCCTTGGATTACATGTGCAAAGCTTATGTCATCTACACGAAGCAGAAATCACCTTACCGAACCGATGCAGAAAAGAACATTCATAATCTGTATATTCGATTTAAAGACAATGGTAAAGAAAGCACATTTAAAGAAATTCTAAAAAGGAATAATATCAATTTCTAAGTAGCCTACTTTTTTGCAGTAAATTTTCCATTTTTTTGCGAAGAAATACTTGAGTTTACAATAAATTCACCTTTCAATCTTCCTCATATTTCCCTATATTTACGCAAAATTTTATTTATGGCTATCGACTGGAAAACGGTTAAAGAATACGACGATATTACTTATAAAAAATGTGGTGGTGTAGCAAGAATTGCATTCAACAGACCCGATGTAAGAAATGCTTTCAGACCAAAAACAACCTCAGAATTATACGATGCATTTTTTGATGCTTCTGAAGACCCTTCTATTGGGGTAGTTTTACTTTCCGCAGAAGGTCCAAGCTCAAAAGACGGTATTTGGTCTTTTTGCAGCGGCGGAGATCAGAAAGCGCGAGGAGAAAAGGGGTACGTTGGTGAAGATGGCAGACACCGTCTCAATATTTTAGAAGTTCAGCGTTTAATCCGTTTTATGCCAAAAGTGGTTATTGCAGTTGTGCCAGGGTGGGCAGTAGGTGGAGGACATTCCCTGCATGTGGTATGTGATCTAACGTTGGCGAGTAAAGAACACGCTATTTTCAAGCAAACTGATGCTGATGTTACTAGTTTTGATGGTGGCTATGGCTCGGCTTACTTGGCGAAAATGGTGGGTCAGAAAAAAGCACGTGAGATCTTCTTTTTAGGAAGAAATTATTCAGCACAGGAGGCTGCAGATATGGGAATGGTGAATGCTGTTATTCCACACGCCGAACTTGAAGATACTGCCTACGAATGGGCACAGGAAATTCTTGCAAAATCTCCAATGTCCATCAGAATGCTAAAATTTGCGATGAATTTAACCGATGACGGAATGGTAGGGCAACAAGTTTTTGCAGGGGAAGCAACTCGCTTGGCGTACATGACAGATGAAGCAAAGGAAGGTAGAAACGCATTCCTTGAAAAAAGAAAACCGAATTTCGGTGAAGATATGTGGATATCTTAAATTTAAGAATTTAGAAATTTGATATTAGAAATTAGTTCCATGCTGATTTCTAACTTCTAATTTCTAGTTTCTAATATCTAAAAGACATGATTGATTGGATACAGGCAGCTCGACTGCGAACTTTACCGCTTTCGCTCAGCGGGATAATTATGGGAGCTTTTATAGCCAAATGGAGACTTTATGGTGAAGGTGGAAATTGGGATTGGAGGATTTTCGCATTGGCTTTGCTGGTGACCCTTTTGTACCAAGTACTTTCCAACTTTGCAAATGATTACGGGGACGGCATCAAGGGTACGGATAAACTAAGAATCAATGAAGCGGAGGCTAGAGCAGTTGCATCAGGCAAAATTACTGCTCAACAGATGAAAACGGCAGTTATTCTGCTAGCTGTTTTATCTTTCATAGCGACGGTTGCGCTTTTATATCTGGCTTTCATCCCTAATTTTATAAATGAATTTTATATTTTTATAGGTTTGGGCGTGGCTTGTATTTTGGCTGCGATTGGCTATACAGTGGGCAAAAAACCTTATGGATATATGGGCTTGGGTGATATTTTTGTTTTTATTTTCTTTGGATTGGTTTCCGTTTGTGGGAGTTATTTTCTTTTTACCAAAACATTTTCATGGGATATTCTTCTTCCAGCAACAGCGGTAGGTTTAATGAGTGTTGGTGTTCTCAATCTCAATAATATGCGCGATATTGAAAATGATAAAGCTTCAGGAAAACATACTTTAGCCCTGAAAATGGGGTTTAAAAATGCAATGTTATATCAAATGGCGCTTTTACAGCTTCCGTTAATCTTAATTTTAATCTTTTTAATGATTAATAATTTCTATCAGAATGAACAGTATTATGCTTTCATTGTAATGATCTTATTGCTGCCTATGACAAAATTGAGAAGAAAAATTCTAGCCGTGAAAAATCCAAAGGAACTGGATCCTTTTCTAAAGCAGGTAGGGATTTTAACATTTATGATGGCTATATTATTGGCTTTCGGACTCAACTTTTTTAATTATTAAAAATGGAAACTAAAGCTTTTGTGGAATGTCAGATGCTCATCAGAAAGCCTATTGAGGATGTTTTTGATGCATTTATCAAACCAGAAATTACCACTCATTTTTGGTTTACAAAATCCAGCGGAAAACTTGAAGCAGGAAAAACAATTATTTGGACTTGGGAGATGTATGATGTCTCAAGCGAAGTTCAAGTTTTAGAAATTGTTCCCAGCAGAATTATAAAAACGAAATGGGGAAGCCCTAAGACTAATGTGGATTACGAATTTAAAGAAATGCAGGATGGTACATTGGTCACCATTAAGAGCTATGGCTATAGCCAAGAGGGTGAAGACTTACTTCGCGTTATCAATGATAATACTGGCGGATTTACAACAGTTTTAGACAGCTGCAAAGCTTGGCTTGAACATGGCATCAATTTGAATTTAATACAAGATAAATTTCCTAAAGAATAAATTCTTGTAAAATATTTTGAATAACTACTAATCACTAATCTCTAACTACCAATCTCTAAAATATGAAAATACAATTCTTAGGACAAAACTGTTTTTTGTTCACCCACAACGGAAAAACAATTCTTTCAGATCCTTTTTTCAACCATCAGAAATCACATACGGGTTTTGATATTGCCGCGCAAAAAATCGATTATGTTCTCATTACACATGCTCACGGCGATCATATAGCAGATGTAAAAGAGGTATTGGAACATCATCCAGAAACCACTGTTATTGGACAACCAGAAATTTGCGGATATTTCAACCATACCAACAGTATTGACATTAATATTGGAGGTTCTGCAAAAATAGACGACCTGAAAATAACAATGGTAAGAGCAGATCACACCAGTTCTTTTCCAGACGGAAGTTATGGTGGTGTTGCTTCGGGTTATCTTTTCAGATATGAGGAAAAAGTAGTGTATCTGGCAGGTGATACAGCTCCTTTCAGTGAAATGAAATTATTTTCAAAATTGTTTGGCGATATTACAGCAGCTATCTTACCTATTGGAGCGCATTATACCATGTGTGCCCGTCAGGCTTCTTATGCAGCAGCAAAATTATTGAAAACACCTTTTGTCATCGGTTGTCATTTCGATACTTTTCCGCCAATAGCCATCGATCACGATTGGGCAAAAAGACAATTTGCAGAAAGAAATACAGATTTTACATTGCCAACTTTGGGAGAAGTTTTTGAGATATAGATTCCGATTTTAAATCAACTATAACCACTGATTCCAGAACTATGTTTGGTGAAATTTACTGAGTAGAGGAATTGGTGGTCGATATTCACCGAATTTTGGATGTGATTTTATTTCAGAACGAAAAGTATAGACACAAAAAATGGCAAGCTACCTACATCACACCGCTACAACCGTTTACCTTTGCTGCGTTCCCACCCTGGAGGATTCACAGGAGCTGGTTGTGTAGGACTTGCCGGTGCAAATATAGAAAATTTTTATCATTTGAAAAGAGTTTTGGGATAAAATTGGTTAAACAAGTCTTTATTTGAGGCTAATTCACTGATTTTGAATTTGAAAAATCTTGTTCTATTTTTTACTATGTTTTTGTTTTTTGCTTTTTAAATGGTGAATCTTTATGTTTTTTGAAAACAAATATCAAAAGCTTGTTAATTAATCAGTTTACAGTTGAAGTTTAATGCGTAATTTTGCAATCGGAAAACTAAAATTGATTTTTTATCTTTTCCCAGCTAAATTTTTAATTTATAAATGATTTACTCACATCATCAAGAATGCTGTCTGTAAGTCTAATCAGAAGACATGACAAAGAACCCAACGACGCTCGGATTTATTTTATTCATTGTAACAATGGTGATCTTTTTTATCACCTATTTCTTTTTCTCAGATGTTAACTATTTCGATACTTCTTTAAAAATAAATGCTTTTGTATTGCCCATCATGTATGTTGGTATTGCATTTTGGTCGGTAAAATCTTATTGGAATGCAAATAGAGTAGTGGGTTTCAGAACGGCTTTTAAGCGTGCGTTTGCTCCTATGTTTATCGGCGGTTTGCTTTCTATGATCAGTATTTTTGCTTTTCTAAATTTTGGAGATACTGCCGCAAAAGATTTACTGAACTACCAATATGTTACCCAGCAGAAAAGCGAACTCGACAATGAGTACAACAAGGCTAAGAAGATGTTGAAAAATGAAGAAGAAATCGCTGATTTGGAGAAGAAATATCAGGAAAGATTACAGAGCTTTGCGCCCGATAAAGTGAAAGGCAAAGACATGCTTACTTTTAGTCATTTCTCAGGTTATTTTGCTGCCATTCTTATTTTTTATCTTGTTATTTCTTTGTTTTTTGGAGCATTCTTTAAAACAAGAACGGTTGAACCTACTATAGAAGAAACAAATTCATGAATTTATCCATAATTATTCCATTACTTAATGAAGAAGAGTCTCTGGAGGAACTATTTTCCAGAATAGATAAGGTATGCAAGAATCATCAATTGTCGTATGAAATTTGGTTTGTAGACGATGGTAGTACAGATTTGTCTTGGGCGATTATTGAGAATTTAAAAGTTCAGAACCCACAAATTCATGCCATAAAATTTTCAAAAAATTACGGGAAATCACAAGCCCTGCATGCCGCTTTCGAAAGAGCCAACGGCGATGTGATTATTACCATGGATGCTGATTTGCAGGACTTTCCAGAAGAAATTCCAGAGCTTTACAATATGGTAGTGAATGAAGATTATGATATCGTTTCGGGTTGGAAGAAAAAACGTTTCGATAATGTAATGACCAAAAATCTTCCTTCAAAGCTTTTTAATGGAGCTGCAAGAAAACTTTCCGGAGTTCAGCTGCACGATTTTAATTGTGGTTTAAAAGCCTACAAAAAGCAGGTGGTAAAATCAATAGACGTTTACGGAGACATGCACAGATATATTCCTGTATTGGCTGCCAATGCCGGTTTCAAAAGAATTACAGAGAAGCCTGTTCAGCATCAGGCCAGACCTTATGGAACTTCAAAATTCGGAACAGAACGTTTTATCCGAGGATTTCTTGATTTGGTGACGCTTTGGTTTGTGAGCAGATTTGGAGGCAGACCAATGCACTTCTTTGGAGCTGCAGGAACTTTAATGTTTATCATTGGTTTTTTATCTGCTCTATGGTTGGGGGTTTCAAAATTAATAGATGTTTCAAGAGGTATTTATGGACATCTGATTGCAGACAATCCTTGGTTTTTTATTGCTTTAACGATGATGATGATGGGAACGCTTCTTTTTATTGCTGGTTTCCTTGGGGAAATGATCATCCGCAGCAACCGTGAGCATAAAAACTATAATATTGATGAAGTGATTTAAAAAAGGTCTTTTAAACATCAGTGTTGCAAAAATATCAATGCAAAATTTTTAGCTGGTAATCAAAAAAAATTGAATTTGAATTAAATTACCATCAACCCACTAGTAATTGCTATATCAATGAAAAACTTACTATATCTAATTTTTACATTTTTAATAGTTTCCTGCGGAAAAGTTTCTCCCAATGGAAATATCGAGAGCAAGGAAATTAATCTCGAGGAATTCTCAAGTCTTGATTTAAAAGGCAAATTCAGGGTTTTTTATGTCAACAGTCCAAAAAACTTTGTCGCTGTAGAAACCTATCCCAATGTTTTTAAAAATTTGAATGTAAAGGTGAAAGATAAAACACTTTTCATTAAAGAAAGTAGAGAAACACAGGGTGTGGATTTTTATAATATCACCATTTATTCAAAATACAATCCAGAGAAAATATCCATGTCCGACAGTGTAGAGATGAATATTTCCAGTGCTATAAAAACAGATCATTTCAGATTGAATCTTAAAAATAATTCTAAATTTATTGGCTGGGTAAATTCCAGAAAGGCGGAAGTGGAAATGTCGGATAAAACACGTGCAAATTTTCAGGGATTTACCAAGAACGCAAGCATGAAAATTTCAGATACTGCCAGTATTATTGCTCCTTATTGGATGGTGGATACTTTTAATATAGATTCTAAAAATGGTGTTTACATTGAGGTTAACGCCAAAGATTCCTTAAAAGGTGTGATTGGAAACACCACAAAAATGGTGTATTATGGCGACCCCGTAAGAGCACTTAAAACTGATAAAAGTGCAAAAATCGAAAATAAAATATTAAATTAGAGATTAAAATTTAGTTTTTAAAACCAATAAAATATATAGAATCTTAAATCTTAAATCTCAAATCTCAAATCAAAATATGACAACATTAGAAAAAGCAAAACTTTGGTTAAGCGATACATTCGATAAAGAAACGAGAGATACGGTACAGATGCTCATCGATTCCAATTCGCCAGATTTGGAAGATTCTTTTTATAGAGAATTAGAATTTGGTACAGGTGGAATGCGAGGTGTTATGGGCGTAGGTACCAATCGTCTTAATAAATATACACTCGGACAAGCTACTCAAGGTTTGGCCAATTATCTTCATCAGCAGTTCCCTAACCAAGAGGTTAAAGTTGCCATTGCTTACGATGTTCGAAACAACTCTAAAGAGTTCGGAAAAATTTGTGCAGATGTGCTTACAGCCAACGGAATAAAAGTTTTGTTGTTCAAAAATCACCGCCCAACTCCCGAATTGTCATTTACGGTTCGCGATAAAAAATGCAATGCGGGAATTGTTTTAACAGCTTCTCATAATCCGCCAGAATACAATGGTTACAAAGTTTATTGGAACGACGGTGCACAGATAGTTCCACCCAACGACGAAAACATCATCAAAGAAGTCTATGCTACTCAATTTGATGAAATTAAATTTCAAGGTAATGATGATTTAATTGAATGGATAGGCGATGAGCAGGACGATGTTTACATTGATGCTTGTATAAAAAACTCCACCTATCAGGATGTGGGAAAAGAAAATCTGAATATTGTTTTCACCTCTATTCATGGCACAACTTACACTACGGTACCAAAAGCTTTGAAAAAAGCAGGATTTAAAAAGATAGATTTGGTTACAGAACAGATGATTCCGAGTGGCAATTTCCCAACGGTAGAATCTCCCAACCCAGAAGAGCCTGCCGCTTTGGAAATGGCAATGGATTTAGCGAAAATAACCAATGCAGATATCGTTATTGGTACCGATCCAGATGGAGATAGGTTGGGTATTGCAGTGAAAAATCTTGAAGGTGACATTCAATTGCTTAACGGAAACCAATGCAATACGATTCTTACCTATTACATCCTCGATCAATGGAAAAAACAAGGTAGAATTACAGGTAAGGAATTTATTGGATCGACCATTGTAACTTCGGATATATTTTTCGACATCGCTGAGAAATTTGGTGTTGACTGTAAAGTGGGTCTTACTGGCTTCAAATGGATTGGAAAAATGATTCGCGACTTTGAAGGCAAAGAGAAATTTATTTGCGGTGGTGAGGAAAGTTTCGGATTTATGACCGGAGATTTTGTTCGCGATAAAGATTCTTGTGGAAGTATTATACTTGCATGCGAGATCGCGGCTTGGTGTAAGGCCAATGGCAGTTCGATGTTCCAGTACATGATCGATATTTACAAAGATTTAGGTTTGTATTACGAAGGTTTGATTAATGTGGTGAAAAAGGGGAGAGAAGGTGCCGACGAAATTCAGAATATGATGAAAAACTTCCGCGAAAATCCACCAAAAGAAATTGCTGGTTCGCCAGTTGAGGAAATAAAGGATTTCAAGGAGCAGACTTGTTTTGTAGTTTCTAAAAATGAGAAAAAAGTAATGGATGATATTCCAAAATCCAATGTTTTAATCTATTACACTCAGGACGGCACTAAAGTTTGCGTTCGCCCTTCTGGAACCGAGCCTAAAATTAAGTTTTATGTTTCTGTAAAAGACAGCATTGCCGATGAATCCCAGTATGAAAGCAAAATAAAAAATTTGGAAGCGAAAATTAACGAGGTTAAAAAGAGCTTAAATCTTTAATGATGAAATTTTTTAAAACAAATGAAACTGGAATAACAATTCCAGTTTTTTTATGATAATAGATTGTATTAAATTTTTATTTTTATAATAGATTTTTTTAATCTTTCTAAAATTAGAATTGCTGATTTGTAAAAATTATTTATGTCATTAAGAAGCTCAATATTCCTGTATTTTTGCGTTATACTTTTTATTTCTTGTAAAAAGGATGAAAAATCGGTAATTAAATCTGAAGTGAAAAAAGTTATTAGAAATGAAAAATTCAAACTAAATCCAGATGAAATCTTTGGTGTTTTTCAATTAACAGATAAAGATTTTGCCATTTGTATTCCTGTTCAATTTGATAGTAGTGATGATACTTTGTCGACAGTATACACCAAATTACTAGAAAAAGATTCTTTGCCGTGGATTAACAACAAACCTATGGGTGAATATGCTTATTATGATAGTCTATATGTGCATCCCCTAATTCACCAGGAAAATTTTGAAAAAATATTCAGGAAAAAATTCGACAATGAATATTTTGTCTACGGTTTAAATGGAAAAGCAAAAAGTACAATAGAGAAGATTGTTTTTTCATCAAACGAATGTGGTAATGATTTTATTGCTCTAATAATCGATATTCCTCACGATATAGGGCATCCAATTCTTGCTTCGAAAATGGATATTCCATTGACATTATTTTCAAATAAAAAAGTAAGCTCCGATATTAAATTTGCTACCGAGAAAGAAAGTACTGAAAATATCTATGGTTCCGGTAATTATAGCCCTATCGTTTTTGCAAAATACCAGAATTATTATTTTGCTTACTATGATAATTTTACGTGGTTTAGAAAAAGTGATGAATCTGGAATGCAATTTCCAGAAAGAACCATTGTCGAAAAGAAAAAAAATAAATATGAGGTGTTTTGGGCTTCAGGAATGGATTTATTGGGTTTACCATGTTTATAAATTAATTTAAATCGAATGAATACCTTGAAAATATCTAAACTCTTCATAGTTTTAATTTTAATTCTATTTTCTTGCAAAAAGGAAGATCAAAAGACCGTTCACATTAAACAAGATTCAATTGTTAAAATGCCCGTGCCTTCAGAAGATGATTTGAATGTAAATATTGATGACTGCGAGCCAGAGAAAACCTCTGCGGAATATATTACGCTTTTAGAAAACCTTCATAGGGTAACCATTGATAAAATTTCAACCAATTCTTTAGAAGAGAACAACCAATTATACGAGCATTATATTAAAAAAAGACTAATCATTATCAGTTGTCTAATGGTAATACACCAGAAAGTTCTTGATGATTTTATTAATTATTATGATGAAAAAATCAATGACTACAACCTTCCGCCGGAGATGAAATTGCTTCAAACTCAACTACAAAAAGTGGATTTGGAATATATGGGAGTTGGGGAAGGATTCACCGAAATTGTAGACTCACCTAACCATTATGTTAAAATGTTTAAGGGAAGTGTTACTAGTGATTACGAGGATTTTATGAAGCAAGAGTCTTTAGAGAATGCTAATCTTTACTCTGCTGATGCTGGAATTATTATTCCTTGGAAAGAGTTGGGAGATAGAGTAGTATTTTGGGAAAATTTCTTGCAAAAACATCCTCAATCGTTGCTGAGAGAAAAAGCAGAGGATTTATACAATAGATATTTAGATAATTATATTTTTGGTATGGATAATACCAGAACATCCGAACATGGAAAACTTTATCCTGAAATTGCGACAGAATTCGACCGTTTTATTAAAAGTTACCCTCATTCAAAAGTTACTTTAAAAATTCTTAATTATCGAAAATTGTTAGATAGTGGTAAGACCATGGAAGAAATACGTAAAATAATGGAATTGTAAATCAATTATCAGGACAACTAAGTTATAGTATTGTAAAACTTTTCAAACAAATCATCTTTCAAACATTTTGTAATCCCTAAATTTGCTATTCACAGATTCTATTCTTTAGACTCTTATTGTTAACACTAACGAAAAATAAAAAATGAAAGTTTCTAAGCTTGCCCAACATCTCATTGGTTCTGAAATTGTAAAAATTGGTAACGAAGTTAATGACATGAAGGCAAATGGAGCGCAAATCGCAAATTTAACTATCGGAGATTTGAATTCGCAGTTGTATCCTATCCCTGAATTATTAAAGTCGGAAATAGAAAAAGCCTACAACAATCACCAGACGAATTATCCCCCTGCTAACGGAATTTTAGCTTTAAGAAAGGCCGTTTCCGAGGATTTGAAAAATCGTTGGAATCTCGATTATTCGCCTTCGGATATTTTGATTACGGCCGGCGCACGCCCTTTAATTTATGCTATTTATAAAACCATTGTGGATGAAGGCGACAAGGTAATTTATCCTGTACCATCTTGGAATAACAATCATTATACATATCTCACTTCCGCAGAAGGAATTGAAGTTCAAACTCAACCCGAAAACAATTTTTTGCCTACTGCTGAAGAAATAAAACCTCATGTTTCCGAGGCGGTTCTTATTTCGTTGTGTTCACCGTTAAACCCAACGGGGACAATGTTTTCAAAAGAACAGCTGTATGGCATTTGCGAACTTATCGTTGAAGAAAATAAGCGCAGAACTGCGGATCAGAAGCCATTGTATTTGCTGTATGATCAAATTTATGCTAATTTGACTTTTGGTGAAGAGCATTTCAATCCGGTTTCCTTATTTCCAGAATTAAAAGAGTACACCATTTTTGTGGATGGAATTTCCAAAAGTCTAGCTGCAACGGGCGTGAGAGTAGGTTGGAGTTTTGGTCCTTCGGAAATTATTGAGAAGATGAAAGCATTGAACACGCACATTGGAGCTTGGGCACCAAAGCCAGAGCAGGAAGCTACAGCCACCTATTATCAAAATACTGAAGAGCTGAACCGTTTTGTAAATCATTTTAAGGGTGAATTGGAAAACGCATTAAAAGTACTTCATGAAGGTATTCAGAATTTGAAGCAGAAAGGTTTGAATGTCGACAGTATTCAACCTATGGGTGCAATGTATTTAACGATAAAAATGGATTATGTGGGCAAAAAAATGCCTACTGGCGAACCCATTGAAAAAACCTCAGACTTGGTATTTTATTTAATTCGTGAGGGTGGCGTTGCCTTCGTGCCATTTTCGGCGTTTGGTTGTTCTCCTACTGAACCATGGTTCCGGGCTTCTGTTGGCGGACTTTCAGTTGATGAAATCAAAGAAATGCTACCTAAATTAGAAAAAGCACTGCTTCAACTTAACTAAGATGAGATTTATATTAATATTTTTAATTTTAGCGAGTTTCCTATCCTGTAAAAAAGAATCAAATCTTAAGACGTATTCAAAGCATGATTCCGTCCAATCTACTCGTATTGCAGAACAATCAAGTGCAAAATCCAATTTCGAAAATATTTTGGCAAAATTTCCATCGAAGGCTCTTCCAGTAGCAGATTCGACTGATTTTGACGATTTTCAGCATCTGCCACTTATCAATGAGATGATTTCAAAAGAATTAAAACTGAATCAATTATTTTCTGATGCAAGTAATTTCAGAATTAATTCCAACTATAATTTGAGTCCGGATTTTAAAACAATCAGTATAACTTTCAATAAAGGCGAAATGGAAATATCTACTGAGTTATTAAATTTTAATAGCAACGGTGAGTTGATTGATCATCTGGAGATTTCTTATGATGAAATTGCTGAATCAGCGATCAGAAAATGGAGTGAAATTTCAAAAGGCAGCATTATTATTACGCATGAAAATTACTTTGAAGAACCCACAAAAATTGAAAAAACAGTATTTAAAATTCTTCCTACAGGAAAATTCCAAAAATAAAATCAAATGAAAATCATTGCAGTTATTCCCGCCCGCTACAATTCTACACGTTTTCCAGGAAAATTAATGGAGATTTTAGGCGATCATACCGTTATTACAACCACTTACAAGAATGTTTTGGCAACAGGACTTTTTGATGATGTTTTTGTAGCTACCGATTCCAAAATTATCTTTAATGAAATTGAAAAAAATGGTGGAAAAGCTGTAATGACGGGCGAACATGAAACGGGAAGCGATAGAATTGCGGAGGCTGTTCAAAATATTGATTGTGATATCGTAATAAACGTTCAGGGCGATGAACCTTTTCTTAAACTAGAACCTTTACAGCAACTGATTGACGTTTTTAAAAATGATGATTATAAAGAAATTTCTTTAGCTTCATTAAAGATTGAATTAAAGGAAAAATCCGAAATCGAAAATCCCAACAACGTGAAAGTCATTACAGAAAATAATGGCTATGCGCTGTATTTCAGTCGGTCGGTCATTCCGTATCATCGTGAACTTTCTTATGATGTGAAATATTACAAACACATCGGCGTTTACGCGTTTCGAAAAGAAGCGTTAATTCTGTTCTCAAAATTGGAGATGAAGCCTTTGGAAATTGCTGAAAAAATAGAATGCATCCGCTATCTGGAATACGGCATGAAAATTAAATTAATAGAAACGCATTTCGTTGGTGTAGGCATTGATACACCCGAGGATTTGGAAAAGGCAAAAAAAATGATCTAATGAGGATACTTCTTTTTTTAATTGTAATTATATCATACAGTTGTAAAGATGGTTATCATCATACAAAGAAGCAGAATTATTCGCAGCGTTTGAAAAAGAGCAAATCTGTTTCCGATTATAAAAAATCAGATTTTTTAATATCTATGAATCAACCTTTTGTACATACAGATTTTAACTACATATATTCACCAACAATTTTGTATGCTTGGAGCAAAGTAAAAGAAATATATAAACCTCCATTTATTTCAAAACCTACAAACATTTTATTTAGTTATCTTAATGATACTAAACACTTTTATTCTTTGGATAAATCCGAATATAAAAGTGAGATAAGTACCAATAAATCAATAAATATTAAAGTTGCATTTAAAAATGAATTTAGTTATTTTTTGGAGTTTGATACAATATCTACATTTAAATTTAAAAGTCAATCAATAAAGCTTTTGGTAAGAAGAGTAATCTGAATTCAAATCTATTTCAAATTTATGTAGATTACTATAAAAACGATGATGATTTTATTGTTAGAGTTATGTCAAAAGACAGAAAAAAAATGATGTACTTCATTAAAACTCCCACAAAGTATAATGATTTTGTAAGTGCTTATAGGAGTATTGACGAAAAATATTATGAGAGGAGTACTTTAGAAAAAATTGCGAAAGACGATACATTTATCGTTCCTAAAATAGGTTTCAATATTGAGAAAGATTTTGTTGACTTTCATGATTTAAAGTTTACCGATAGTCAAGCTAAACAACATGTGATAAATAGAATTTCACAAACGAACATATTTCATTTAGACGAAAAGGGTGTTAAGATTGATAGTGAGGCGCAAATTGCTCTCGATGCATCAAAGTCGGCATCAACTCAAAAGAAACAGCCAAAAAAATTAATATTAGATAAAGATTTTTTTATTTTTTTTAAAAATGTCAATGCGGAAAATCCATATTTTGCAATTCGAATTGTTAATGACGAGTTAATGTTTAGAAATTAGATGAATCAAAAACGTATATTTGGGCTTTAAATGAAATTAATGAAGAGACTATTGTTGGTATTTGCTGTCATTTTATCATGTTGCATACAAGCACAAACAGCAAAAGAAATTATTGATAAAAATATTGAACTTTCGGGTGGATTAACCAATTGGAAACTCCTCAACTCCGTGATGTTACAGGGAAAAGTGATTTTGGGAGTGAAAGATGAATATCCTATAAAAATTTTCCAACAACGTCCTAATCTTACCAAAACGGTGATCACTATTAATAAAAAAGAAACTCCAATTGAGGGTTATGATGGGCAGAAAGGTTATGCCATGAATTATGCTCAAAATAAATTGCAGGTGTACCCTGATTATGTAGCCGAAAGTTTTGACAACGATTTTATAGATTGGGAAAATAAAGGATTCGATGCTAAATATTTAGGCAAAGAAAAAGTGGGCGAAACGTATTGTCACAAGGTGGAACTTACCAAAAATGTCAACAAAAATTACTACTTTTTTGATACCAAAAACTTCATGTTGGTAAAAGAGATAAAAAAAGGAGAAACGCTTCAGTATTCTGATTATAAAAAGACAGGAAATTTGGTGATGCCTTACAGAATCGAATCTTCAAGTGCAAAACAAGACGGTGATTATGTTATCATCTTGAACAAAATTGAGGTTAATAAAGTTTTTCCGGAGAATACTTTTAGGTTTTAAAATTAATTAGGTAACTTTAGAAAGTTTTTAGATTTTATTATCATGAAAAAATTATTCATTGTTCTTTTATCATTTGTGGCGTTTTTGCAAAGTTGCACTAACCAAAAAACAGAATTATCAAAATCTAAAACTCAGGAACTTATGGGCAAATCAATTTACGATTATAAAGTAGAAAGCTTAGATGGCAAAGAAATCAACTTTGCAGATTTTAAAGGTAAGAAAATCCTTATCGTAAATACTGCGTCTAAATGTGGATTCACGCCTCAATATGCAGATTTAGAGAAATTGTATAATGAGTATAAAGACAAATTGGTTATTGTAGGTTTTCCCGCCAACAACTTTGGAAGTCAGGAGCCCGGAAGCAACGAGGAGATTGGAGCTTTTTGCGAGAAGAATTATGGGGTAACATTTCCAATGGCTGCTAAAGTTTCTGTAAAAGGAGATGATACCGCACCCATTTTTAAGTATTTAACAGAAAAAGAATTGAACGGAGTAAAAAACACAGCAATTTTATGGAACTTCACCAAGTTCTTAGTGGACGAAAACGGGAAATTAATTGATACTTACCTGAGCACCACCAATCCAACAGACAATGTAATTACAAAGCATTTAAAATAACTTATAAGAATAATAAATACAGTACATAGGTCAGATTTTTTCTGACCTTTTTTATTTTTTGCAAAATGGTTTGATTTAATATTTTTAGAAAGGAATCCACAGACTCTGAGTTGGTTAAATGTATTGAGAAGTTAGGGTTAAAAAGTACAGTTAATGTAGTAGTGATTAAGCTTTGATATCAAACCAGATTTAAATTTTGGCATCCAGTAAAAAAAATGCATAAAAGACTACTTTTTAGTCTTCCTTTGCGATGGTATTGCGGTCGCCCTCTTCTTGGATTCCTTCGTTGATCATTTCTTTGGCTTCCCGTTTTTCCTCTGAGGTCGCGCATTCCACCTTATCTTCCTGAAGTTCTTCTTTGTGATGAATAAAAAACTCGCAGAATACCGCTAAGTGGTCGGAGCCGAAGGCTTCTAACGTTTTTAATTGCTTGATGAAAATGGTGGGTGAGTGAAACAGCAAGTCAATAGGAAAGCGGAAGAATCGGTATTTTGCATGAAAGGTGGATACAAAGCCGTAACCGATTCGGGGATCGATGAGTTCGCTTATTTTGCGAAAGAGAATGGAGGATTTCGACCATGCGACGTTATTAAAATCACCCACCACGACGGAAGGTAAGTTGATTTCTTTGAGGCGTTTTGC
>JAEWYW010000034.1 GCA_023458535.1 Bacteroidota bacterium
CTATAATAATAATCGGAAGAAGTATTTTAGCTTTTATAGGAAAAGGAATAAACATAAAAACCAGTTTTGCGTTAGGATAAAGCGTTGCAAAACCCGCTACAACCCCAAAAACAGCTCCTGAAGCGCCCACCATAGGTGAAAACATGGTTGACTGCACACTCGCTAACAGTTCTTTTTGTTGGTTAACCTGTGCAGCATTACCAGACAATGAAATATTCTGACCCGCCAAAAATGCTTTCACATCAGTACCCATACCTTCAAGCTGAGAAATTACTTGCTGAACTTCAATGAAATTCCAAAGATTGAACAGAAAATAGGCTCCTATCCCGCTGAGGAAGTATAAAATTAGGTATCTCTTTTCGCCCAAGGTTTGTTCCAAGGCCGGACCAAAGCTCCACAGGGTAAGCATATTGAAAAGAATATGGGTAATTCCTAAGCCACCTTGTCCCCAAGGTGCATGCATAAACATATGCGTGATTATTTGCCATGAATGGAATTTTGGGGAAAAAGGATAATATCCTGATAAGATATCGTATAAAAACTCCGTATTGAAAAGGTTGGTTACTAAATACACCATTATATTGATAATGATGATATTTCTTGTTATAGGAGGAATGTTTTGAAACATAGTTTAAAATTTATTAATGTAATCGTTAAAAGGAACTTCGTAGAAACATCTTTTACCGTTGGGTAAAAATTCTGGAAACCCCAATTTTGTAAAATCTTTTAAAAGCTGTTCGGCATCGTGTTTATAGATAAAATCAAAACGGGATTTTGCCTGATTTTTATTCCATTGATGATGGTAGTACATCAGGAATTCTTCTTCGGTTTTATAATCTAAAATCTCAAATAAATCCTCAAGAAACTTCATTACTTTGGTTTCTTTCAAGCCTTCGGGCACTGCATCAATACGCAAAACACTTTCGTGAGCTATTTTCATATCAAAACCTAACTGTGGAAGGTATTTTTTAATCGATCGGTACTTGTTCTTCTCAATTTCGTTCATGTGATACTCTAATGAAAAAAGCAATGTATGACTGGCGTTGGTTTTTGTTGATTTTTTGTTGTTTTCCGCCACTACAAGCCTGTGCATTCTTCCCAAGTCTAACATCAAAGTTTTGTCACCTTTATTAAAAAGCCAGTATCCATTAGGAAGACGCATCAAGTCTTCATCAAAGTCTTCATCTTCAAATAAATTGATTTTTGATGGTGCTGCTTCTATATTTTGATGGTAAATTTCCGTAAGATTCTGAATTTCCGCTTTTGAAACTTCTTTATCTTCCAAAAACGGATTATAATCTCGGTCTACAGAAATTTCTGGCATTTTAAAGCCTGAATTACCAGCAGATGGTTTCTGATTAAGCATCGCATCAAAATTAGGATCCCTATCGAAATCTAAACTCGGTGCGACATTGTAAATACCCAAAGATTTTTTGATTGTTGAGCGGATTAACGCAAAAATAATGTGCTCATCTTCAAATTTTACTTCTGTTTTCTGAGGATGGATATTCACATCTATTTTCTCGGGATCAAGTTCCAAATAAAGGAAAAAGCTGGGCAAGTAGCCTGGCAGCAATAAACCTTCGAAGGCTTCCTGTACTGCTTTATTAAAATACGGACTCTTAAAAAACCTGCCGTTGACAAACAAGAACTGTTCGCCACGCGTTTTCTTGGCACCTTCGGGTTTCGCCACAAAACCATTGAGTTTTACCCACATGTCATCCTCCTTAATCGGAATAAGAAGAGGCTGAAGTTTTCGCCCAAAAATATCCACCACACGCTGCATTAACGAGCCTTTTCTTAACCTGAAAACTGCTTCATCATCATGAAATAAAGAAAATTCGATGTTTTCATGTGCGAGGGCAACCCGTTGAAACTCATCAATAATGTGGCGAAACTCAATATTGTTATTTTTCAAAAACTTTCTTCTCGCAGGAACATTAAAAAACAGATTTTTCACTGAGAAATTAGATCCCTCAGCCGTTTGTACAGGTTCCTGAAATTGTAAATCGCCACCTTCAATATAAATATTCGTACCGATAGATGATTCTGCTTTTTTGGTTTTGAGTTCCACTTGTGCTACCGCAGCAATTGAAGCCAAAGCCTCTCCACGGAAACCCTTCGTGGAAATCTTGAAAATATCATTGGTATCTTTAATTTTAGACGTGGCGTGTCTCTCAAATGCCATTCTAGCATCTGTTTCCGACATTCCTATGCCGTCATCCACCACCTGAATCAGGTTTTTACCTGCATCTCTAATAATCAATTCTATTTTAGAAGCACCCGCATCTATGGCATTTTCTAAAAGTTCTTTAACAATAGAGGCTGGTCTTTGTACCACTTCTCCTGCCGCAATTTGGTTGGCTACATAATCTGGTAAAAGCTGAATAATATCTGCCATAATGAAAACTCGAATACAAAAATAAACAAAGCAATCGACAAAATTAAAAGCCCCTCCAAATAAAATCTGAAGGGGCTTTCTCGACACATAATTTACTACTCTACTTTTTCTTTCTTTTTCTTCTTTTTATCGTCTCTGACTGCTTCTTTTTTAGCATCATTTATTTCTGTTTTTGCTTTATCAACTTCGGCTTCTGCGACCTTTACATCTGCTTGAGCTTCATTAATAGTAGCTTGCACCGGCTCCATATTTACGTTTTCTGTAGTAGTTGTTTTCTGCACGCTAGTATTAACTTCCTTCTGTACAGGTTTGGTCTCTGTAGGTTGCGTTGGTGTTTGCTGTGCATTTATGGCGACTACTCCCAAAAGTGAGAACGAAGCGGCTAAGAATAACTTTTTCATGACTTACAATATTTTAGTGATTAATGGTTGTTTCTACAATAAGAAACGCCATCAAAAAAAAATAATTGTCTGGGAAAGTAATGTTTAACCTTAATTATAATTTTTTAATAAGAATTATTAATTACAACTTATTTTCCCAAATTTTTCTTAAGAAGCTCTACAAATTCGTAGGCTGCTGGGCAGATAAGCGTGTTTTTAATGGTGAGGTGATTGATCTGGTAAATCTTTTTACGATCGGTATGAGGAAATTCTCTACACGCCTTGGGACGGACTTCGTAAATAGAGCAGGTATTGTCATCATTCAGAAAAAAGCAAGGTAAGTTCTGCAACACCTTATCATGATCTTCATCAATGCGTAGAAATCGTGCTTCAAAATCTGAAGCTTTCATTTTAAGGTGTTTCGAAATCCTTTCGATATCTTTTTCTGTATATAACGGACCCGTAGTTTTGCAACAGTTGGCGCACTTCAGACAATCTATTTTCTCAAAAACCTCATCATGTGTGCTTTGCACCTCATAATCTAACTGTTTAGGTGGTTTCTTTTTTAAACCATCTAAAAATTTTTTATGCTCAGCCTTTTTCTGGAGGGCCTGTTGATGATAAAACTGTAAATCCACAATTCTAGAAAACTAAAGCGCAAAATTACCTTAAATAATTGATTCAAAACATATCTCGTAAATGTTTAGTAATTTTGAAATATGAAAGATTTAGAAACAAGAGAGGATATTGAACTGCTTGTCAATACTTTCTATAAAAAAGTTCAAAAGGATTCAACCATAGGTTTTTTCTTCAACGACGTTGCACAAGTGGACTGGAATAATCATCTACCCAATATGTATGATTTTTGGGAAAGTATATTATTTGGAAAAGCAGTGTATAAAGGAAATCCTATGCAAAAACATTTTCCTATTAATGATCTCGTTCCTTTGGAGAAGAAACATTTTGAACACTGGTTATTTTTGTGGCGTGAAACCATCACCGAGCTATTTAATGGTGAAAATACGCAACTGGCACTTTATAAAGCCAATAACATTGCCAACCTAATGAGCTACAAAATGGAAACTGCGACCAAACTTAAGGAAAGATAACTGTAAAAATATACGCTGCCAAATTCACCAAGAGTACGGTACCGTAAAGAATATTGGTTTTTCCCCTGCTTAACGAAAGCATAACGGTAAACACCGATAGTGCAAGAATGATGATTGCTTTTCTATCTAGCCCAAGCACAAGATGCATATCATAATAAATACATACAATAGACACGGCAGGGATTGTTAGTCCTATACTCGCCAGAGCAGAACCTAAAGCCAAATTCAGAGAGGTTTGAATCTGATTATTTCTTGCAGCTCGAATGGCGGCTATACCCTCTGGAAGCAAAACAACAGCAGCAATAATCACCCCAACCAAAGCCTGAGGAGCACCTAAACTCTGCACCATATCTTCGATGGCTGGTGATAAAGCTTTTGCCATGAAAACCACAACGGCTAAACATAAAATAAGAAAACCAAGACTAAAAAAAGTCTCTAAATTTGAAGGCGGTTTTACACCATGATCTTCATCGTCGTGCTGTGTAATAAAATAATTTCTATGACGTACGGTTTGAACCATCAGAAAAGATGCGTAAATAACCAGACAGGCTACTGAAACAAAAATTAACTGAGCGTTAGAGTAAAACGGACCTGATTTGGTGGTGGTATAATTAGGGAGAATTAAAGTTAATACTAAGATCGCTACCAAGCTCACCAAGGAAGTTGTAGCAGAACTCTTAGCAAAAAACTGTTCATGAAATTTAACGCCGCCCACCAATATACACACACCTAATATACCATTGATAATGAGCACTATGGCTGCAAAAACCGTATCTCTGGCATAGGTCATGGCATTGTCCCCACCGGCAATCATCAGGGAAATTATTAATGACACTTCGAGTATGGTAATACAAATAGCAAGAATGATGGTTCCAAAAGGTTCGCCTACTCTGTGCGCCACCACTTCTGCGTGGTGAACTGCAGATAATACACTTGAAATTAATAAAACTCCACCAATAATCTTCGTTACTACCGTATCATCTATCATTCCTGAAAAGTAGAATAATGCAGAAATAACGGGAAAGATAATGGTCCAATGAAGCAGGAATTTTAGTTTCATCTAAATTTTTGTAAAAAGTTAAGAATAATTTAATGAAAACGACAAAAGCATTCATTAAAATTAAAATAAGATTAATAAATTATCGTTTCGTGATTTCACAAAAATACAAAAAATCTATCAAAAATGAAAATATGATAAGTAAAATTAATAATGCCACAAATTAAAATCCTGAAAATCAGTCATCATATGCAACAATAAACCGATGCCGATGATTCTGGTCTTTTTGAAGAAGAGCATCACAACGTATATGAAGATGGCTGGATAAGAATGTAAAAAATGAAAACCTATGCTGTTTCTATCAGGTTCGAAAATAGGATTGGCGAAGAGATGATCTAAATCCACCAACATGGTCAGCAACAATACCAAGGATACCTTCTTCCAGTCTTTTCTGAAAAATATAAATGCCACCACAAATGGAAACCCAAAATGCAAAAAGTAATGAACAAAGGTTTTCCAAGAGATAAAATCCATTATATGCGGCCTTTCAAATAATCTTGTCGAAGAGGTTCATCTAATTTTTCAATAGCATATCGTAGGCATGTCCGTGGCATTTTTTGATAGTGAACATTGAGAAATTTTAATAATTCAGCTTCATTTTTCTGCCCCATTTCACGCAGCAGCCAACCATTTGCTTTATGCATTAAATCATGCGGATGCTGTAGATTATTAACTACTAGTTCTTTTGTAAGGGTATAACTTCCTTTTTTTATATGATGCATTGTTCCCACCACTGCAATTCTTTTATGCCACATCACATCAGAGTTGGATAAATTTCTCAGATGATCATCTTTTTGATTCTCAAAAGCAAATCTTCCTAAAATTTTGTAACAGGAACTGTCCACCAAGTCCCAATTGTTGATGTATTCGAGATGATTGAGATAGTAATCTACTATTTGAGATTTTTCATCAAAAGATTTCGTTTTTTCGAATTTCGAAACAAGAATGAAAATGGCAGTTAAACGTTCTTCGTGGTATGGAGAGGATAATAAAGAATGTAGTTCCTCTAGCGTAATTTTAGGGTAGAATTCTTTTGCCACTGCTCTCTGATCTGGAACTTTGACACCGAGAAAAAGATCACCTTCTCCATATTCTCCTTTTCCCGTTTTGAAAAATTTAGGATAAAAATTCGCTTTATCTTCTATAATTAAAACTCGCAGCGCCTCTTTTATTTCGTCAACTATTGTCATTTATGCTAATTTTCGATCTCTTTCCAGTTCTTCCTTAGCCATTTTATCGGTATTCGCGACTTTACCAATAGTAAGACCTTGAACAATTATTGAAAATACCACCACAAAATACGTAATACTTAGGATAATATCTGAATTTTCACCCTTGGGGATAGACATTGCCAAGGCGATGGAAACCCCACCACGAATTCCACCCCAAACCAAAACTTTTACCGTTTGTGGATTAAAACGATTTCTGAAAGACATGAATTTTGTAGGAATCCAAATAGAGGCAAAACGTGCAATAAGAACAACTGCGATAGCGATGAGGCCTGCAACGGTGTATTTATTCAAATCCTTTATCATCAAAAGCTCAAAACCAATAAACAGAAATAATACAGAATTGAGGATTTCATCTATCAGCTCCCAAAATTTAATTAAATAATCTTGCGTGACGCTCTTCATTTTAAAATTCCTATTGAAATTCCCCATGAAAAGACCCGCCGTAACCATAGTGAGTGGTCCAGAAATATGAAATTGTCTTGCTATTAAATAGCCTCCCATCACCACCGAAAGTGTTACCAAAACCGAAATAATATAGTCGTCCACATGACGCATCATTCTAGAAGTAACATATCCTAGCAATACTCCCAATGCGACACCGCCTCCCGCTTCATGCAGCAGAAGCATAAAAATATTTTCACCAGTAAGTTCTACATTTTTGCCCGTTGCCAACTGTAAAACTATCGCAAAAACAACTACCGCCATACCATCATTAAATAAAGATTCACCTGCAACCTTTGTTTCCAATTCCTTAGGAACATTTGAATTTTTTAAGATGCTTAAAACGGCCACAGGATCTGTTGGCGAAATGAGCGCTCCGAAAACCAGACAATAAATAAACGAAAGATGCAATCCTATTAATGGTAAAATATAATACATGGCAACGCCCACCACAAAAGTGGAAATTAGAACTCCGACGGTTGCAAACGTCATCACGGGCCAGAGCTGTTCCTTAAGATCTTTAATATTAATGTGTATGGCACCTGCAAAAAGAAGGAAATTAAGCATCGCTCCCATGAGGACTTCAGTGAAATTGATACTGTTCATAAGAGAATTTAATCTTCCATAGGTTTTGGGAAGTACACTTTCACCAAAGAAAATTAAAAATACCGAAACAGTAATTGCGATTACCATAATACCTATGGTACTTGGCAATTTCAGAAATCTGTGATTAACATAGGCGAAGATTGCCGCCAATACAATAAGATAAGAAAATGAGTAATATAACTCCATTTAATAGTTTTTATACTTGAGTTGCTAATTAATAAGTGAGATAAAGAATTTTAACGTAAATGGATTCGTTACCTTTAGTCCAAACATCCATCATTCCGTCCTGAAGAACCTTTGAAGTTCGGTTAAAACCGTCTAATTTGATGTTTTGCGTATTGAGGAAAATGTATTCATCCCCAACGCTATTCACAATAATGGGTGTTTTTTCGGTTTTACCGTCGCCTGAGTTTTTAATGGCTGTAATGAGTGTTCGGAACTGATGCAGTCTGAAAATAAAATCTTTCTCGTTACCAATATTTTTTAGACTTTGCAATAAAATAAGAAGAACATCGAGATTGCTGGGATCTTTTTTAAAAAGCTGTTCGCCTAATTGTGCCGCCTCGGTAAATTTTTCATCTCTGTAGTATTCGACAAGTTTTTTAAAATCTTCATCGGTCATCGAAACCTTTGTTCCTGCAAAATTTCTTCCGTAATACAAATATTGAATGTCTGTACTGTCCATAGATTGGGGATAGCCCAAATATTTAAATAATACCTTATCGTAATGGTAGTTGGACTTTGGATCTTTTAGGTTTTTTTCAAGAGATTTTAAATCAAGCTGAACCTGTTGGGCAAAGCCCAGAATAAAAAATAATAAAAAGAGTACAATCAGTTTAGTTTTCATCCTCTACATCATCGTTATCATAATATTCAAACAAGAAATCGTTATACGGGAATCTTGAAATATGAATTTTGAGAACCTCATCATAAATAATCTTTTTCATTTCTGGGAAATTCTCCTTGGTTAATGCAGAAATAAAAACTGTTGGATATTTAGATTTAGCCATCCAGGTTTTTTTCCATTCTTCTAAAGAAATGTTCTTTCTGGTGCTTGGTGTAAGATCGTCCTCATCTTTTTTATCGTAAGAAAAATCGTCAATCTTATTGAAAACCATCACCATTGGTTTCTTGTGGGCATCAATCTCCTGTAAAATTTGGTTGACCGATTCGATATGATCTTCAAAACTTTCATGCGAAATATCCACCACATGAATGAGCAAATCTGCTTCTCGCACTTCATCCAAGGTAGATTTAAAAGATTCCACAAGCTGTGTAGGTAGTTTCCTGATGAACCCAACTGTATCGGTTAGCAAAAAGGGCAGATTTCCTATCACTACCTTTCTTACCGTAGTATCTAAAGTTGCAAAGAGTTTGTTTTCAGCAAAAACCTCAGATTTAGATAAAGCATTCATTAAAGTGGATTTTCCAACATTGGTATATCCAACAAGAGCCACCCTCACCATTTTTCCACGGTTATTTCTTTGGGTAGCCATTTGCTTATCGATGGTTTTCAGCTTCTCTTTCAGGAGAGAGATTCTATCCCTAATAATACGTCTGTCGGTTTCTATCTCTGTTTCCCCGGGACCACGCATCCCGATACCTCCTCGCTGTCTTTCAAGGTGCGTCCACATTCTGGTAAGTCGTGGCAACAAGTATTCGTATTGGGCTAATTCAACTTGAGTTCTGGCATAGGAAGTTTGTGCCCTTTGTGCAAAAATATCCAAAATAAGGTTGGTTCTGTCAAGAATTTTCACCTCCATTTCTCTTTCAAGATTTTTAAGCTGGGAAGGCGATAATTCATCATCAAAAATTACAGTACCTATTTCGTTCTCCTTCACATACGCTTTTATTTCCTCCGCTTTTCCGCTTCCAACAAATGTTTTAGAATCTGGTTGAGACAGTTTTTGTGTGAATCTCTTCTCTACAGTAGCTCCCGCAGTGAAGGCCAAAAACTCCAACTCGTCCATATATTCCTGAAGCTTATCTTCGTCCTGATCTTTAGTTACAAGCCCTACTAATACGGCCTTTTCGTATTGATGTTCTTTTTTTTCTAGCATGTATATCCTCTATAAATAATGAGTTTTAGCAAGGTAATATTTTTCAATAAAAAAACCAAAGGATTACTTTGGTTTCATATTATTTTAATAGTTGAATTTACACCAGCGTGGCAGAAACCAAAACTTTGTCGAAACTGAAGGCTACGCTTACGGGACAAGTATCTTTTGCTTCCTGTGCAATTTTTTTAAACTCCTCCTCTGTAATCCCCGGAATTTTCGCGGTTAACTCTAACTCAGATTTTGCTACTTTACCGTTTTCGAAACTGATATTACATTTGGTTTCTAAACTTTCTGGTTGATAACCCGCTTCTGAAAGCATACCAGATGTTTTCATGGTAAAACAACCAGCGTGCGCGGCCGCTAAAAGCTCTTCAGGATTGGTGCCTACACCGTCTTCAAATCTGCTTTTAAATGAATATTGCGTATCATCCAATACTGTACTTTGAGTAGTTAACGTTCCGCTTCCTTCTTTAATGGTGCCTTTCCATAAGGCTGTTGCATGTCTTTTCATAAATATTTTATTTTAAATGTGATTAATCCCAATCAGCAGCTACAAACTTCATCAGTTCCTCTTGGTCTTTGTACAATGTTAAAAAATGACCCTCTATTTTATAATGATTCACAGATGGAAGTTTTTTCACAAACTCATCTTCTAATTTCATGTCGTCGCAGGCCATTTGAGTCATTATCATGTCATTAAATTTCAATCGGTTATTCGACTCCACTTTAACTGATCCATTCATTCTGTTACAACCCATAAAGGCAGAAGCATTTAATACCGCTTCTTTAGTATCTGTACTTGATGTGATGTTGATTTCAGCTTTTTTACTCATTAATTGCTCTTTGGTGAAACCGTTAAAACTTACCATCATCCACTGCCGCTGCAAAGGCTTTTGAATGTCCGTATTTTGCGATGAACAGCTGGCCAAAACAAACAATAATAAGCCAACAAATAATGATCTGTATATGATTTTCATAATATGTATATTGATTAGAAGAAATTTAGAATTCCATTTTCGTACCACAAACCGTGTATTCAAGTAATTTTTAGTAAATTAGCACCTGAAAATTTTTTAAAAAATGAAAAGAATATTTTTACTACTCACGTTTTTATTGAGTTTCGCTCAGATGCGTGCAGATGAAGGGATGTGGCTTTTAATGCTCATTAAAAGACTTAATGGTGTAGACATGCAAAAAGAAGGTCTGCATTTAACTCCAGAAGAAATCTATTCTGTAAACAATTCTAGTCTTAAAGACGCTATCGTAAGTTTTGGCGGTTACTGTACAGGAGAAATTGTTTCGGATAAAGGTTTACTTTTTACTAATCACCACTGTGGTTACGGAGCTATTGCGGCAGCTTCTACTCCAGAAAAAGATTATTTAAAGAACGGATTCTGGGCAATGAAACAATCAGACGAATTCAACTCTAAGGATCTCTATGTAAGATTTTTAGTGAGAATGGATGACGCCACCCAAAGAATCAATTCAAAATTAAACCCAAGTATGTCTGAAGCAGACAGAAAAAAGGTTATTGATGCAGAATATAAGGCCATCCAAGCAGAAAATTCAGAAAACGGTAAATACACTGTTGTAGTAAGAGATTTCTTTAACGGAAACGAATTTTATTATTTTGTTTATCAGGATTATAAAGATGTGAGATTAGTGGGTGCTCCACCTTCATCATTAGGTAAATTCGGTGGCGATACAGACAACTGGGAATGGCCAAGACACACTGCAGATTTCGCTGTCTTCAGAGTGTATGCTGACGCTGCAGGAAACCCAGCAGAATATTCACCTAAGAACGTTCCTTTAAAGCCTAAGCATTCTTTACCAGTTTCACTTAAAGGTTACAAGCCTGGAGATTTTGCAATGATTTTAGGATACCCAGGAAGAACCAACCGTTATTTAACTTCGTATGGTATTCAGCAATTGGTTAATAAAGATTATCCAGCTTGGGTTGAAGCATCTAATATTGCCATGAAGGTAATGAAAAAGTATATGGATCAGGATAAAGCGACTCAGTTGAACTATGCTTCTCAGTACGCTTCTGTTGCCAACTATTGGAAAAACAGACAAGGAACCATTGATGCCGTTGACAAAAACGGAACAATTACAGATAAAATTAAAATTGAAGACAGATACAGACAGTGGGCCGTTCAGAAAGGAAATGAGCAGTACGATGGTGTTCTGGAAAACATTGAAGCTTACTACAAACAAATTTCAAACAGAAATGTGGAAAGAAACTATGCTTCTATCTTAACGAGAAATTCAAAATACATCGCTTTAGCTTATCAGTTAGGTACTTTATTCAAAACGTATGCGGATCAAGATTTAGAATCAAGAATTGCAATGAGACCTAAATTAGAAAAACAAATTGATGAGTTCTATGATAAATTCAATCCAAAATTAGAAGGCGAAATGCTTACTTCTATGGTTTCTCTTTATCAAACAAAGGTTAACAAAGACGTTGCTTCTCCAGCTTTATTGGCGGCAGATGCAGCTAACTTATCCAACTTGGCATATTCTTCACTTTTCGCAAGTAAAGCTTCTGCAATGAACTTCGTAATGAACCCAGATCGTTTAAAAATTGATGCAGATAAAATGTGGAAATTAGCAAGCGGTGTGGTAGAAGATCAAAAACTTTTAACGGAAAGATTCTCTAAAGTAGATGATAATTTTGCTAAAAATAACAGATTGTTCTTAGCAGGTTTAATGAAAGCAATGCCTGAGAAAAAATTCTATCCAGACGCAAACTCTACAATGAGATTAACTTACGGAACGGTTGATAAGCTTCCTATTAGAGAGGACAGAAACTATTTCGGTGTAGAGGACAATTACTATACTACTATGGAAGGATTAGTAGGTAAATACAAGAAAGGTGATGAAGAATTTGATTTACCACAAAGGGTTTTCGACCTGTTCGAAGCTAAAGATTTCGGTCAGTACGCAGATCACAGAGGATATATGCCTGTAAACTTCCTTTCTAATAATGACATTACTGGTGGTAACTCTGGTTCTCCAGTGATAGATGGCAACGGTAACCTTATCGGTATTGCTTTCGATGGAAACAGCGAAGCTTTGAGTGGTGATATCGTTTTCGAAAAAGAATGGCAAAAAACCATCAATGTAGATATCCGTTTTGTTCTTTGGACTATTGATAAGTTTGCTGGTGCAAGAAGACTTATTGATGAACTGAAGTTGGTAAGAGATGAAAACACTCCTGCTGATACCAAAACTAAAATGCCTAGACCGGCATCTAAAACTTCTAAAAAGAAAAAATAATTCTTAGGAATTTTTGAATAATTTTAAACCGCAGAAAATTTTCTGCGGTTTTTTATTTTCAATTGAATAACAATAAATATGCACTCACTAAAATATTCATTTAAAGCTACAATTTTGCAGAGTGGCAACATCAATGCGGCATATGTGGAATTTCCATTTTCAGTTCAAGAATTGTTCGGAAAAAAAGGACAGGTAAAAATAAAAGCAGTATTTGATGGCAAAGTGGAATACAGAGGAAGTTTGGCCAAAATGAAATCTGATTGCCACATTTTGGGACTCACACAAGAAATCCGAAAAAAACTTGGGAAAAGCTTTGGTGATGAAGTCGAGGTAGAATTATGGGAAGATTTGGAAGAACGAAAAGTAAGCATTCCAGAAGATGTTCACCAATTATTCAATTCCAATGAAGAAGCACAACAAATTTTTGAGAAATTAAGTTACACCCACCAAAAAGAATATATCCGATGGATTGAAGATGCCAAAAAACAAGAGACAAGAGATCAACGCAAAGAAAAAATGATGAGAATGCTTATAGAAGGCAAAAAAGGAATTTAATATGAAAAATTACGAAACAGAAAGGTTGTTTATAAGGGAGTTTAATACTGAAGATGCTGAATTTCTCCTTCAGTTGTATAATATGCCGAAATTCATTCAGTTTATTGGTGATAGAAATATCAAGACCGTGGAAGAAGCTCAACAATACATTCAAGAAAAATTCAGACCTCAGATTGACAGGCTTGGATTTGGAAACTTTGTAATCATGCTGAAACACAATCAGCAAAAAATTGGTTCTGTCGG
>JAEWYW010000035.1 GCA_023458535.1 Bacteroidota bacterium
TTTACATGATATTAATGCAAGAGATAGAACGGAAATAATTAAAACTGAATTTTTCATAATCGATAATAGTTGAGTGTGCCCTCAAAGCAGCGAAAACCGTTCCATTAAGCATTTTAAACTCAACTGAAATCAACATTCTCGGTATTATCACTGATGTTAAAAGCCGTGGAAATTTCCTTGAAAATTAGTAGAAACACTTAATAATCACCTTTAGGCTTCTTATAGCTTTGCGATAGAAACATGAAACAAAAACATTATGAAAACAAAAATTATTTTAGCAATGCTTATAGCAGCTACGTTTGTTGGTTGCAGGAAGGAAGACGAAACTCCTGCGCCAAAAGTTTATCCTGAGGAAAATCCACTGAGTGCATACATACAAAACTCAGGTTTCAGTCAAAAAACCACTAATTACATTAACTCGGGAACTTATGAATTTGGTTATAAGTTTAAACCAAAGGTAAAAGGAAATATTAACGCTGTCACCTTCAAAATTCCTGATAATGCCACCAATGTAAGAGTAAGCATCTGGAATGAAAGTACACACGTTCTTGTAAGTACATTCACCATTCCGACGGTGTCTGCCAATGTAGAAGTGAGAAATAACATTACTCCACTGGCAGTTGATCCTAGCACTGAATATCTGATTACATACAATGGTAACGATTGGTACGAAAGAAAAAAAACCGATGGCAGCAGTACCGTGTACCCGATAGATGCAGGAAATATTTTAATAACAGGATACCGTTGGATGAGCGGTGCTGCGCAAGCTTTTCCCACCTCTACAGCCAATTATTATTATGCTGGAGATCTCAGCATTGTATTCCAGCAAACAGAATAAACACCAACCATGAAACCTTCATATTAACATGAAACCGCAGCAAATGAATGTTGCGGTTTTTGTTTCTTAATACGAATTGATCACCTTCTTTTGAGCGATAAAATCTTTTAGATGCTCAAAATTCTGCCATAATAATGCTTCAAAATCCCATGCGTGAAATGACCTCATGTTTTTCCCTTTTCGGTAGGCTTGCATATATATTGTATAATATTCAGGGAAAACAATTGTTCCTAAAACCAATACTCCGAGCAGATATGCGCTTTTCTTTCCATTTCCAAAAAGCAAATACTGCATTGCAATTTCATCCTGAATTTTAGTGCTGTAGTTGGTGACCAAGTGATAAACATCGTGGTTCTCCATTTGAGGAATCATTCGGAAGCCATGTTTGTGATAGAATTCTCCAAGAGTTCTGCCCAAAGAATCTTCCTGAAAGTTGAGGAGTTGTTCTTCTGTAAATTGCCATTTTCTTTTTCCTCTTTTAAAGAATTTTCTGTAGTTTTTCTGGGTAGTTTCGTACATGAAAACCAGAAATTTAGTGCGTAGTTTTTTCATAATTTTTATTAATCGGGTTATTTGATGAATGTTAAAATGAAATCACTCAATATTTGACAAAAGAAAATTTAAACTTTTTACAAGATTTGATTTATTTTTCCAATACTTAGTTTTCTAATCTCAAGCTATTTTTTTCAGTTTAAAAACCGTTATCTCTGGTCTTACCATAAATCTAACTTGATAAGAATGGCCAAGTGCCCTATTGATATAGAGTGTTCTGCCATCTTGCAAATTAATTTCTCCTGAACTGTATTTTTTGTTTTTGACGGGGAGAATGGGCGTAACCACTCCCGGAATTCTGCATTGTCCACCGTGAGTATGCCCACTTAAAATCCAGCCTTTATAACCGTTCCAAACATCTATATCACATACATCGGGATTATGACAAAGTACTACATTCGCCTTACTGCTATCATACTCTTTCATCACGTTTAAGGGATTAAAGTTGGGTGACCATAAATCTTCAAATCCTATAAAGTTGAGTCCCGAACAGTATTTCTGTTCATTGTTCAGTATAGTAATGCCTGAATCTTTTAAAATTGAACAGATTTTGCCTGCTGAAATTAAATTTCTCCAATTTTCACCATAATCATGGTTTCCTAAAACGCCAAATGTTCCCAATTTTCCCAGAACAGCAACCTCCATAACTGCCTTCAGGTATTCAAGTTCTACATCGCTTCCTTTATTGACAAAATCTCCAGTGTAGACTACAAAATCAGGCTCAAAGCTCTTGGCCTTTATAAGTGAATCAATCAGAAACCTCCAGTCAAACCGATTTCCGATGTGGAAATCGGAAATTTGCATTAAAGTTTTACCATGCAACTGCGCTGGAAGATTTTTAATAGGCATATCTTTTTGTACAAATTCTAGCCAAAAAGGTTCAATTTGCCATGCATATAAGGTTGGAAACGCTGCTATTAATGAAAATTTTGAAAGTTTTTTAAAAAATTTCCTACGGTTCATATTCAATTTCAAAAAAATTAACTTCCTGCGAATGGACTTCCAAAAATTCCAACTGCAAGTTCCGCCCAGATAATCGCTATGAGAAAAAAGGAAATAATGAGTAGAATAATCTTCCACAGTTTTGTATGGATAAAAGTTAAAATGATATTGACCATGCTTGCAGCTATCAATAATATTATTCCTGCTATCAGAAAATCGCTCAACGACCAGTTGACATCATTGGAAAACTGCATTCCAAGCGCAGGAATGATTAATAGTGAAAGTGCAATTAAATAGATAAAAGCACTTCTTTTAAGGTTGATTTTTGTTTTCATATTAATAATAATTTAAAGTACTTTGAATTACAAAGTAAAAATTTAAAAAAAATTTAGTTTATAGTCCTAATAATTTTTCTAATGCATTAATGTGCTCCTGAAATGCTTCTCTTCCGCGCTCTGTGACGCAATAAGAAGTTTTAGGTTTTTTGCCTACAAATTCTTTTTTAATTTCAATAAATTCAGATTTCTCCAAAGCAGCGGTATGACTTGCTAAATTACCATCTGTTACTTCTAAAAGTTTTTTCATTTCATTAAAATCAACCCAATCATTCACCACCAACACGGACATGATTCCGAGTCGAACACGACTTTCAAATTCTTTATTAAGTTGATTGATTTTAATCACAGTTTTACTTTTAATGGACAGGTTGTAAAAATTAGATAATAATTATTAGATTATTTATATTTAAGATGCATGATAATTCCGTAAATAATATGTAAAACGCCAAAGCCGATTGCCCATGTAACCAATCCCCAACCCAGCAGGAAGAACGAAATTAATCCCAAAACAATCTGACAAAAACCTAAATACCTGATCTCTTTAAAGGTGTGCTGACTGGCGCTAACCAATGCTAATCCGTAAAAAACCAATGTGGAGGGCGCTAATAAAACTATTAAATGATGATAAAGCAGCGCCAAGCAAAATAAACCTCCCGTAACAAGCGGTATTGCAAAATTAATGAGCATTCTCTTGGTCGTCACATCCCAAATAGGGCGGTTATTCTTTTTTGATTTATTCGCTGTAAATATATAACCGCTAAAAATGGCTACCACCAAAACTACAAAAGCTACAATAACAAGCTCTTCCACTAAACTCACAGAATATAAATTTCTTTCACCATCAAAATAATCTATTCCACTTTTTTTCAGTAAAAAATAGACATAAGTTGCGCCCACTAATGCGATGCATCCCGCCACAACACCAGACAAACCACTTAAAGATATAAACCTTGAAGAGCGCTCCATCATAGAACGGATATGGGTGAGATCTTCGTGATAATTTTTTGAGTCCATATAAAGTACTTTGAAATACAAAGTTAAAATTATTTTTGAAATGCCCAAATATTTTTAAATAATTTTAGTGTGCGCAAATTTTATGTAAATTGAGCTAGAATAGAATAAGGTATAATATGGATAAGAAGAATCTTAGAAGCATTATTTTCAGACATCTTGATGGTATTGCAATAGCACCAGTATTAGTAGTATTGCAGAAAAAAAATATAATTTCCCAGATTGCAGAACAAGGAAGCATGCAACTCAATGAAATTGTGGAAAAAATTCCCTGCAATGAAGGTTATTTGAATGTGGCCTTAAGAATATTAGCATCGCAAGGATTTCTCACCTACAATGTTGATAATAATACTGATGTTGTAACATTATCCTCCACTCCAAAAACAAAGCAACTGCTGGAATTTATTCATTTGTATGAAAAAATTTTACCTTTTCTTAGAGATGCAGCCACTTCAGAATTTCAGAATTTTGAATTGTCCACCTTCACCGATTATACTTATCTTTTAGAAGAATGTGCCCATCATTTTGGTTACTCAAAAGAAGAAATTGAAGCGAATGATGTTTTAAGACAAATACTGGCTCATATTGAAGGATGTATTGTTGGCCCTATAGTTGTTCAATTGGGAATGCGCGGAATGTTTCATAAATATTTTATGGAAACCTCTTTCCAAGCGGGAGAATTTCACAAGAATCCCGCTAATTTTGAGAAAATATTAGATTTTCTGACTTCACTAGGATGGTTTACAAAGCAACATGCCAATTATAAATTTACAGAAGTCGGCGAATATTTTGCCAAGCGAGCCACTTCTTACGGGGTAACTGTGTCATACCTTCCAATGTTCAATAAGTTGGATGATCTTCTCTTCGGAAATGCTTCAAAAATTAGAGAAATCAGTGACAAAGAAGATGAAATTCATGTAGATAGAAAAATGAATGTTTGGGGCAGCGGTGGCGCTCACAATAATTATTTCAAGGTAGTAACCGATTTTATCATCAATATTTTCAATCAACCCATTGCTCATCAACCGAAAGGTGTCTTAGATATGGGCTGTGGAAACGGCGCATTCATCCAACATATTTTCGAAACGGTGGAAAGACATACTTTGAGAGGCAAAATGCTTGAAGAACATCCCTTATTTTTAGTTGGTGCAGATTATAATCAGGCAGCTTTAAGCGTTACCAGAGCAAATTTAATCAACAATGATATCTGGGCAAAAGTGATTTGGGGAGATATTGGTAATCCAGATCTACTGGCTAAAGATTTGAAAGAAAATTACGATATCAACTTAGGAGATCTTTTAAATATCAGAACTTTTTTAGATCATAATAGGGTTTGGAATCCACCGCAAAAACAGGTAAAACGAAATTCAACATCTACAGGAGCTTTTGCTTACCGAGGTAAAAGGTTGAGCAATAATGATGTTGAGCAAAGCCTAAAAGAACATCTTGAAAAATGGCTCCCATACATTCAAAAACACGGTTTGTTGGTTATTGAATTACATACCATATCACCAACAATAGCTGCTCAACATTTAGGAGAGACAGCTGCTACAGCTTACGACGCCACTCATGGATTTTCCGACCAATACATCCTCGAAATCGAAGTTTTCCATAAAATATGTGAAGAATTAGGTTTAAAGATCGATCAGGATTTATTCAGAAAATTTCCAAACTCGGATCTTGCGACAGTGTCCATCAATCTTTTGAAGAATTAAACAAATAGCCTGAAGTTAAACTTTAGGCTATTTGATTTTAAATGTTGATAAAATTATTACTTCGCTCGCAGTCTTTCTTTAATTTTACCTATATTTTCTTTAGCTGAATCTTCTAAAATTAAGCTGGCACTCATGTGAATTCTTGCTGGCATTAAATCGTTAAAGTGGTCGGTTCCTTCCCAAGAAACTTTCTTTATTAGAGCCAAGGCATCATCGCTTCTTCCTGATAAAATTTTTAGAAACTCTTCCAATTTCTCATCCATGTCCTGAATAGAATCTGAAACAGAATGATAAATATTGTGCTGCTCAGCCCATGTGGCACTTCGGAAATCTGCATCAATAGCCATCGCCGCGAACTGTGATTTTCCGATTTTTCTTTCTACATACGGACCAATTACAAAGGGACCAATTCCCAAATTGAGCTCTGTTAAAGCCAAAGCAGAATCTTTTGTAGCAAAGCAATAATCTGCTCCACAAGCAATTCCTACTCCACCGCCAGTTGTTTTACCTTGCACACGAACCACTACAATTTTTCCACAATTGCGCATGGCATTTAAAACTTTTGCAAAACCTCCAAAGAATTTTTTTGAAGTTTCCAATTCTTCAATTTCCAACAATTCATCAAAACTTGCCCCTGCACAAAATGCTTTTTCACCCTCACTTTTAACTAAGATTGCTTTAACCTCTTTTTTAGCACCTTCCTCTAAAATGGTTTCAGCGAGTTTCTCCAAAATAGCACCTGGAAGCGAGTTGCTTTTTGCAGTTCCAAATGTAATTTCTGCAATATTATTTTTTAGTTCGGCTGTAACAAAATCTGTCATTTTTAATATTTCTTATTTTCACAAAAATAGCAAAAATAAACCAAGAAAGATATGCCCACAGATGGTACTAAGTACCAACAATGATTTTAAATATTCTCAAAATTTCTATATTTTTATAATCTAAAACTAATCACTTGCGAACTCTCTCAAAAATCTTAACTACGTTAACGGTATTTTTCTTCACGATTATTAACTCGCAAAATTTTACCGAAAAACATTTACTAAATATCTGGTCAATTACGGATAAAACGCAGACCATCGAAGCTTTAAAAACATATGATGATCTCAAGAATAACTACAATCCACAGAAATTTAAAGAGCTCATTAACAATCTTAATAGGAATTCTAAATTAAAAAATGACCTTCGATTACAGGTAAGATATGTACTTTACCAAGCGAATGCTGAAGTCTTATTAACTGAGAAGCTAGGATCTCAATTAAAAAACGAATTAAAAAATTGCATTAAATCAGCCTTAATTCTCAACGACGAGCAGCTGCTCTCAGAAATTTATTCTTTGTATTATGAACAAGGATTTGGCGATTCCAATGAAAAGCTCTATTACATCAGTAAGACGGTGGAAACACAAGAAAGCATTGGAGCTGAGTATTTCCCCAACTTGTTTTTTCGGTATTACAATTTAAGTTTAGGATACTACCGTTCACAGGATTATTCAGGAAGCATACAGAAAGGAATAAAAGGATTAAATCTACTTCCATCACCCAACAATCATTTAGACTATTATTGTTTTCTTCTGGATATTTTGGGAACAAGCTATTATGAAGTGGGCAAATATGAGAAAAGTCTTGATTATTATCTTAAACTTCAAAAAACACTTTCAGAATACCGAAAAAATCCCAGAAATTATAAAGGACGGTTTGCAGCTTACGACCGTGAATTCGATGAAATCTGGAATGGTATTGCCGATGGTGGTATCGCGAGGGTTGATATTCAAAATAAAGATTATGCAAAAGCGAATCATTTGCTATTGCAGAACTTGAAAACCTCACAGAAATATAATCTCGATGATGATATCGCTAAAGTTTACAATCTTTTAGGTGATCTTCATTTTAGCCAGAAAAAATTTTCAAAAGCTATTGAATCTTACCAGCAATCATTAAATCACAGCAAAAAAATACATGATTCAAAAAACATTATAAAATCCCTTCTAGCATTATCAAACACTTACAGAGATCTTCAGCAGTTTGAAGAAGCTTATTTATACAGTACCCAATATTACAAGCAGAAATCTGACCTTGAACAACAAATTAGCAATAGAAAATACAGCATAATTTCGGAAAAACTCAATCAGGAGGATCTTAAAAATTCCGTTGAAAAAGCACAAGCTACGATAAAAAAACAGCAAGCTTCCCGCAATACTAATTTCCTAATTTTTACCGTCATCATTTTAGGTGTGGGTATTTTTGGTGCCATTTCTTATTTCCAACAGAGGCTAAAGTTTAGCATATCTGAAAATAAAAGATTGAATGCGGAAATAGACTTAGAAGAAAGTAAAAGAGAGGCACAGATTGCTGAAGTACAGTTGCAAAAACTGCGTCAGAAATTAGCAGAAAACACAAAGATAATTGAAGCCTTAGAAACCGACAGTCAACAACAAAATTCTATAGGACTTCAACAATTAAAACAAACAACAATTCTTACCAACGAGGATTGGAACGAATTCAAAAAACAATTTGAGAAAGCTTATCCTCATTTTTTAGGCAACCTTAGACAACAATATTCTGAACTTTCTCAAGCAGAATTAAGATATCTATGTTTGGCAAAATTGGGATTATCCACCTCCGAAATTGCCTCGGCCTTAGGGGTATCTCCTGCATCTTTAAGAGTGACCAAACACCGAATTAGGAAAAAAATTGGTATTAACAGTGATGCTTTTTTAGCTTCTCTACTTTAATACGAAATTAAAAATCATAAAACGACGCTAAAAAAC
This sequence comes from Bacteroidota bacterium, assembly GCA_023458535.1. Taxonomy (GTDB): domain Bacteria; phylum Bacteroidota; class Bacteroidia; order Flavobacteriales; family Weeksellaceae; genus Chryseobacterium. The sequence goes on from JAEWYW010000035.1 coordinate 8,167, forward strand.
TAAATCATAATTAATTGTCTAATAATACCTTACAAATGTAACGCATTTGTAACGCCATTTTTTTTGAATAAGATAGAGGATTTCGCAAATTTGAATTAATGAAAGATAGTTTATTACTTAAAAAAAACTAATAACCTTAATTTTTTATTGCTCTCAACACAAAGCTAAAAAAGTGGTTCAAGAAATTGAATCACTTTTAATTTTTATGAAATCGTATCATACCCTCCCATAAATGAGTAATCTTTTAAAAGAATATATCGCTGGAAACTTTTGAAAATCCTGTTGAATTCTTCTTTTAAATTCTGAAGTGAAAATGTTTTTATTGTCTTCATTCAATCGCTCCAAATATGGAATTAAAGCAGAACCAGATATAAAAGCGAACAATTCTTCTTCATCCTTCGCTACAATTGGATAGACTTTTGTGAATACCTGCAAGTCTGAAAGTCCATTTTCAAACATCATTTGAACATATTGATCCATACTCAGGACTTCAGAAGCACGGTTCCAACCATTTAATTGAGTTTTGTAAGGTTCTTCGGAAGCCAATTGATATAAAATCTGGTTCAAACGGTTTTCATGCTGAAGAGGCATCTGAACTGCGAATTGTCCATTTTCAGATAGCATAGAAAACAAACTGGGAAAAAGTTCCAAGTGGTTGTCGCTCCACTGCAGAGCAGCATTGCTGAAGATTAAGTCGTATTTTTTATTAGAGTCTATAAATTTTTCGACGCTCGATTGCACAAAATGCAAACGATCATTTTCAAAACCTTTTGATTTTTCAAGCATTTCTGCCGATGAATCTACACCGAGAAAATTGGTGTTTCTAAAATTTTCAGAAAGAATTTTTGTTTGTTCGCCAGTTCCACAACCCAAATCTACTGCATTTTCAAGATTTTCATCAAGAATTAAATCCATTAGATCAAAAAACGGTTGATAACGGATGGTTTTGAACTGATTGTATACGTCAGGATTCCAAGGCATATTAAAAGATTTTACAATGATCTATTTTGTCCATTTGTGGACATGTTTAATTTGTGAATTTGTTTTCAGCATATTTTGAAATCGCATTTGCAAGAGAAGTTTACGTCCTTCTAAAGTACGAGTAAAAACCAATTCAGAATCTCCAAAATAAAAGTTCCAGGTTGTGAGAAAAAATTCGGCAGATTTTTTATTTTTTCCAAATATTTCGGGCACGGCAAAATATTTTGCACCTTTCGTTAACGAACCTTTTGATTGCTTCAAAACATAACGCGAATTATCAATGGGCGAAACAAGTTCTTGTAAAGTTATAATAAATTGCGATTTTTCATACTGATTTCCACCTTCGAGATGACAACTTACATTATTATTAGAATCTTTGCTTTTTATAACTTTTAACTGTTCAATCGGTGTACGAATAACTCTCTCGTGAGCCAAGCTTTCAACGATTACTTGTCCAATTTTTTCGATATTTTTAGACATATCGCGAAAACGTAAATATTGTTTTCCTGCGATATAAAATTTTCTACCATATACGACAAATCCTAATAAACCAAATATAAAAACAGACTTTCCGAAAAAATCCGTATGGATATGTTTCATAAGATTCAAAATAAAATCACTCCAAAACATAAAAAATGTTGAAACAAGAACTACAGAAAAATTTGCGATAGATTTTCCTACATAATTCATTTTTTGTTCGTTTAGGGTATTTGAAAATTCCACTGGAATTTCAATTTCTTCGATCAAAGTTGTTCCTGATGCCAACGCTTTTGACCATTTTGCTGAAAGCTGATCTCTGGATGCCGCTACAGAAAAGGTTTTGGCATTCACATTTTCAATTTGGCTGACATTTTCGATAACTTCCGACATCCTTAGTCTGTGAAAATTATTTTCAATGCTTGGATGTTCATCATTAGAAATTCCTACGAAAGTTTTAAACCTTCTTTTCAAAATTTCAAAGTCGTGACCGCCCGTTTCACTATGTTCATCAAAAGAAACCAAATGCCAAATGTTACTCGTTTTTTGAGGATTTTCCTTATCAATTCTAATTGCTCTGCCGCGCATCTGATTCGACATCACAAATGAGCTTACAAAACTCGCCAACACCAAAGAATTAATTTTCGGAGCATCCCAACCTTCTCGCAAAAGAGATTTTGTACCCACTAAAATATTGATGAATCCTTCCTCGAAAATTTGAGTGATCATCCGAATCATATCCTGTCGAATAAATTCACTTTGTTGTAAAATTAAAAATCGAGAATCATAGGAAAGTTCAATAAAAGGAATTGATGTAGAATTCCTCAAGTTCCAAAGGTCATCCAAACGAAATTTTGCACTTTTCGGAATGATGAGAATACTACCGGTAAGCATTGCAATATGTTTCCCATCACGATTATTTCTTCTTAATATTTCAAAAATGGGAATTGCACCTATTTTATCTAAAGAAATATTGCCATCTAAAAATTCTTTTCTAATGAAATCCGTGAGAATAACCATTCGTAACTGAGTTCCAAGATTAGAATATTCAAAATCGGAAATTTTCTTAATCCCATCAAGTTTTCCTATGCTAGTATTTAAAATTTGATTCAGATTCTTATTCTTGTAAAAACACACATATCGACCGTCCAAAAAACCACTATGGCGCAATCTGTTTTCTAATTTTGTTCGTTCTTCATCAAAACTTTTAAAATGCAAAGTTTCCACAAACAAATAAAAATCCAATAATTCTTCAATCCAAAAAACATTAAGTTCCGGTACATATTTTTGCTCATCTCCAATCACTTTGAAATGAATGGGATTAATTTCAATTCCTCGAAAATTAAGGTACACCAAACCTGATGTATAGGATGATAAATTTTCATAAATCCAGTCCAAATATTTTTCAGGATTCTGGTAAACGGGATGTTGTAGTATGGCCTCTAATAATGTATCATTGCTTTTGGTTTCCTCAATGAAATTTTCGGCTTTTCGGTAAATTTCATCAATTTTTTCACTTTCCGTTTCTGTAGGCAAGGAAAAATAAACAAAATCCTGGTGTGGACATAAATCGCCTTCCAACATCAATTCGGGAACAGATATTTCGGCATCTACAGGCCCGTTCAACTGTATGTATTTTTGCCATTCAAAACCAGAAACATCATAAGGCGGAGTTGCAGTGAGCGCAACAATTGTTGGCTGTAAAGCTTCCTTCAAATCCATTAAGCTGCTCCACCATGCTTTTTTTAGATGATGAGCCTCGTCTAAAATGAAAGTTCCGATTTTTTGTTGTGTTAACTTTTTGATGAGCTCCTGCTCTGCTGATTGGTTTATTTTTTTCTCTGTTACTTCAACATCTGATTCCTCTTCTTCTTCCACCAACCTTTCCTTTCCCCCACTACAAGCTGCGTGAACTCCTTGATATGTTGTTACAGTAATAAATTTTGGATTTTTAATATCAGTAGAAATATAATCGGGAACAACATCTATTTGCAAAAAAAGCTCAGTAAAACGCTGAACCCATTGGTTTTTAATGGCTAAAGTTGGAGCAATAATAAGTGTAGGTTTATTAATCCTCAACATAATTTCCAGTCCTAAAACGGTTTTCCCAGAGCCAGGAGGTGCAACAATATGAAGGTGATTATCCGAAATGTAAGAGGAAAATTGGTCTAAAAAAATCTGTTGATATTTTCGCCAAGTGTATTTAAATTGTATTCCTTTTGGAAATTCTTTCATACTCAAAAACCACTATTATGAAACGCCAATAAATATTTATCAATATACAAATCTTTCTCTTTGGATTTGTATTGCTGAATGTACCGCGGATGTTCCAAAACAGTCATTTTATCAAAAAAGCGTTCGGTAGTATTGATCTTTTCTAAAAAAGTGGCATTTTTCTTTCCCAAAACAAATACCTCAGAAGTATCTAATCCCAAAGAGATATGTTTTTTCAGAGAGTTGATCATAAAGGGTTTTACGTTTTCAAAAAGGGTATTATCATCGTAATAATTGGCATTGAGATTTCCATTTTTTGTTTGTTTTACAATCGCCAAAGGAAAAGGTGAATTGATGTAAAAATTTTTATAAAACAGATCAGCGCCACCAAAAGCGTTAATGACATCGTACAAAAACACAGACGATATTTCGTGCGTATGGGCGGATTGCATTTCGATGCCGCATTCCGATTTTAGACGTTTGGTATCCGTAAACGGAACACCAGTAACGCCTGCTCCATGCCGACTGGGATTGATGCCAATAATGAATTTACGCTGAAGATTGTCGTTGTAGAATTTAGTGTAAAATTCCTTCATCACCAGCATCGTTTCTGGATTGTCGAAAAATGGATTCAACACATTAAAATGTTCAGGAAGATTTCCAGAATATTGTAAATTTTTATTGAACTCTATGACTTTATCAGCGAAACTTAACATGTAATAAATGTATTAATTTAACTCCAAAAAAAATGTACCAATATTTTTCTATTGATACATTCCTTTTCAATTATCGGTTTACTTTAACAAACCAAACTGCTCAAAATGATGCGTAAAATGTTTTCTGTGCATCAGTTCCCACATTTCTTTATTCAGTTTTCCGAAAACATAATTCATGTGTTCTGCTTTTGGATTTTCTTTGTAATACACCACGAATTTCTTCAAACTATCGATGAATGATTGTTTTGCAGCGTCTAAATTTTTATGTTTCAACGCTGGTAGCGATCCATCTTCTGGCATGAAAGGAGCTTTGTGATCCTTCGGCATTGTGCGGTGATTGTACAGAGAATCTTGCCATTTTTCCAAATGCTCTTCAGGAGTATAGCACACATCTGCTTCAGGCTCACCAATGCTTACTAAAAGTGCTTGTTCAAGGTGCTCCAACATATCTTGAGATTTCATTTTACCCCAATTTGCAGCTGTATTTTCTGTTAAGCCATTAATTATTTTTTCAATTGATTTTACATTCAAATCAATGAAAGGAGATCTTTTCGCCACTAACGTTAGAATCGTAGCAACACAAACTATCTCATCCCGCTGATTAACCACTTCCACCAACCATTTCACCACGCCTGAAGGAATATTTCTACCTTTTACTCCGCGGTTGATTTTTTCTTTTGCTGTTAAATAAACCGTAATGGTATCACCTGCGTAAACGGGTTTGAAGAATGAACACTCCTCCAATCCATAATTTGCGATAACCGGACCTTTTTTACCAGAAACAAATAAGCCTGCAGCAGCAGAAAGAATGAAATATCCGTGAGCCACTTTCTCATCGAAAATAGTTCCCGAAAGAGATGTTGCATCGGTATGCGCATAAAAATGATCCCAAGAAACATTGGAGAAATTCACGATGTCTGTTTCGGTCACCGTTCTACCAGCGGTTTCCAGAGAATCGCCCACTTCTACTTCCTCAAAATATTTTTGGAAAGGATGTTTGTCGGAATATTTTTTCTCAGCACCCTGTGTATAAACTTTGGTAATGGCGGTTAAAACATCTGGCGAACCTTGGATAGCTGTTTTTTGAAGGAAGAAATGAAGACCATTCAAACCACCCATTTCTTCACCACCGCCTGCTCTACCAGGACCACCATGCATTAGTGTTGGAAGCGGGGAACCATGTCCTGTACTCTCTTTGGCATTATCTCTATTCAAAACGAAGATTCTACCATGTTGAGACGCAATTTTCCATGCGGTATTGGCGATGAAATTCTCATCATGCGATATAATGGACGATACCAAACTTCCCTTTCCGCGTTTTGCCAGAGCAGCTGCTTCTTCGGCATCTTTATAAGGCATTATTGTGGAAACGGGACCGAATGCCTCAACGTCGTGAGAAACATTTTTGGTGAATGGAGAATCATTTAAGAATAATTTTGGCGTCATAAACGCTCCCGACTCATAGGAAGCATCCACCAATTCTTGATTTCCATCGTAAACCAGTTCGTTTTCTGATTTTAAAATATCTATTTTTCTCTGAACCTCATCGTACTGCTGTTTTCCTACTAATGATCCCATGCGGGTTTCGCGAGAAAGCGGATTTCCTATTTTTACTTGATCTAAAGCTGTAGATAATGCATTCTGTACATCGCCTACTAAATTTTCAGGAACTATAATTCTACGAATTGCCGTACATTTTTGTCCAGCCTTGGTGGTCATTTCGTTTCGTACCTCTTTAATAAACAAATCAAATTCGGGAGTTCCAGGTTTTGCATCTAAACCAAGGATTGAGGCATTAAGTGAATCGGCTTCCATATTAAAACGAACGGCACCACCAGCGATATTTGGAAGAGACTTCAACTTTCTTCCCGTTCCAGCAGACCCAGTAAACAATACAGAATCCCCATCCTGAACGTAATCTAAAATATTACCTGGATCTCCACACACCAGCTGAATGGCACCTTCGGGAAGGAAACCACTTTCAATCATGTCCTTAAAAACCTCATACGTTAAATAAGAACCAAAAGGAGAAGGTTTTACTACTGAAGGAACACCCGCCAGTAATGAGGTGGAAAGTTTTTCTAACATTCCCCAAACTGGGAAATTGTACGCGTTAATTTGCACAGAAACTCCCTCGGAAGGCGTTAAAATATGTGTTCCTAAATGCGTTCCGTTTGCAGAAATCTTCTGGACATCACCATCTACCCAAAATGTAGTATTGGGCAACATTCTTTTCGCCAAACCAGAATACGTGAAAAAAGTTCCGAAACCGCCTTCGATATCCACCCAAGAATCTACGTGAGTAGCTCCTGTTTTGTAAGAAAGTTCGTAGTATTTTTTCTTTCTTTCTAAGAGATAAAGCGCTACTTTCTTCAGCATCTGACCTCTGTCGTAAAAAGTCATTGATGAAAGATTTTTATAGCCAATGGTGCGACCGTACTCCAAAGCTTCATCAAAGTTGAGTCCGGAAGTGTCTGAAATCGCTACCAATTCGCCATTTACAGCGTTATACAATGGAATACCTTCTCCATTTCCTTCGATCCACTGACCGGCGATATAGTTTTTTAGTTTTTGCATTATACTTTTATTGTCTTATTATTTTTTTGATAAACAAAACGGTATTTTGTTACTTAACTACTGTTGTTGAAACTTTTTAACTTCATCCAAAGTATACGCTTTGTACTGAAATTTTTCTCCGAAAAGCATTTTCGAGTATTCTTCTATAGTTTGTACAAAACCTGCTTCTTTTCTTAATTGATTAACATTTTTGGGATCTTTGATTGGCCAAATAATACTTTCGCCATTGATGCTGGATGCCTGCGAACCATATATTTGTTCTTTTCCCTGGTACATTAAATTTCGGTCTTCCATTAATGCTAAAGCTTGCATATCAACATCTCCATTTCGATTGGCTTCTCTGATTAATGGTAAATATTTTTCAATCATTTTTGGAGAAGAATGCTGAATAATAAGCCAAGCCGTTTCATTTTCTGGCGTTCCGACGAGCTTTTTTCCTGGATAGCCATATTTTTCAATTATTTCTTCTATCCGTTTTTCATTTTTCGCATCGTTCTGAGATCCCCACGAAATATAATTATTTACAAAATAAACGGGATCAACATTCAGTTTCTGAGCAATCAATATCAAAGAATCTTTTGGAGTTGCGGAATTGATATTTCGATATGATTGGTCACTAAAATACATTTCTGCAAGCTCTTTTTTTAACTGTAAATTAATGCTAGAGCTTTTCTCTTCTTTGCAAGAAACTAGAAAAAACAAAAGAAATGCGAAATATTTCATAATTTTCTGTATTAATCATATTTTGAAAAACTTAACGGGTTTCAAAAACCCGTTAGGTTTAGATTTCTCAAATTTATTTAACATCATCCCAAATGCTATAATCAACATTTTTGGTTGGAATTTGTTCAACATATTCTGTGAAAGGTTCACAGGGTAAAATGGCATTTTTACCTTCCCTAGCTAATTCCTGGTATAATTTTGTGCCTTCCGTTTTCCACTTTATCATTTCATCCGAAACATCACGAATAATTTTTGCAGGACTTCCAACAATTAACTTTCGGGGCTCACAAAGGAAATTGGCAGGAACAAATGCTAAGGCTCCAACAATGGATTCATCACCAATGTATGCTTTATCCATAATCACTGCGTTCATACCAATCAGACAATTTTTACCGATATGACCAGAATGGACAATTGCTCCGTGACCAATATGCGCCGATTCTTCTAAAATAGTCTCAATACCTGGAAAAACGTGGAGCGTACAATTTTCTTGAACATTGGCTCCATCTTTCACGATAATTTTTCCCCAATCCCCACGAATAACAGCATTGGGACCTACATATACTTCTTCACCAATTTCTACATTACCAATGATTACCGCTTGTGGATGCACATAGGCGGTTGGCTTTATAATAGGGCGAATGCCGTGATAGGAGTAGATATTCATAAAATTTTTATTCTAAATATTTAATTTAACAATATAACAATTTACCAATGAAGTACTCTCACAATGTAGGTAGCTTGGTAATCTCTGTAATTGTTACATTATTTAAAAAGCTACGCTTTTTCGATTACCATTGCATAACCTTGTCCGACACCGATGCACAGAGTGCATAATGCATACTTCTTATCTTGTTTTTGAAGTTCTAAAGCCGCAGAACCTATAATTCTTGCTCCAGAAACTCCCAATGGATGACCAATAGCAATAGCTCCTCCATTTGGATTAATGCGTGGATCGTCATCTTGTAAACCTAAACTTCTGGTAACTGCTAAAGCTTGAGCGGCAAAAGCTTCATTCAGCTCAATAACATCCATATCATCTAATGAAAGATTGAGTCTGTTCAAAAGCTTTGTGGATGCTTCAACAGGACCAATACCCATTATTCTTGGCTCCACCCCCGCCACTGCAGACCCTAGGATTTTTGCAATAGGCTTTAAATTATATTTTTTGACAGCTTCTTCACTTGCTAAGATTAACGCAGCAGCGCCATCGTTCATTCCAGAGGCATTACCAGCTGTTACTGTACCTTCTTTTCTAAAAGCAGGACGAAGTTTGCCTAAACCTTCCATTGAAGTATTGGGTTTTATAAACTCATCTTTTTCGAAAATGATGGCATCGCCTTTTTTCTGTGGAATTTCAACTTTTACAATTTCTTCAGCCAGCCTTCCGTTTTCCTGAGCTTTCGCAGCTTTTTGTTGTGACCAAAGGGCAAATTTATCCTGATCTTCTCGAGAAATTTGGTGGAGATCTGCTAAATTTTCAGCAGTTTCGCCCATACCGTCCACACCATACATCTCTTTCATTTTCGGATTGATAAACCTCCATCCAAAAGTGGTATCAAACATTTGCGAATCTCTTCCAAATGCAGCGCTGGGTTTGGACATCACGTAAGGTGAACGCGTCATGTGCTCTACTCCACCTGCAATATAAATTTGACCTTCTCCCGCGGAAATTGCTCTAAAGGCATTAGCAACGGCAGACATACCCGATGCACAAAGACGATTTACGGTTTCACCTCCCACTTTGTACGGAATCCCTGCCAACAAAAGAGCCATTCGAGCCACATTTCTGTTGTCCTCACCCGCCTGATTGGCACAACCCATGATAACATCCTCTATTTCTTCAACGGGAACATTGGGGTTTCTTTTAACAATTTCTTTTAAAACCACCGCTGCCAAGTCATCTGCACGAACTTCTGCAAGTCCGCCCGAAAGCTTGGAGATGGGTGTTCTGATGTAATCTATGATGTATACGTTCATAAAAAATATACCAATGTATCAATTTACCAATGTAACAGTGATATGTTGGATTTTTATTTAAATTTTACTTTAATTTTTTCTTTTGCGATTGTGGATTAGATTTTTCACGAATTTTTAATGCTTCTTCTAATTTCATTGGTTTGTAAACATAGTCAGCACCAAAAATATCTTTTGCATAGTCTTCGACAGTATCCTCAAACCCTACCTTTTTTCGCAATTTGTTTACATTTTTTGCATTTTTTATAGGCCAAATAAAACTTGCTAATTCTTTTTTACCTTCTTTATTTAAATACCTCAGAGTAGTACCTTGAGAACCATAAATTTGTTCTTCACCCAAATCCATTAAATAGCGGTCTTCCATTAATGCGGCATTTAAAAATGGTATTTCTCCTTTTTTTGCAGCATCTTTCACCATTTCTACATATTTAGATATTTTATCTGAATGTTGAATAACGTACCATGCTGCTTGATTAGTAGGTTCCCCAACAAGGCTTTTCCCAGGATAACCGTATTTTGTAATTATTCCTTCTATTTGTTTCAGATTAATACTATCTTGCTCTGCGACAAGTCTCCAACCTTTACCTTTGAATTCTTGTTCATCAACTTTCAAACTTTTTAAGATTTCACTCTTTTTCTCAGCTGAAATTCCATTATCAAATAATTTTCTGTAATCTTGATCTAATCTTAAAATTTCGTCTAGTTCTTTTTTAAGATTTTCATTGATAGTCTGACTAAAAACTGTAATGCAGCTGGTAAAAAATAAAACCAAAGAAATAATATATTTCATCTTCAAAGTTTTATAGTTCTGTTACTTTTTTACCTATTTTATACACCGTTCCCACGAATTTCGCAACTAATTCATTGTTTTGATTGGTGATTTTGATGTCATAAATAGCGGTTTTCCTGGTGTCGTTTACCAAAATACTTTCTGCACGAAAAATGTCGCCTTCTTTACCTGCTTTTGTGAAATTAATTACACAGTTTAAAGCTACGGCGGCATCACCCGAATTATTAGAAGAAAAAGCCAAAGCCGAATCTGCAAAAGAAAAAGTGACACCTCCGTGAACTGTCTTTAGACCGTTGATCATTTCCCGTTTGATGGGCATTTCGATGAGACAATAGTTTTCTTTAATATCAATCAGTTTTATATCCAACCATTGTGAAAAATAATCTTGATTGAGCATATAATCTGCAACTTGTCTTGGATTCATTATTTTTTATTTAAAATATTTATTTAAACCTAACAGGTTTTGAAAACCTCTTAGGTTTGACAAAATTACCTTTATATTACATTTTACGAAGCAAAGGACTTTGTCTGTATCTTTCTTCCTGATACTCTTCATAAAGGCTTTTCAAAGTTTCAGAAATTTTGTTGTAACCAAGCTCCTTTCCCCATGCCAATAAACCTTTAGGATAGTTCACCCCTTTTTGCATGGCTAACTCTATGTCTTCATCAGTAGCCACCTGTAATCTTTTGGCTTCAACAGCTTCATTAATCAACATAGAAATGATTCTCATAAAAATGTATTGATACAAAGCATCATCTTTTATTGGTTCTGGATTGGTTGAATTTTCTGCGTAATTGTAAAAACCTCTTCCTGTTTTTCTGCCATGAAGTTTAGCCTCGGACATTCTTTGTTGCAACAAAGATGGTTTATACTTAGGATCGTAAAAATAATCTTTGTAAACGGTTGTGGTTACCAAGAAATTTACATCCACACCAATGAGATCCATCAACTCGAAAGGTCCCATTTTGAAACCGCCCAAAGTTTTCATGGCGGCGTCCACTTGCTCCGGAGTGGCAATATTTTCTTCCACAATCCTTAACCCTTCTCCATAGTAAGGACGTGCAATTCTGTTGACAATAAAACCTGGAATATCTTTTGCGATAACGGGAGATTTGCCCCAGTCCTTCATCAGATTATAAATTTTCTCTGGTAATTCTTCATCGGTTAAAAGACTTGGAATTACTTCTACCAATGGCATTAATGGTGCGGGGTTAAAGAAATGAATACCAATGAAACGCTTAGGATGTTTTAATTCTGAACTTACAGATGTAATAGAAATGGATGAAGTATTGGAACCAATGATGCAATTTTCAGAAACGTAATTTTCCAGTTCAGTGAAAACCTTTGTTTTGATCTCTTTATTTTCTATAATAGCTTCTATAATAAGATCGCAATCTTTGAAATCTTTCAATTCTACAGCAATAGAAATATTACTAAGAATTTCTTCCAATTTTTCTGACGTAATTTTCCCTTTATCAGAAAGTTTTAATAAGGTTTTCTCAAGATTTTGGGTAGCCGTTTCTACCTGTGCAGCATTGGCGTCGTATACTAAAACTTTGCAATTGTTGGTGGCTGCCACCTGAGCAATCCCAATGCCCATGGTTCCTGCCCCGATTATTCCAACTGTTTTGATTTGACATTTTAGATTTGAGATTTGAGATTCGTCCATTTTTATTCTTGGTTCTTGCATCTTGATATTACTTCCCTTTGTATTCTGGTTTTCTTTTTTCCAAGAAAGCGGCAACACCTTCTTTGAAATCGTGTGTTTCAGCGGCTTCCTGTTGATAGATGCCTTCCAAATCTAATTGTTCTGTAAGAGTGTGATCGTAAGATTTATTAAATGCTTTTTTGGTTAAACCTATTGCCTTCGTTGGTAACTGAGCCAATTGCAGTAAAATTTCTTCGGCTTTCGCATCAAATTCTTCATCTCCAAAAACATCAGCAATTAGACCCAATTGTTTTGCCTCTGCAGCTGATAATTTTTTACCCGTGAATGCTAAATAACTTGCCATCTGTCTTCCTAAAAGTTTAGGCAGGTAATACGTTCCTGCTGTGTCTGGTATTAAACCTATATTCACAAAAGCTTGAGAAAAATATGCAGATTCTTTAGCAATAGCAAAATCGCAAATAAGTGCTAACATGGCTCCAGCACCAACGGCTGGTCCGTTGACCAATGCTACAACGGGTTTAGAATTATTAACAATAGATTTCACCAAAGGATTGTAATAATCAATAACGATACGCTGAATAATTCTTTCTTCCTCAGCATCTTTTCCTACAGCTAATGCTTCTTTAAGATTTTGCCCTGAACAAAAAGCTTTTCCACGTCCCGAAATGGCTATGCATCTTACTTTTTCGTCTTCATTGCATTCTTTCATAAACTCGCGGAGTTCTTTCAGCATGAGCTTATTTAAAGAATTAAAACTTTCAGGTTGGTTGAGATAAACGATTTTCAGTTTCCCGTCTAATTTATTCTCGATATCGAATTGTGAATACGTCATTTTTTTAATTTGAAAATGGGTTAATATCGTAATTTGATAATGTTCAAATTCTTTTGAATTATAAAAATAGCTTTAGATTAATTTTCCGTTCTAATTTAATTTGAATATTTAAAAACCACCTACTTTAAAATCTAGAAAAACAAAGGTTAGCATTATTAAACTTTTAAAATACGAAGTCAAAAATTCTCAAATGATCTCATTTTCAAATTACCTAATTATTTAATGGCATTTAAAATAGTCAAAAGGCTCCAAACAATCGTTGCATTGATAGGAAGCCTTGCAAAGCGTAGATCCAAATCTAGAAATCTGCTTTGTATTTTCTGAACCGCATCTTGGGCATTTTTTAGGTTTCCCGATATGATGTTCATCTGCTCCTTTTTCTGGTGGTGTTATGCCGTAAGCTCTCAGTTTTTCCCGGGCTTCATCAGTCATCCAATCGGTTGTCCAAATCGGAAACATTTTGGTAACCACTTTTGCTTCCCAACCATTCTGCTTCATCATGGCAACGATGTCTTCTTCTATATTGAACATTGCCGGACAAGCCGAGTAAGTGGGCGTAATAACCACTTCGCAAGTATTGTCACCTGTAATATTGGCTTCCCGAACAATACCCAATTCCACAATATTAATTACTGGAATTTCGGGATCGGGAATGGTTTTTAAAAGTTCTAAAAGATTGTTCAATTTTAATCTAACAATTTAACAATGTAACAATTTAACAATCATTGCTAGACTGTTAAATTGATACATCGATACATTAATTTATTTACCAAGTACATCCTGGATAAGCTCTTTGCATGTACTGCATTTCGCAGAGGATATACCCAAAATATTCGGTATGATAACCTGTTCTGGATTTTGGTTGCATGAATTCGCCTGCTGGATATTCTAATCCGAATTCTGCAAAATCTGCTTTTGTGATTTCTAAAAATTGCGCATACAACTCATCAGGATCAGCAGCAATATTTAACGCGATTAAATCGTCTTCGCCGTTTACTTTAGCAAAAAGTCCCTTCGTGTACTCCCAAATATTTTCTAAAGCATTTAGCAATCTGGTCTTACTTTCTTCAGTTCCTTGGGCGAAAATATTCATCCAAGATTTTGCATGGGTGTAATGGTATTTAACTTCTTTTAAAGATTTTTGAGCGATAGCCGATAGTTCTTCGTCTGCAGAAGTTGATAAGGCTTCATATAGCAACTTCTGATAGCTGGCAAAAACATAAGTTTTCGAAATGGTTTGTGCGTAATCTTCATTAGGAAGTTCTACCCAATGCGCGTTGAGATATTCGTTCTCGTAGCGCAGAAAAGCCAAATCGTCTTCTGATTTTGTACCATCTAGCTTTGAAGCATAAACATAGAAATTGTTTGCCTGGCCCAGTTCATCCAGCGCAATATTGGTTAATGCAATATCTTCTTCCAAATATGGACCTTCGCCACACCATTCCGACAGTCTTTGTCCCATGATAAGGCTGTCATCTGCTAATTTTAATAAGTAATTATGTAATGGATTCATTTTTTTTCTTTTAGAGGTTAGATATTAGATATTAGATGTTAGACTAAATTTCTAACTTCTAATTTCTAACTTCTTGACTACATATTTTTCACATCATTTGGAATGTGGTAGAAAGTTGGATGACGGTAAAGTTTGTCATCTGCGGGATCGAAAAAAGCTTCCTGATCTACACCTTCTGAAGAAATAATATATTTGCTAGGAACTACCCAAATGCAAGTTCCTTCCTTACGTCTGGTATAAACGTCTCTTGCGTTTTGTAGCGCCATTTCAGCAGTTGGAGCCTGTACTGTTCCTGCATGTTTGTGGGATAATCCTGGTTTTGTTTGAATGAACACTTCCCACATATCTAAATTTGACATAAAAAAATCTTTTTTTTAGTGTAGCAATTTATCAATTTAACAGTGCAACAATCATTTGAACACAGATAAACTGGTACATTGTTACATTTTTATACTGTTACATTTTTATTAGCAAAAGCTAAAGCAGCTTCCTTTACCCAAGCTCCATCTTTTTGAGCTTTTATCTTGGTTTGGATGCGTTTTTTGTTGGTAGGCCCATTCCCTTTTAAAACTTCCATAAATTCATCCCACGGAAGCTCCCCAAATTCATAATGACCTGTTTCCTCATTCCATTTTAAATCTTTATCTGGAATTGTAAGTCCCAAAAATTCAGCCTGAGGCACAGTAACATCTATAAATCTTTGACGAAGGCTATCATTACTCTCTCTTTTTACCCTGTAGTTCATAGAAAGTTTAGAGTTTGGAGAATGCTCATCATTAGGGCCAAACATCATTAAAGCTGGCCACCAGAAACGGTTTAAGGCTTCTTGAGCCATTTCTTTCTGCTCTTTCGTTCCTCTGCACAAAGCCATAAGAATCTCATAACCCTGTCTTTGGTGGAAAGATTCTTCTTTACAAATTCTTACCATGGCTCTTGAATACGGTCCGTAAGAATTTCCCATCAACATTACCTGATTCATAATTGCAGCACCATCTACCAACCAACCAATAGCACCTATATCTGCCCAACTTAAGGTAGGATAGTTGAATATACTGGAATATTTTGCCTTCCCTGAAAGCATATCGTCGTAAGTAGCATCTCTGTTGGCTCTAATAGAACCATCAGCGAGGGTTTCTGTGGCTGCATACAAATACAAACCGTGCCCTGCTTCGTCCTGAACTTTGGCCAAAAGAGCCATCTTTCTCCTAAGAGAAGGCGCTCTAGAAATCCAGTTGGCTTCTGGAAGCATTCCCACAATTTCTGAATGGGCATGCTGAGAAATTTGACGCACCAAAAGCTTTCGGTAATCGTCTGGCATTACGTCTTTAGGCTCCACTTTGTTTTCCTCGTGGACGTATTGCACAAATTTTTCTAAATCCATATTTTTTTGTTCTTTTTTATTAAGATAATCCACTGTCCACGAGCTCGTCTTTAACATAAAGCCCCACACGCAGATCGGAAAATTCGCCAGCAACAAAATTTACCAATTTGTTGCCATCTTTTATTTGATATTCTTTGAAGAAATACACTTGTCCTTCATGCGGACTTCTTACTTCTACTTTTCTATCATTGCAGAACCAATAGTGGTTCCAGATATTAAGACCTTCTACACGAAACTCTTTATCTACTTCTATAAATGATGCAAACTTCCAATTAGCCATGATTTCTAATTTTATGGGTTAGGGTTACTAATTTACCAATAAATTTGCAAAGGCTAATTTGAATTTTTAAAAATGTATCAATCTAACTGTGTAACAATTTGCCAATAACGAATTAATTCCGAACGAAAATATTGTAACATTGATAAATCGTTATATTGTTACATTATTTAAACATCATAATTCAGCATCACCACATTGGTTGTTGGGTGACATTGGCAAGTGAGTACAAAACCTCTTTCCACTTCGTCATCTGTTAACGCATAATTTTTCTCCATAAAAACTTCACCTTCCAATACCTGAGCTTTACACGTACAGCAAACCCCTCCCTTACAAGAGAAAGGCAATGGCAGTTGCTCTTTAATTCCTTTATCAAGAATACTTTCTTTTTTAGAATTTAAATGGAAAGAATATTCGTCATCATCAATAATAACGGTCACCATACTTTCTAAGTTAGGAATGGCTTTAAATTCTTCACTCATCTCCTCTGCATTTTCCTCCTCTGGCGGTGTGTAGTATTCGTACATTACCTGTATGGCTGGGACTTTTTTATCTTTTTTCAGATAATCAGAAATGCCCTTAATCATATCCGAAGGTCCACAAATAAAATAGGTAGCATTCTGAACAGGAATTTCTGTAAATCTTTCGAAAAGCTGGTCTAATTTTTCAGGAGAAATTCTTCCCTCAAATACCGGATCAACATGCTTTTCTCGACTTACTAGGTAAATGACTTTAAAGCGGTCTCCAAACTCCACCAACATTTTTTCTACCTCATCTTTCTTTAAAATATGAGACAAACCTCTATTACTGTAAAAAAGGTAAGCATTAGAATTGGGCTCCTGATACAGAGCTTCTTTGATATTGGATAAAATAGGACTGATACCACTTCCCGCAGCCAACCCGATATAGGTTTTGGCATTTGTAGGATGGTGACTTGTGTTGAAATGTCCCATTGGAGCCATTACTTCAAGCTCGTCACCCAGTTTTAAATCGTTATTGAAAATGGTAGAAACTTTTCCGCCTTCCAAAACTTTCACCAACACTTCCAGCGAATCGCATTTTTCGCTTGGTGCATTGATGATGGAATAAGAACGTCTCTCATCATTGCCATCCACCATAACTCTAAAATTGAGATATTGCCCCTGCTTAAATCTGAATTTATCCTTCAGCTCTTCAGGAATGGCAACAGCGATATTTACTGCATCATCCGTGTCTTTCTGGACTTTTACTGTTTTTAATTTGTAAAATGCGTTATTCATTATTTTATTCTGATAATTCTGTTAATTTTTCCGCCTTCACACTTGGGAAGACTGTCTTGTGCATGAATTTTCACTTTCGTCGTGATGCCCACTCTACGTTTTATTTCGGCTTCTACTTCATTTCCGTATTTTTCGATGAAATTTCTGTAATCATCACCATTTAAACTCAAATTTTGAGCTTTCATAAAATCGTCTTCTACTTCTACATCAACTTCTAATGCAATGCACATCTGCTCTTTTTCAATGGGTGTAAGATAGTAATTTGGAACGATACCTTTCACATGAGAAAACGCATCTTCTATCTGACTGGGATATACATTTACGCCTCTCACAATCAGCATATCATCGGATCTCCCAAGGATAGGTTTCATTTTTACCATCGTGCGCTTGGCGTTGTTATCATAATAGAGACTCGTGATATCATTGGTCCAATATCTTAGAAGAGGCATGGCTTTTTTGGTTAAAGTTGTAATCACCAAAACCCCTTCTTCACCAAATGGAACCGGATTTTTGGTTATTGGATCTAAAATTTCGGGATAAAAATGATCTTCCCAAATATAAGAACCTCCTTTTTCTTCCCAATCTTCCATAGAAACGCCAGGTCCAATAATTTCGCTCAAACCATAAATATTGGTTGCATGCACTCCTAAACGGTTTTCAATATGACCACGAATAATTTCCGTCCAAGGTTCAGAACCTAAAACAGCTGTTTTGAGACTAATCTCTTCAGCAGAAACGTTTCTCTTCGCCAACTCATCGGCTATGGTAAGTGCATAAGACGGCGAACAGCAAATAACTTCTGGCTGAAAATCTAAGATCAGATCCACCTGTCTGGAAGTCATTCCTCCAGAAATAGGCAAAACACTCATGCCCAATTTCTCGGCGCCATAATGCAAACCCAGTCCACCAGTAAAAATTCCGTAACCATAAGCATTATGAAGAAGCATTCCTGGTTTTGCTCCCGCCGCGTTCAATGATCGGGAAACCACTTCGCTGAAAACATCTACATCTTCTTTCGTATATCCCACCACTGTTGGCCTTCCTGTTGTTCCGCTAGAACAGTGAATTCTCTGCAATTCATTTCTAGGAACCGTGAACAAACCGAAAGGATAGTTATTTCGCAAATCTTGCTTATAAGTAATTGGTAGTTTTGTAATATCTTCAATAGAATGAACACTTTCGGGAGAAATTTCTAAATCTTTAAATTGATTTTGATAAAAATTAGATTTTTCATTTAGATATTTCACTAAATCCACCAATCTTCTGGATTGCAATGCTCTCAGATCGTCTAATTCTAGATGTTCAACAGGAAAATTCATTTACTAACTAACATTTGTTAGGTGTAAAATTAAAAATTAATTTGAATATGGACAAGATTTTTATGATTTTTATCACTTATTAAATATTAAAGCTTTAAAAATAGTTTTAAGCTAAATCATCAAGAATTATCGGATTTTTAAGTCAGAAATTAACTACATCTTTTAATCTCTGTTACCGATTAATCCGTAGAGCACCTTATTTTTAATTTCTTCAATCATCTCTGAAGTGGATTTTTCCCCTGACTTAAACCAATAATAGGAATTATTCAATGTATGGAGAAGAAAACGTGTGGTAAATTTTGTAGAATCAAGAGGTAAATTCATTTTTACAAAAATTTCTTCCAGTAATGCCTCCACCTGCTTTTGATATTCTTTTCTCAGTTGTATAAATCTGTCTAATGATGCGTCAAGATGCTTCCATTCATTCGAGTAAATATTGGTAACATCAGGATTGGCCAGCACTACCTGCAAATGTTTTTCTATAAACAGATCCAGTTTTTCTTTTGCTGAAACTTCAGCTTCCTGCACCTCTTGCAAACCCTTAAAAAAATCCTCAGCAACACCAAAAGAAATCCATTCCAACAATTCATCTTTTGACCGAATATGCGCATATAGAGACGCAGCTTTTATATCAAGTCGTGCCGCCAGATCCCTCATGGATGCTCCTACAAAACCTCTTTCTTTAAAAAGTTCTATGGCAGCCTCTAAAATTTTCTCTTGTTTTTGTTTTAGTTTCATCAGGACAACAAAAGTAAACTTTTTTGTGAAATTTTTACGTTTTCGGAAATTTTGTCAAGTTAATTTTACGTTAAAAATGCATTTTTAGGAAATTTTGTCGTTATTTTTTGTAATTTAAACAATTGAATACTTTTTGAAATACAACAACCAGAATTAAATGATTGAGTAGAATTTGGAGGTTGAGGAATGATTTTAGATGTGGCACTTTACATCACACTTACAAATAATAATCAACCTCCAAAAACTATATAAACAAAGAAAATATTAAAACACCAAAATATATGAACTTAAACCAGTACACAGTAAAATCACAGGAAGCCATACAAGCCGCTCAACAGGTGGCAATGGAGTTTGGCAACCAACAAATAGAACCTCAACACCTCCTGGAAGGAATTTTCCAGGTGGATGAAAACATATCGCCTTTTTTGCTTAAAAAATCGGAGGCGGACGCCGTTTTGGTACGCGAACGCAACCGTGAAAGCATCGAAAAACTTCCGAAAGTAGAAGGCGGAAATATTTATCTATCACAAACCGCAAACAAAGTTTTGCTGGAAGCACCCAACATCGCTAAAAAAATGGGCGACGAATACGTTACCATCGAGCATCTTTGGCTGGCTTTAATTGAAGTATCATCTCCCGTTTCGCAAATGTTGAAAGACATGGGCGTTACCAAAAAAATGTTGGAAGGTGGTATTGCAGAGCTTCGAAAAGGCTCCAAAGCGACTTCGGCAAGTTCTGAGGAAACCTACCAAAGTTTAAATAAATATGCTAAAAACTTCAACGAACTCGCTGCAGAAGGCAAACTGGATCCCGTAATTGGACGTGATGAAGAGATTCGTAGGGTTTTGCAAATTCTTTCACGAAGAACCAAAAACAATCCGATATTAATAGGTGAGCCGGGCGTTGGTAAAACTGCCATCGCAGAAGGAATTGCCCATCGTATTATTTCTGGGGACGTTCCAGAGAATTTGATGGATAAAACACTCTATTCATTGGATATGGGAGCGTTAATTGCAGGTGCAAAATACAAAGGCGAATTTGAAGAGCGTCTAAAATCCGTAGTGAATGAAGTCACCAAATCTGATGGTCAAATCATCCTTTTCATCGATGAAATCCACACTTTAGTTGGCGCTGGCGGTGGCGAAGGAGCGATGGACGCAGCAAATATCTTGAAACCTGCTTTAGCAAGAGGCGAACTAAGAGCGATTGGCGCAACCACTTTGAACGAATATCAAAAATATTTCGAGAAAGATAAAGCGCTGGAAAGACGTTTCCAAAAAGTAATGGTGGAAGAACCAGATACCGAATCGGCAATCTCAATCCTTCGTGGAATTAAAGACAAATACGAAGCGCACCATAAAGTTCGCATTAAAGATGAAGCGATTATTTCGGCCGTTGAAATGTCTCAAAGATATATTTCAGACCGATTTTTACCGGATAAAGCCATTGACTTAATTGATGAAGCTTCATCAAAATTACGAATGGAAATCAATTCAAAACCTGAAGAATTGGACGTTCTCGACAGAAAAATCATGCAGATGGAGATTGAGTTGGCAGCCATTTCAAGAGAAGGCAATCAAACCAAAATTGATCATTTAAAAGAAGATTTAGCAAAAATCAATGAAGAAAGAAGTGAAATTAATGCTAAATGGTTAAAAGAAAAACAAAAATCAGAAGATCTCACTTCGATTAAAAAAGATATTGAAGCTTTAAAACTCGAAGCTGAACGTGCTTCCCGAGCTGGAGATTATGCGAAAGTTGCAGAAATACAGTACGGAAAAATTAAGGAAAAGGAAGATGCTTTGCAGGTTCTGGAATTGGAAATGCAAAATCATAAAAATGAATTGATAAAAGAGGAAGTAACCTCTGAAAACATTGCTGAAGTCATCGGAAAATGGACAGGAATCCCCGTAACGAAACTCATCCAATCAGAAAGAGAAAAACTCTTGCACATGGAAGACGAACTTCACAAGCGTGTGGTAGGTCAGGAAGAAGCCATAGAAGCAGTTTCCGATGCGATTAGAAGAAACCGAGCAGGCTTAAGTGACGATAAAAAACCGATTGGCTCCTTCTTATTTTTAGGAACCACCGGTGTTGGTAAAACAGAGTTGGCGAAAGCATTGGCGGAACTTCTTTTCGATGACGAAAACAATATGACGAGAATTGATATGAGTGAATATCAGGAGCGTCACAGTGTTTCCCGATTGGTGGGTGCGCCTCCAGGATATGTGGGTTATGACGAAGGTGGGCAGTTGACCGAGGCAGTGCGTAGAAGACCATATTCGGTGGTGCTTTTAGATGAAATTGAAAAAGCGCATCCTGACGTTTTCAATACATTGTTGCAGGTGTTGGATGATGGCCGATTGACCGATAATAAAGGTCGTGTAGTGAATTTCAAAAATGCCATTATCATCATGACTTCCAATTTGGGATCGCATTTGATTCAGGAAAATTTTGAAAAATTAAATGATGACAACCACGACGAAATTTTGGATAAAACCAGAGAAGAAGTTTTCGATCTTTTAAAACAAAGTCTGAGACCTGAATTCCTGAACAGAATTGATGAAATTGTACTTTTCCAACCGTTGACCAAAAAGAATATTGGAAAGATTGTTCAATATCAACTACGTGGCTTGAACACACTTTTAGCGCAAAGAAATATTATGATGACGGCTACTCAAGATGCTTTGGATTACTTAATGAACAAAGGTTACGACCCAGTTTTCGGGGCAAGACCTTTGAAAAGAGTGATTCAGCAAGATGTTTTGAACCGTTTGTCTAAAGAAATCCTTGCTGGAAACATCAATGATGGCGACCGCATTACGATGGATTTCTTCCCAGAAACAGGTTTGGTTTTTAGACCGACAGAAAAGTAACAAAACTAAATTTTTTCATATTAAACTAAAGAAAACCTCAGCTGCTCACGCCGCTGAGGTTTTCAATTTTATTTTAAAAAAAACTATTATTATTTGATACCAACTAATTCTACATCAAAAATAATTGTAGAACCTCCTGGAATCGCACCTCCAGCACCTTGATCTCCATAAGCCAAGTCTGATGGAATATAAAATCTGTACTTAGAACCTTTACTCATCAATTGGATACCTTCTGTCCATCCTTTAATGACACCTCCTAGATTGATATCCGCTGGTGCACCACCGTTTTTATCAGTAGAATCGAAAACAGTTCCATCTAAAAGTTTTCCTGTATACTTCACCTGTACAACATCGGTTGCTTTAGGTTTTGTTTTACCATCACCCTCTTGCAAGACTTCATATTGCAGACCAGAAGCTGTGGTTTTCACTTTTGGGTTTGCTTTGTTTTTTGCAAGAAATTCGGTTCCTTTTTTCTTATTTTCACCAGCTTTTGCACCTGCTTCAGCCATTTTATTCTGCTGTTGTTTCTGCATAAAATCCTGCATAAAAGTATTCATATCTTCCGCAGGCAACAATTTTGGTTTTCCGTCCATTTCTTCTTTAATAGCTCTTGCCAACAAATCGGCATCCACTTTAAAACCTTCTTGCTTCATATTTTGGGCAATACTTAAACCAATGTAATAAGATGCTTTTTGATCATCTGTGTACTTGCTTACATCTTGTTTATCATTTTTCTGAGCGCAAGAAACAGTAAAAACTGCAATGCAAAGCAATGAGATAATTTGTCTTTTCATTTTATAATTTTATATATTCTATTCTTTGATTAATAGTTGCAAATGTATCATTAATTACAGAAATTATTCTACATCAAACCAAAATTCTAATATTCATAGATTTTGGATAGCATTACTTAGCCAATTGCTTTAAGATTTCATATACACAATCAAAAACTCATCAACTGATTTGAGCTTTGTAGGATAAATTAATAAAAGTGAATTTTTTCAACCTTATCTAGATAACATAAATAATTCACAATACATTGAATTATGATTATTTAACATATTATATTCAATGCATATTAATTTTATTTAATTTATTTATCATACAAATGAAATTTTGTTACTAAATTCGTTTTCACCAAAATTTAATTATATGAAAAAAA
Source organism: Bacteroidota bacterium (assembly GCA_023458535.1). Classification (GTDB taxonomy): domain Bacteria; phylum Bacteroidota; class Bacteroidia; order Flavobacteriales; family Weeksellaceae; genus Chryseobacterium. Next base: position 31,649 of record JAEWYW010000035.1, read on the forward strand.
TACTTTTTGCGGCTTCATTAATTGGCCTTTTGACTGCTTGTCAAAATGATGACAATTCACATGCAAACAAACAAGAAGACGTCAACAACGTTGAAAATTTTCAAAGAAGAAGTTGCCCTTCTGAAGAAATCAGATCTAAAGCACTCGCTGAAAACCCAGTTTTAAGGGAAAGATTGCAGCAAATTGAAGCTAAAACCGCTCAGTTTGAAAACGATTTAAGCCTGGGAAAAGTATTGGCTGATGGAAGTGTGGAAATCCCTGTAGTGGTGAATGTTTTATACAGCATTTCCGCACAAAATGTTTCAGATGCTAGAATTGCAGAACAAATAAGCGTTCTTAATGCAGATTATGGCGGCACCAACAGCGATGCGACACAAATCCCTACAGAATTTAATAACGTGAAAGCTGGTGACACCAAAGTAAGATTCAGACTGGCCAACGTAATCCGAAAATCCACAACCATTTCTAGTTGGAGTCCTTCTCAAAATTATATGAAAAGATCCGCAAACGGTGGAATAGATGCAACAAACCCTAGCCAATATCTTAACATTTGGGTAGTAGGAAGCATGGGAGGCGTATTGGGTTATGCAACCTTCCCAGAATCTTCTGGCTTATGGAATGACGGCGTAGTGATTGCCGCTCCTTATTTCGGAAAATCTGGAGCCTCTGCACCATTTAATTTAGGCAGAACAGCTACTCACGAGGTGGGACATTATTTAAACTTGAGACATATTTGGGGCGATGCAAGATGCGGAAACGATCAAGTTGCTGACACTCCAACACAAACCAAGGAAAATTACGGAACACCTTCCTATCCTTTATACAATAGATGTAACGGAACCAACAGATCTGTAATGTTTATGAATTATATGGACTATGTAGACGATAAAGCAATGTTCATGTTCTCGGCTGGACAAAAAACAAGAATGCAAGCTGTAGTTGCTTCTAACGGAAGCAGAGCAGGCTTACGAATCAATTAATTATTCTGGTATTTTTCTTCAAGGTGGTTTCAATACTGAAATCACCTTTTTTATTTAAGAACTTTCACCAAGAATATTTTTTCAGACGAAGCCAAACCATTGGGATTACAACCTAACTCACCTTCTGGAACCTTTAATCCTTTTTTACTATAAAATTCTTGCCAGAATTCATTTGTTTTTCCAGTTTTAGGGTCTATAAAAGTCATAGGTTCGAGTTTGAAAATATGATTTTGTCTGAAAATTCTTTCAATAAAATCTGAGCAGTAAAGGGAATTATCATTTAAAATATAATTGAAATTATAAGGTTTCCCCAATAGTTTTTCTGCGTTTTCTAGCGCGGCTGAAATCGTACTTTGAAATTCAGGTTTTAAACGATAACTGACAATACCTTGTCCTTCGGATGCCTGATCTTCAATAAAACTTTCTAGATCTTGCTTCTGAGAACCTCCTTTTGGAGCGGCGTGTAAAACATAATAATTTTTGCCTTCTTTTTTTACAATTCCAACATGATCAAAATTAGCAACATCTGTTTTTTGTGTAACATTATTAATCGCTCCTGACAGTCCGGTATTTTTAGCAGTTACAAATAGAAGATCACCATTTTGCAACCCGTCATAAGCTCTCGTTTTACAAGCAACCAGCGATAAAACAGACAGAAGTAAAAAGAAAAAACTGCTATTTCTTAAAAGCCGCTTCATAACACTGTATCCAATCTTGAGGAGTCATTTTCGAACTTAATTCAGCAATTAATTCATATGGAATATCATCCATTTTTTTAAATCTAATACAAGATTTCCCCATATCAAGCTTTCTTTTGGAATATTTTGGATACTCATTCACAAACCACTCAAGCAAATCTGGTTTTGCATAGATACCCATGTGATAAAGCGCTACGAAATTCTTCTGAGAAGCCAAGCCCAAAAATGGCAATGGAGAACCTGGCGTGCAATGATAACCTGCAGGATATGTTTCCAAAGGAACATCCCAACCTAACATTCCATAGCTAATGCCAGGAGAAAATCCGGTGGGTAAGTTTTCATCAATTATATCATAAAGTTTTTTAAAGGGTTCTTGTCTGTCTTCTGGAATTTTAGAAATATAATCTTCAACAGAGGTAGCTGGAATTTGCATAGAATTAATTTTATGGTTCGAAATTAGGAAAATTTGTTTAAAAAATAAATGGTCGGAAGAAACCTCCTCCGACCAAATTTAAAATTATTGAAACAATGTTTTATTTTTTCATCGCTTTAATGGTTTGTTTAGAACCATCATTCATATTGAGTACAACTAAATACATTCCTGCAGTTAAATCACCAAGATGAAGTGCATTTGCCGGTTTGTCGATTGTCTTAACCAATTTACCAGAAACATCCATAATTGAAATAGACTTCACTTTTGAAACATCAGCAATATTCAGTACATCAGTAAATGGATTTGGATAAACCTTTACATTATTCTTACTTGCATTAACTTCTGAAGTTCCTAAGCTACCACTGACCAGTGATACGTCATCAATTCCTAAATACCATGGATTACTGGTTGAGGAGACACTGATGCCAAATGCATAATTCCCTGAGGTTGTTGGTGTATATGTTGTGGTATAAAGCGTATAAGTAGTAGTTCCTTGAGTTGAGGTAATAAATGTACCCAAGTTAGTCGCTCCTGTTGCTGACTGCGAACTATTGACAAGAACATTCCCAGTATAACCTATATAACTTGATGAAGTTCCATTGGTATTATAATAAAATGAAAAAGTATATGTTGTTCCTGCAGCCAAACTAAATTGAGGCGTCCATAGCACACTTGCGTTGATATTAGAATAAGCTATTGCCATATAATTTGGTGTGGACTTAGGCATATTGTAAGAATCTGAAGCTGAATTTTTTGAAGTCCAAGCTTTTGAACCAGTTACTGAGCTCCAACATGGAGGAACAACATTTGCGCCTATAGTTGTCAGTCCGTCAAAATTTTCTGTCCACGGCAAGGCAGTAATCGCAACACAAGGTGTTGTGAATGTTCCAGAAAAAGAAGAAGCTGTAGACCCTGCACCACAATTACTTTTTACCCAATAATAATACGTAGTTGAGGAATTCAATGATGGTATTGTGTATGACGTACCAGTAATGCCTGTAATATTTGGCGTAGCTGGCATTGTGTTGGTTGTTGAATAATAAATATCATAGGATTGTGCTGAAGTTCCAGAAGGAATCGTCCAAGAAACTGCAGCAGAATTAGCAGTAACAGTTCCTACAGGCGACAAGGTTGGGGTCGGACATGATGAATATTCATCTATAGCGAAAGCAAAAACATTGGGATATCCTTGAGCCGTGGATGTTTTTGTTACAGCAACACTTTGTATTGGTTTAGTTTGATTAGCAGCATCAATATTCACCAATGTTTGATACAAACGTGGATTCGTTCCACCACCAGATTCTAGTGTATCGTTAGTTCTATTAATTCTTCCAATACCTTGAATTGCATAATTACTACCACCATACCAGTCAGCAATCGTAACTCCAGTTACTGTTTGACTAGTACCATCAGTAAAATTAATAACCAATGTTACCGTAGATGTTCCACTTCCAGAAGTAGCCAACATGTAGAGTTTAGTTGCGGCTTTAGGTGTTACAAAGGAAATTGTACCTGTATCGTTTTGCGCAGCAAGTCTTAGGGAATTGTTACCTGTATAATTAGCCATTTGATAAGTAAGGCCAGGTGTAGACGAAACCGCGGATGAAATCAATCCATTAATAGGAAGACCATAAGTCAGTGCACTGCTACTCGAAGTCAATTGAAAATCTTTTGAGACAAAAGCAAAAGAAACCCCGTCTACATCTATACTTGTTGAAGAAGCTGATGTTCCCACCCCGTTAGCAATAACGTCTGCTGTAAAACCAGATTGAACTGGCATCGTTTGGTAATTTTGAGCATAAACTCCAATTGATGAAGCTATAAAAACGCCCATCAGTAGTTTAGAAAGTCTAATTCTTTTCATATAAATTTTTTATTAAGTATTATGACAAATTTATAAATTTTATACTATCATTAACATAATTTTAATTAAATTTTAATTTATAATCACTAAATTTTCTATTGAAATTTTAAAAGCAATAGAGCTAAACTATTATTAAAAAGACATAACATTACTTCATTACGCATTAAAAATTTAAAATTTTCATTTTTTTTTAATTTTTTTCACTACTTGTTGGCTTTAAAAATGATACAGTTCCTTCAAAGTTAATTTTTTACGTTATGAACAAAGTTGCCAAAATCACCCTAGCTTTCTGGATTTTAAAAATCATTGCTACTACAATGGGAGAAACATTGGGCGATTATTTCTCACAAACTCTTAATTTGGGCTATTACATAGGTCTAGCAATTACATTCCTATTTTTTGCTATCGCAGCATCAATGCAGATCCAATCAAAGAAGTACAATCCGTATCTATTCTGGCTTTGTATTGTCAGCACCACAACATTCGGAACTGAAATTTCAGATTTTATTGATAGAACCTTAAATATGGGTTACTGGGGTGGGAGTATTCTACTTCTTTTAGGACTTTTATTGTCATTGATATTTTGGTTTAAGAAATATAAAAATCTAGAAGTGTATCCCATTATATCCAAAAACAAAGAATTATTGTATTGGACGGCGATTTTATTTTCGAATTCCTTGGGAACTGCCTTTGGAGATTTTCTGGGTGACAATATTGGGTTAAGCTATTTTCAAGGAGCAATGATAACTGGCGGTATTATTATCGTAGTGATTTTACTGCATTATTTCTCTAAAATAAACTCGGTAGTTTTATTCTGGATTGCATTTATTTTCACAAGACCATTCGGTGCTACTTTTGGAGATTTCCTTACAAAACCTTTAGCAAAAGGAGGTTTAGATTTAGGAACTTTAAACGCTTCTGTAGTGTGCGGAATTCTATTATTTTTCATTATTACAATTTCCAACAGAAAAGCAAAACTTGAAAAATAAATCTTTAAGTTTAATAAATTGTATCAGCAAAGGATTGAAATTAAATTCACTATTTTTGTGCTAATTATATTAAAAAATTTATGCCTACAATATCTCGCAGAGCGCAACACATGCCGCCTTCTCCAGTACGTAAATTGGTTCCGTTTTCTATTCAAGCCAAACAAAAAGGGATTAAAGTTTATCATTTGAATATCGGGCAACCCGATATTGAAACGCCACAAACCGCTTTGGATGCCATTAAAGATATGCATTTAAAAGTTTTGGAATATTCCCTTTCTGAAGGCAATATAGAGTACAGAGAGGCTTTAAATAATTATTATCATTCTTTAGGCTTTACCGATTTAACACCTAATAATTTTATAGTAACCAACGGAGGTTCCGAAGCACTGAATTTTGCAATTTCCACACTTTGCGATGATGGCGATGAAGTGATAATACCAGAGCCATATTACGCCAACTATAACGGATTTACAAGCACATTCAACGTAAATGTAGTTGCTATTCCATCAAGCATTGATACTGGCTTTGCACTTCCACCAATGGAAGAATTTGAAAAGAAAATCACTAAGAAAACTAAGGCAATCATTATCTGTAACCCAGGAAATCCAACGGGTTATTTATATACGAAAGAAGAACTTCAAAAGCTTGCTGATATTGCTTTAAAGCATGATATTGTAGTTATTTCTGATGAAGTTTATCGTGAATATGTGTACGATGGAAAACAGCAAACCTCTATGTTAGCATTCCCAGAACTTGCCGAAAACTGCATCATCATCGATTCAGAATCTAAACGATATTCAATGTGTGGAGTAAGAATCGGTTTTATGGTGACCCGTTCCAAAAAAATTCACGATGCAGCCATGCTCTTTGCTCAGGCAAGATTAAGTCCAGTTCTTATCGGTCAGATTGCCGCCGCAGCTGCTCACGTAAACGACGGCGCATACATAAGAGCAGTAAGAGAAGAATATACACATCGTAGAAATATTTTGGTAGATTTATTGAATGCTATCCCTGGAGTTATCTGTCCAAAACCAAAAGGTGCGTTCTATTGCGTGGCAGAATTGCCAGTAGACGATACTGAAAAATTTGCTCAGTGGCTGCTTGAAAAATACTCTAATAATGGGGAGACGATCATGGTTGCACCGGCAGGGGGTTTTTACAGCGATCCAGAATTAGGTAAAAAACAAGTGAGAATAGCATACGTTTTGAAGGAAGAAGATTTAAAACGAAGTGTTGAAATTTTAAAAGATGCTTTAGAGCAATACAAAAAAGAGCATTCGTTTTTATAATATTTAAATACTAAAATTATGAAAAATTTAAGAATCTTACCTTTATTAATGGTTGTTATATTGGGCTTTACAAGCTGCAACAGCAATGCACAAACCAGTAAAAAAACGCCTAAGTCAACCGCAAAAACTACTCAATCCGACGTTGTTTCTGTCTCCTACAAGCATACTGCTGGTAGAGGAGGCTTTTCTAATATAGTAGTCACAAAAGACTTGGTTACTTCTGAAGCTGCGGGAGGTATGTTCACTTCCTATCCTAAAATAAATAGGAAAACCACAACTACAGAATGGAACAACCTGATATCTTCAATTAACGTAGCAAGTTTAGAAAAAATAAAAAATGGTGCTCCACAAGGACATTATGATGGACCAGATGAGTTTATTACAGTAAAAACCAAGACTAGAGAAATTAACATTTTGAATGCATCCAGTCCAGAACTTACTGCGATAAAAAATCAGCTTAATAAAATGGTTGGCGCAAGAAAATAAAATGCAGGAAAATATTTCATTACAACCATTCAACACATTTGGAGTTGAAGCGAAAGCACAGTATTTCATTCAAATTTCAAGTATTGATCAACTCATTGAAGTTTTACAATCTAAACCAACAGAGAAACTCCTGATTTTAGGAGGCGGAAGCAATATTTTGTTGACACAGGATTTTGATGGATTGGTAATTCAGTTAGATTTGAAAGGAATTTATTCGGAAATTTTAGATGAAAATCATGTTTTAGTTTCTGTACGAGCAGGTGAAAACTGGCACAAATTTGTGCTATGGTGTTTAGAGAATAATTTCGGAGGGTTAGAAAATCTTTCGTTAATTCCTGGAAATGTTGGAACATCTCCCATGCAAAATATCGGAGCTTACGGTGTTGAAATAAAAGATCATTTTGAATATTGTAAAGTTTTAAATCTCGAAAATCTTGAAATTGAAACTTTTGATAAGAAAAAGTGCAGATTTGGATACCGTGATTCTATTTTTAAGCAGGAAGGCAAAAACAAATATGTGATTTTGGAGGTCGGTTTTAAACTGACTACCAAAAACCACGCTATTAAGACAGAGTATGGTGCGATAATATCTGAGTTGGAAAATATGAAAATCACCTATCCTAGTATTCAAGATGTTTCAAACGCAGTGATTACTATTCGCCAAAGCAAACTCCCAAATCCAAAAGAGATTGGAAATGCGGGTAGTTTTTTCAAAAATCCAAGCATTCCTCTTTCACAATTCGAAGCGCTACAATCTACATTTACCAATATTCAAGGCTACCCCAATGGAAATAATGTAAAAGTACCTGCTGGTTGGCTTATTGAACAGTGTGGCTGGAAAGGGAAACAAATAGGTAACGTAGCGACTCATCATCTGCAATCATTGGTCATCATCAATAAAACAGGCGCTGCTACAGGAAAAGAGATTTTTGATTTTTCAACAATGATTATCAATTCAGTAAAAGAAAAATTCGGAATAGAATTGGAGAGAGAAGTGAATATCATTTAAATTTAAGAATATTCCGGCAAAACAAATCCGTTAAATGAATAGGAAAAAAACTCATTTAACGGATTTTTTTATTATAAAAAGATGTAATAATAAAAATTCCAACACTCAATAAAGATTAATGTTTTAAATTGTTAATAATTAATTGTTATTTGCAAAAATTCAACAATTTAAAAAATGAAAATCACCATCATCGGAGCTGGAAATATGGGACTAGCATTTTCGAAGTCTTTCTTAAAGTATGATATAGTAAAAGCCAATGACCTTCATCTGGTAATTCGCCAGCAAGAAAAAAAGGAAAAAATACGCCAAGAATTTCCTAACTCAAGAGTTTCGACTTTTGACGAAGTTTCAGAGCTCGATGCCGACTTAGTCATTATTTCTGTGAAACCTCAAGACTTTATTTTCACGGCAGAAAAATTAAAATCAAAAATAAAAGAAAATCAAATGGTACTTTCCATTATGGCAGGAATCTCCATTGAAAAAATCCAAAAAGTCTTAAACCATCAATTTGTAGTTCGAGCCCCACTCTTCTTGGCATGGGAATTACGGGCTATACAGCAGCTGAAGGAATCTCTTTCACACAAATAATTCAAATAGAACGACTTCTCAATACCACAGGAAGATCCGTATACTTGGAAAATGAAGAACTTTTGGATGGCGTCACCGCACTTTCAGGCAGCGGACCTGCCTATTTTTATTACATCATCGATGCCATGATAAAAGCAGGCGTAGAAATGGGAATTGATGAAAATTTATCCAGTTTATTGGTCAAACAAACAATGCTGGGAGCTTATCACTTGATCAACAATTCAGAAAAATCTTTGGAAGAACTGATAAAAGACGTGGCCTCAAAAGGTGGAACTACAGAAGCGGCTTTAAAAACATTTGAGAATCATCACTTAAAAAACATCATCAATAAAGGAATTCTAGCTGCTGAGAATCGCGCAAAAGAACTTAATTCTTAATTTTAGATTTAGATTTAGATTTAGATTGAAAATTAATGTAGACTAAACCATATTAATCCATCTTTCGTAAAACTCCTTCAAGTAAAACCCTATGATTACTCCAATGCCATTGAGGATAATATCATCAATATCAAACACACCCAATCTTGTGAAATATTGAAGTGCTTCTAAAATAATTATGGCTGATAAAAAATAAATCATTAAGCTTTTTAAATCATTGTATTTCGGCAAAAGCCATCCTAAAAATCCAAATGGTACAAAAAGAAACAGATTACCAAAAAAATTAATGAATGCATCGTACCAATAATTCCAAAAAATAAATTCTTTTACCAACATTATGGTAGAATAAACTGGTTTAACCCTAACAATATTATCCTCCATTTGATGTCTTTCCATCCCGAAAAACATTAAATAAAAGACGATTACACCATATGGCAAAATCGACACTTTGTATTATTTCCTGACAAACACGCTGCAAAAATCGGAAATTACAGGGAATAGTCTTAATTTTGACTAAAATTTTGAAGAAATTTATGAAATATCTTTTCCTAGCACTTCTTTCCGCCTTATTATTAAGCATATCTTGGCCTACATACGGCATCCCATTTTTTATATTTTTCGCATTGGTTCCACTCTTAATCATGGAGCATAACATTTCGAAATTTTCAAAAATAAAAAGAAAAGGTTGGGCAATTTTCGGACTCTCCTATTTCGCATTTCTCATTTGGAACATCGTTACTACTGGTTGGCTGTATGGTTCAAAAAATCCTGATGGGAGCCATTCGCTGATGGCTGTGGTATTCCCTGTCTTAGCGAATTCTTTATTATATTCTTTCGTATTTCAATGTTATCATTGGTACAAAAACTACCAAGGAACTTATTGGGGTTTTGCTTTTTTTATAGCCATATGGATGGGTTTTGAAAAATTTCACCTTAATTGGGAGCTAACTTGGCCATGGCTTAATTTAGGAAATTCTTTTTCAGAATACCCGAAATTAATTCAGTGGTATGATACTTTGGGGGCAACAGGCGGAAGTTTCTGGATTCTTTGTATAAATCTTTTTGTTTTCTACGCACTGCGAACGTGGGAAGTAGAAAGGAAAAGAAATACACTCATTAAAAACATCTTCATTTTCGCAGCTATAGTAGGACTACCAATGGTAATTTCACTAATAAAATACCATTCTTTTGATGAAAAACCTGTAGGAGAAGTCAGCACCTTACTTTTACAACCTGACCTTGATCCCTACAACGAAAAGTACAACAAGGACAGCCTAGTCATTTTAAACGACTTACTTCAACTTGCTGAAAAAAACGCTACTGCGAAAATTGATTTTTTTATCGCTCCAGAAACTGCTCTACCAGGCAGAGGATCTTTTTCAGAGAAAGGTTTTGATAACAGTGGTATTCTTAATTCAGTTAAAGGTTTTCTACTAAAACATCCAGAATCTGTTTTTGCCACGGGCATTTCCTCACATCAGTTTTTTTCAAAAGAGGACGCCCCCAGCAATGCATATCAATTACAGGACGGCGTTTGGGTAGAAAGTTATAATACAGCCATACAGATCATCCCTAACCAAAATATTGATGTTTATCACAAAGGAAAACTGGTTCCAGGGGTAGAGATTTTCCCATATATGAGTGTCTTAAAACCCATTCTGGGAGATGCCATGATTAACCTTGGCGGAACCGTGGCTTCGTTAGGAATTGATAAAGAAAGAAAGGTTTTCACAAATCCTTATAATAAAGGAAAAATGGGACCCATTATTTGTTATGAAAGCATCTACGGAGAATTCACCACAGATTATGTGAACAAAGGCGCCAACTTTCTTGGGATCATGACGAATGATTCCTGGTGGGGTGTATCTGAGGGCCACAGACAGCTTCTATCTTACGCAAGATTAAGAGCTATTGAAAATAGAAGAGAGATTGCCCGTTCTGCCAATAGTGGAATTTCCGCTCACATCAATGCTCTCGGTGAAGTTGAAGAAGACACCCTTTATGGTGATACAACAGCATTATATGCCAAAATAAAACTGTACGAAGGCAAAACGTTTTATACACGAACTGGTGATTTACTTTCCAGAATATCCATATTTGCCTTAGGATTTTTGTTATGCTGGACTTTAGTAGATTGGTTTAAAAATAGAAAAGCCATTAAAAAGCCTAAATAAAAGAAACTCATTGTACTTAGTGGCATTTATTACAAAATAATTTTCAATTGATTTGTCTATGTCAAAAATTCTTTGTTATTTTGCACACTCAAATATTCATGTAGTAAAAAAGAACATCGAGATATGTCAAGAATTTGCCAAATAACAGGAAAGCGTGCAATGGTTGGTAACCACGTTTCTCACGCTAACAACAAAACGAAAAGACGTTTTGAAATTAACTTATTAGAGAAGAAATTTTACCTTCCGGAGCAGGAAAAGAGCGTTACTTTGAAAGTTTCTGCACACGGATTGAGAGTTATCAACAAGATTGGTATCGAGGAAGCGATTGAAAGAGCAACAAGAAACGGATTTATTAAATAAGAAATCATGGCAAAAAAAGGAAACAGAGTACAAGTAATTCTTGAATGCACAGAGCACAAAGAGTCTGGTATGGCAGGAATGAGCAGATACATTACAACTAAAAATAAAAAGAACACTACAGAGAGATTAGAATTAAAAAAATTCAATCCGGTTCTTAAGAAATATACTGTTCACAAAGAAATTAAGTAATTATAAAATAATAATTTACCATGGCAAAGAAAGTAGTAGCAACGCTTCAAACTGCATCTAAAAAGATGACCAAAGTGGTGAAAATGGTAAAATCTCCTAAAACTGGAGCTTACATTTTCGAAGAAAAAGTAATGAATGTTGACGAAGTAGATGGTTATTTGAAAAAATAATCCTTAAAGTCGCACATAATATAATAAAACTGCTCATTTTTTGGGTGGTTTTTTTATTATCTTTGAATGAGAGAAAATTGTACCTACAAATTGGAAATTAGTTAAAAACATTGAGTAAGTCTAATTTCTAACCTTAACTTCTAACCTCTAAAACATGAGTTGGTTCAAAAAAATATTTAACAAAGAAGAAAAAGAAACATTAGACCAGGGTCTGGAAAAATCTAATCAGGGTTTTTTTGAAAAAATGACCAAAGCCGTTGTCGGAAAAAGTAAAGTAGACGATGAAGTTTTGGACGACTTGGAGGAAATACTCATCGCTTCCGATGTGGGAGCAGCAACCACCATTAAAGTAATTGAGAGAATTGAAGCACGTGTTGCCAGAGATAAATACGTTAACACCAGCGAACTTGATAAAATCCTAAGAGAAGAAATCTCTGCTCTTTTATTGGAAAACCCTCATTCTAATACTGGAAACATAGACGAATCCAAAAAACCTTATGTGATAATGGTTGTAGGGGTAAATGGTGTTGGGAAAACTACGACTATTGGAAAATTAGCACATCAATTTAAGTCTCAAGGTAAAAAAGTGGTTTTAGGTGCTGCCGATACCTTTAGAGCAGCAGCGGTGGATCAACTTACCATTTGGAGTGAAAGAGTGGGCGTGCCTATCGTTAAACAAAATATGGGATCAGATCCAGCTTCTGTAGCTTTTGATTCTGTACAGAGTGCAGTGGCTCAAAATGCGGATGTTGTGATCATTGATACCGCAGGGAGACTCCACAATAAAGTTAATTTAATGAATGAACTCTCAAAAATTAAAAGAGTCATGCAAAAGGTAATCCCTGATGCGCCACATGAGATACTTTTAGTTTTGGATGGATCAACAGGACAGAACGCTTTCGAACAGGCAAAACAGTTCACATCAGCTACCGAGGTAAATGCTTTAGCAGTAACAAAACTCGACGGAACAGCAAAGGGCGGCGTGGTAATTGGAATCTCCGATCAGTTTCAAATACCAGTAAAATATATCGGCGTGGGAGAAAAGATGCACGACCTCCAACTTTTTAATGGTACAGAATTTGTTGACTCTTTTTTCAGAAAGAGATAACATGATTTTTATCATATCTTGTTAAAAATCTATCTTTTTAAAATCATATAATTACTAACATTAAAATTTTAAACTATGGGTATTTTAACTTGGATCATTTTTGGTCTTATCGCAGGAGCAATTGCAAAAGCAATTATGCCAGGAACACAAGGTGGTGGTTGGCTAATCACAATTATTTTAGGTATTATCGGAGCATTCGTTGGAGGATGGGTAGGCAGCATGTTTGGCTGGGGAACAGTGGATGAATTCGACTTCAGAAGCATGATTTTAGCCGTAGTTGGCGCACTTATAGTCCTCTGGATATACGGTATGGTCACCAGGAAGGCTTAATTACAGATATAAAAATTAAAAAAGGGTTTGAAATATTTTCAAACCCTTTTTAATTATTCAAAGTTTCAATATTATTTAAAAATGATCCTATAAGGCGATTCCATTTTCACTTCAGAATTTGTTTTTAAATTAATGAATTGTTCGATTACTTTATAATGATCCTTGCCAACTTTGTTTTGCAACACTTTAGATGAGATATCATCTTCATTCATATTCCCTAAAATTTGCTCAAATTTTGATTTTTTTCTTGGGAAAGCTTCAACGTCATATTTTTTAAGACCAGCTTTTTGAGCTGCAAACTGAATGGCATTTTGTAAAGTTCCCAACTCATCAACTAAACCTAATTCTTTAGCACGTGTACCACTCCATACGCGTCCGCCCCCAACATTATCTACTTGTTCAAAAGTTTTCTTTCTGTTTTCAGTAACAAAACCTACAAATCTTTTATAAGTTCCCTCTACACTTTTAGTAATCATTGCCCTTCCGTGAGGTGTTAACCCGTGTAACATCGAGTAATAAGCTGCATTATCATTCGTAGAAACTACATCAGATCGAATACCATTTTTATTGGCCACATCTTCGAAATTGTATAATACTCCGAACACACCAATTGAACCTGTAAGGGTGTTAGGTTCGGAATAAATCTTATCCGCGCCCATTGCAATATAATAACCACCCGATGCAGCATAATCTCCAAAAGAGACCACCAAAGGTTTCTTTTTCTTTAACTCTTTCAGTGCAAAAAGTATTTCATCCGATGCATTTGCACTTCCTCCTGGCGAATTTACTCTTAGCACCACCGCTTTAACTTTGTCGTCTTCTTGAAGTTCTTTAATATATTTTAAATACCTTTCTGAATGGATGTCTTTATAATCTTTACCATTATAAATAGCACCGGATGCATATAGTACCGCTACCCTTTCTTTGCCTTTTTCTTCCTTAGCTACAGATTCCACGTAGTAAGCCATTGAAATAGTATTGAGCTTTTCTTTGTCCTTTACGTTAAGTTTGGTTTTCAGCATATTGGTATATTCAGATTTCTGCAAAAGCTTATCCGCAAGTTTATGTTGTACAGTTAAATTTGGCAGCATTCCGTAAAGACTATCTACTACTACATTCAATTGTGTTGAGTCTATCTTTCTCGATACGGCAATTTTATTTAATGTATTCCCCCAAATGTCATTCAATAAAGTTGAAAGCTGCTCTTTATTTTCTGGCGAAATATCATTTCTTAAGTAAGGCTCCACAGCAGATTTGTACTTTCCATGTCTAATTACTTCTAGACCAATCCCATATTTATCTGCAAAATCTTTAAAAAAAGTGACCTCGGTAGCCAAACCTTTCAAATCTATGCCTCCAGCAGGATGCAAATAATACTGCTGTGCAACTGATCCCAAATAATAAGTTGGTTGCGTAACGGCATTACCATATGCATATACAAATTTTCCACTCTTCTTAAAATCTTCAAGAGCGGCTCTTATGTCATCAAGCTGTGTAATTCCTGCTGCAATATAATCTGCCTCAATACTAATCCCCTTAATTTTATCATCGGTTTTAGCTTTATTGATCGCCGTTAACAAATCAAAAAGGAGCACATCTTTTGATTCATTATTCATGCTGAAAAAACTAAAGTTTTCATCTGTAGGACTATCTAAGACTTGCAATTTCTCATCTATTACCAACACAGAGTTAGATTTTACCTTTGGAGTGGAACTGCTAGCTGCAGAAACTGCAATCATCATGATAAATCCAATAAATAAAATAATCATGATGATAGCAAAACCCACTATATTTGCTAAAACATTTTTAAAAAAACTTTTCATAAAATCATCTATTTGCAATATATGTCGTTACAACAGGTAGTTTTGTTACTAGGAAGTAACCTTGGAGATGAAAAAAAAAATATTGAGGATGCTATTTTGCTCATATCCAACAACATTGGAAAAATTACACAAAAAACTGAAATTTTAATAACAAAACCCGTAGAATTTGTCAGTTCTAATAATTTTTGTAATATTGCACTAGTTATAGATACGGTCTTTTCACCCATCTCTCTGCTTAACAAGGTAAAGGAAATGGAAAGGCAAATGGGAAGAAAAGTGGATTCTAAAACATTAGGAGGATATACCGACAGGATTATTGACATTGACATTATATACTATAATGGTTTAAAATTTGTATCAAAAAACTTAGAAATTCCTCACAAAAAACATGTTTTTGAGAGAGATTTTTCTAAAAAGCTTTTAAGCAAATTAGATCTTAAAACATAAAAAACATATTATATGAAATTAAGTTTATTATTATTGGCAGCGTTTCCGATCGCTATGTACGCACAGGAAACCAACAGCAATAACCCAGTAAACTATTGGAATGAGAAGTATCCTAATACTTATTCATCTGGTTCGGCTAATGTTCAGCCATTCGACAACAAAGCAAGAAAATTTAACGATTGGGCAATTTCCGTAGGAGGCGGTCCTGCTTTTATGACTTTTGCAGACGTGACCTCATTTTATGACGGTAAAGTAAACTGGGGCTGGAATGCTTATGTAAGCGTTGACAAACAAATCTCTCACACGTTTGGTGCCAGTTTAATGTATAATATTGGAAAAACCAATCAGAAAGCTAAACTTCCAGATAATCCAGCTGCGGGTGTAGGTACTGCATGGACTAAATTTCAAAGTGTCTCTGTATTAGGTGATATTAATTTTTCTAATTTATTGAGAAGAGTTGATAACCATTCTCCTTACAGATGGGCTCTTCACGGTTATGCGGGTATTGGTTTGATGGCTTATAAAACAGAATTGATTGATTCTGATGCTTCGAGATGGAGTACTGATCCACCACGTATTCCTATCATGATTGATCAAAAAATGGACTTAAGTTCAGTATTTTTTCAATTTGGAGCCGGTCTAAAATACAAAATTTCTAAATTAGTTGACATTGAGGCACGATTAATGTATATAGACAGTGGTGATGAAGAATTTGATGGAGGATTGGAAAGACGTGAGGTTGAAAATGCCAATGGAAATAGAGTTAATTACAATTTGATTAACGATTCTTATTCTGATAAGGCACTTACGTTTAACTTAGGATTATCATTTAAATTGGGTAAACACAATAGTCATTTAGCTTGGCATGATCCTTTACAAGAAGCATACTACAGAGCAAAAGTTTTAGAAGACACTCCTGTAGAATTAGTAGTATGTGAAAAAGGTGATCAAGATAATGATGGTGTTTGCGATGATTGGGATAGACAACTGGATACTCCTGCTGGTGCAAGAGTTGATGGTGCTGGTGTTGCATTAGATCTGGATCTTGATGGAGTGATAGATTTATATGACAAGTGTGTAACTGTTCCTGGATCGGCAGATAATAATGGTTGTCCGAATTAAACAGGCAAAAAAATTGTCTGACATTATTTTCAAATAATTATTAAAAAATATACTATGAAATTAACTTTAGCGATTGTTGCATTAGCATTAGCAGTTCCAACTGTAGGCTTTGCACAAGATACAATTGCTGTTGCCCAGGATACTTATCCAAATACTTTCACTTCTGGGTCTGCAAATGTTTCTCCGTTTACTCAAGAGTCGAAAAGATTCAACGATTGGTCAATCTCTGCTGGTGCGGGTATTCCGTTAGTTCAGTCTGCAGATTTAACATCCATTAAAAATGGTAACGGTAAGAACTTGTTTGGTTACTCTGCTTATATCAGTGTTGATAAAGCCATTACTCATGCTTTTGGTTTAAAGCTACAGTATGACAGAGGAGAAACAAGACAAGGTTGGTTCAGCACAAAAGATCCAGCTCCCGCTAATGCAAGTGCATATCAGCAAGTAGGTGCAAGAACTCAATATGATGCAATATCCATCCTTGGTGATATCAATTTCTCAAATTTATTAAGAAGAGTTGATAATAAATCTCCGTTCAGATGGGCTTTACACGGTTATGCAGGTATTGGTACTTTAGCATATAGAGCTTATCAAAAGGATGAATTTGGTCAAGCATTAATGACTGAAGTAAAACCTTTTAAACTCAATTCTCTTTTTGGACAGGCAGGTCTTGGTTTAAAATATAAAGTTAATAGGAGAATTGACCTTGAAGCGAGAGGAATGTATGTTGTAACTGGTGATGATGAATTTGATGGAGGTGGTGCACAATACAGTGCTATCAACAAAAGAGAGGATAATATCTCCGATAACTTCTTCAATTTTACTTTAGGTGCTTCCCTTAAATTAGGAAAACATGAGTCTCACTTAATGTGGCATGATCCTTTGCAAGAAATGTATTACAAGTTAGATGTTTTGGCTAACAAAAACCAAGATTTCGAAGTTTGTAAAAAAGGTGATGCTGATAACGACGGAGTTTGCGATGATTGGGATAGACAACTTGATACTCCTGCTGGTGCAAGAGTGGATGGTGCAGGTGTAGCATTAGATACAGATTTGGATGGTGTTATCGATCTTTACGATAAGTGTGTTGTTGTTCCTGGTCCAGTTGAAAATGATGGATGTCCACTTGAGGCTCCAACTCCTCAGCCTGGCGTTGTAACTGAAGACACAAGAACTTTAGAAGGTATCGAATTCGATTTGAACTCAGATAGAATTCTTCCTAATAATACTCCAATCTTGAATAACGCAGTGAGCTATATCAATTCTTCAAACGGTACTTATAACGTAATTGGAGCTACAGATACAAGAGCTTCTGATGCATATAACCAAAAACTTTCTGAAAGAAGAGCCAATGCAGTTAAGAATTATTTAATTAAGAGCGGTGTTGATGCTTCTAAATTAAACGCTGTGGGTAGAGGTGAAAAAGACCTTAAATATCCTGAGTGTGAACCAGCTACTAAGTGTCCTGAATGGAAAAACAGAGCTAACAGAAGAGTTTACTTCGAAGCTAAATAATTTTATAATTATTCATACAAAAAGCCACGTTCGCGTGGCTTTTTTTGTTACCTTACATTTAGTATTTTTACAAAATGGTATCTCAAAACGACATCAATTCATTAAAACTCGCAACCTTAAAACATTTTTGGGGTCATCAAGAGTTTAGACCTCTGCAAAATGAAATTATTGATGCTGTTCTCAATAAAAAAGATACTTTAGCCTTATTACCCACTGGTGGTGGAAAATCTCTGTGTTATCAGCTTCCGGCGTTGTTGCTGGAAGGAACATGTATTGTTATTTCACCATTGTTAGCCCTGATGAAAGATCAGGTAAGCCAACTAAAAAATATGGGCATTGAAGCAGAATATCTTTCCTCTGAATTGGATGAGTTTGACGCAGAAATTATTTTCAACAACTGTAAGGATAATCTTACCAAATTGCTTTATGTTTCTCCTGAAAGATTAACCAACCCTCTATTTTTACAAAATTTAGAAGAGATACAGGTTTCATTTATTGCTGTTGATGAAGCACACTGCATATCTGAATGGGGACAAGATTTCCGACCAAGCTATCAGAATATAAAAGCATTTCGAGAAAATTTCGACAATATTTCTTGTTTAGCCTTAACGGCGACTGCGACTGATAAAGTTATGCAAGAAATTATCTTAAAAATTAATCTGCACAGTCCAAAAGTATTTCAACAAAGCTTTAAAAGGGAAAATATAAAAATCTTCGTTGAAAAAATTGCAGATAAATACCAAAGAGTTTTAGATGTTATCAAATACAACGAGAGTTCTGGAATTGTTTATGTTAGAACACGACGAGAAGCAGAAGAATTGGCTCAATTTTTACAAAAAAATAACTTGAACAATGTGGATTTTTATCACGCAGGTTTAAGTGCGAAAGAGAAAAATATTCGACAAAAAAACTGGAGTGCTAGCGACATACACACATTAATTTCTACCAATGCATTTGGGATGGGAATAGATAAGGACAATGTAAGATTTGTTATTCATTATTCACCTTCTAATAGTGTGGAAAACTATTATCAGGAAATTGGAAGAGCTGGGAGAGACGGTGATAAAAGTTTTGCAATGCTGCTTTGGAATGATCAGGAACTTAAAAATTATGATCAAATTCTGATGAGTCAGACACCGAATAAAATCGAATTTGAAAAAGTGATTAATTTTCTATATTCGATTTTTCAGGTTGCGGATGGCGAACTTCCAGAGCAAACTTTTCAGTTCAACATTCAAACTTTAAAAAATCTTACAAAGTATTCTGCTTCCAAAATAATCAATATCCTCAACTTTTTGCACAACCAAGAAATAATTTTCTACAATACCTTTAAGAGATTATCCTCGTTAGAATTTTTAATTCCACATGAAGAAATAGAAACTCTCATAAATAAAGATGCTTATTTTCTCGAAATTCTTCTTCGTAATATTTCCGGTATAACAACGCATAAGGTGATGTTCAGTGAGGTAAATATTTGCAATAAACTCAACTTCAATCTTCACGACTTTAAAGAGCGACTAAAAGAACTGAAAAATAAAAAGTATATTGATTATATTGATGGAACTTTGGCAAGTGTAAAATTTCTAAAACCGAGAGACAGCCGAGCTGCATCAGGAAAATACTGGCATCTGTTTGAACAGATTCAAAAAAACAAAATCCAGAAATGGGAAGAAATGAAGTTTTACACTAAAAACAATGACATCTGCAAAATGCGGTTAATCCTCTCCTATTTTGGTGAGAAGAACACAAAAAACTGTGGACAATGTTCGGTATGTGAACAACAGAAACAATCTATTTTTGGAAGTAATATCTCATCGGAAATTTTGCAAATCTTACATTCAAGACCTGCCACCATTGAAGAGATTGCTGTTCAACTAAGTTACTATCAAAAAGAAAATATTCTTGAAAATTTAATTCAATTACTAGATTCGGGAAAAGTAAAGATGCTCAATTTTAGAACCTACGCATTGGCATAAGTGATGAGTGATGAGTGATAATTTATAAGTTAGTAGTTTTGAGTTACATATTAAAAGTGATGTTTAGCAAATTCAATTTCTAATTTCTAATTTCTAATTTCTTTTATACAAATATTATCTTTGCAGTATGAATTCATTAAAAGTTGTATTTTTTGGTACTCCCGAGTTTGCAAAAACTTCATTAGAAGCTATTCATCAATCAAAACATCAAATTGTTGGTGTTGTAACCGTTGCTGATAAAGCAAGTGGAAGAGGACAAAAAATCCATCAATCGCCAGTAAAAGAATATGCTGTTGAACATAATCTGCCAATTTTCCAACCTGAAAAACTTAGAAATTCAGAATTTTTAGAGCAGATAAGAGTTTTGGATGCTGATGTTTTTGTAGTGGTAGCTTTTCGGATGATGCCCAAGATACTTTTTGAAATGCCTAAATTAGGGACTTTCAACCTTCATGCTTCTTTACTCCCAGATTACCGTGGTGCAGCTCCCATTAACTATGCAATTATTAATGGTGAAGAAAAAACAGGTGCTACCACGTTTTTCATTAATGAAAAAATAGACGAGGGTAATATTCTCCTTCAAAATGAGATTGAAATTCATGAAAATGAGAATGCAGGAACTCTGCACGACAGATTGATGGAAATGGGTGCACAATTGGTGGTAGAAACATTAGACGGATTGGCTGATAACACAATTGAGGAGCAACCACAAGCACAAGTTGAGAATCCAAAAAATGCTTACAAAATTTTTAAGGAGGACATGAAAATTAACTGGAACACTTCTTCTAAGGCTGTTCATCAGTTCATTTTAGGCATGTCGCCTTATCCTGCTGCTTTTACGAGTTTAAAGATTGTTGATGATGTAAAGTCGTTGAAAATTTTTGATGGCAGTTTTGAAATTACAAGTCATGATAAAGAATCCGGCACCGTGAATATTTCTAAATCATGCTTTGGAATTTTTACGAAAGATGGTATATATTATCCAACGGAGCTGCAATTGGAAGGTAAAAAAAGAATGAATGTAAAAGATTTTCTCAATGGTTTCCGAGATTTTGAAAACATATTCATTCATCAGTAAAATCAACTAAAAATTTAGTTTAAATAAAAAACGTAACCGAATTTCAGTTACGTTTTTTTTATTATTTAAATGATAATCAATTACAATTGAACCATTTCGGTAACTTCTACATCATAACCACCTACTTGAGGCTTAATATTAGGGTTTTGCGTGATTACTTTAAATTTATTGATTCCTAAATTTTTTAAAATCTGAGTTCCAATCCCATAATCACGGTAGTTGGAAGCCAGTGTCGGCCGCTTTTGCTGTCCATCTTGGAAATCCATAAACTGTTGAAGTTTACGCATGGTATTTTCCGAATTAGAAACGTTATTGATAAAGATTAACACCCCTTTTCCTTCTTCGTTGATCATGTTCGTTACTTTTTCCAACAATGGTTTTTCACCATTTGTTAATCTGCTTAAAACATCAAAATAAGAATTAGAAGCCTGCACACGTACCAAAACGGGTTCATCAACATTCCATTTGCCCTTTGTTAGAGCAAAATGTATTTGGTCATTAGAAGTTTCTCTGAACGCATAAAAATCGTAATCACCATAATGGGTTTTCACTTTGCGTTCTTCAATCCTTTCGATAAGGTTTCCTTTTTTCAATTCATAATGAATTAAGTCTTCAATCGAAACCAGTTTTAAATCATGTTTTTGAGCAATTTCGTACAATTCAGGAAGACGCGCCATACTACCGTCTTCATTCATGATTTCACATATGACACCACCTTCTTTAAGACCAGCCAATCTTGTAAGATCAATCGCTGCTTCAGTATGCCCAGCTCTTTTTAAAACACCACCTTTTTTGGCTCTTAAAGGAAAAATATGTCCTGGACGCATAAAATCAGAAGGTTTTGTATTTTCGTCCATCAATGCCAAAATGGTTTTAGATCTATCGCTGGCAGAAATTCCTGTCGATACACCATCTCCAAGTAAATCCACAGATACTGTAAATGCCGTTTCTTTGGGATCACTGCTACGGCTTACCATAATGTCTAACCCCAGTTCATCACATCTTTTTTCTGGAAGTGGTGTACAAATGAGACCACGACCATGTATTGTCATAAAATTTATGATTTCGGGTGTTGTAAGTTCCGCAGCACTGAGAAAATCGCCTTCATTTTCTCTATCTTCATCATCTACCACTATAATTATTTTTCCATTCTTAAGATCTTCAATGGCTTCAGAAATGGAATTCAATTTAATATCAGACATTTTTTACTAAAATTTTTACAAAGATACTTACAAAACTAGCTTCATACAATTATATCCAACTATAATTATGATTTGAATAAGCTATCTACCGCTTCTCTGAAAAGTTGATAAGAACGCACCCGCTTTTCATGTTCATATACGTGTGAGGTCACCATTATTTCGTCCACTTGAAATCTTTCTTGGAAATGAGAGAGTTGCTCTTTAACTGAGGTTACATCTCCAATAAAGCTCAACTTTAATTTTTGAAGAACTGCAGCTTTCTCCATTTGGCTCCAGATTTCGTCCATATCTTCTATGGGCGGTGCGTACGGCTTCCTATCATTTCGAACTAAGTTGACAAATGCCTGAAACATCGTTGTAGCCAGAAAATGAGCTTCCTCCTGAGTGTCCGCAACAATTACGTTGACACATGAAATGATATACGGAGTAGGGAATTTCTCACTAGGTTCGTAATTTTCCTTATAAATTTTAAAAGCCATATCCATCTGCTCAGGAGCAAAATGACCTGCAAATGCATAGGGTAAACCTAATTCGGCTGCCAGCCACGCACTGTCGGTACTGGAACCCAAAACATAAATAGGAATATTGCAGCCTTCGCCCGGTATAGCTCTTACCAAAGCTGTTTTATTGTCTACCGAAAAATATCGTTGAAGCTCTAAAATCTGTCTCGGAAACTGTTCATTGATGATGGCGGGATTTCTTCCTAGAGCTTGAGCCGTAAGACCATCAGTTCCTGGCGCACGACCAACACCCAAATCTATTCTGCTGGGAAAAAGACTTTCTAAAGTCCCAAACTGTTCCGCAATAACCAATGAACTGTGATTGGGTAACATAATACCTCCAGAGCCGACACGGATTTTTGCGGTTCCGTTGGCGATAAAACCAATTAAAACCGAGGTAGCAGAACTCGCAATACTCGCCATATTGTGATGTTCTGCAAGCCAGAATCTTTTATAATTAAGCTTTTCAACTTCCTGGGCTAAGTTTAAACTGTCGTTAAAAGTATCATGTATGGTTTTCCCTTGTTTAACAGGCGCTAAATCAAGTACTGAAATATCAAAATTTTTCATTGTATAATTTT
>JAEWYW010000036.1 GCA_023458535.1 Bacteroidota bacterium
TTGTATCGGAAAGTAACAATAGTTATCGATACGTTTTCTTTGCTACGCTACGTAAGCTACTTGAACTGACAGGAGGTTCTCGATACGCTTTGTTCGCTACGCTACGCAAGCTACTCGAACTGACGGAGGTGTGCGGTTCTCGATATGCTTACTTCGCTGCGCGTTGCAAGCTACTCGAAGTGACGGGAGTGTTCTCGATGCGCCTTTTCGCTTCGCTTCTAAAGCTACTTGAACCGTCGATTTTACGATATTGTTTTCTTGGCTGAATCGGTTTAATGAACTTGGAAGCAAATATTGATTTCAAATCTTTTCAGCTTTTTTTATCAATTTGCGATGTGATTTAATGCCTTGTGTACTAAAGATTGTTTACTAAATAATTTAATCAGATTCATCAATAGACTCCGAGTTTTAGGTTATTTTTTTAGTATCTTGCAGTATACCAAAAGATATTCTATGAAAAGTAAAAAAAAATCTCCCAACAATTCTTCGAAACAAGACCAATTAAAAAATTATGTGGTAGACAATTCAGAACAGCGTTTGACCACCAATGATGGTATACCGATTCACGATAACAACAATACATTGAAAGTGGGCGATCGTGGTGCTTCTTTGCAGCAAGATCACATTTATTTTGATAAAATGGCTCATTTCGACAGGGAACGGATTCCGGAAAGAGTGGTGCATGCGAGAGGAAGTGGTGCCCATGGAATTTTAGAAATCCATGAAGATATATCGGAATTTACCTGTGCAAAATTTCTTCAGAAGGGCAAAGTTACTCCTTTATTTACAAGATTTTCAACGGTGGCAGGGTTTAAAGGTTCTACCGATTTAGCCCGTGATGTTCGAGGTTTTTCAGTTAAATTCTATACTGAAGACGGCAATTATGATTTGGTAGGTAACAATATTCCTGTGTTTTTCATTCAGGATGCAATGAATTTTCCAGATTTAATACATGCCGTGAAACCCGAACCCAATAACGAAATGCCGCAGGCTGCTTCGGCACATGATACTTTTTATGATTTTATCTCTCTGATGCCTGAGTCTGCGCATATGTTGATGTGGGCCATGTCTGACCGAGCCATACCAAGAAGTTTACGTATGATGGAAGGTTTCGGCGTTCACACTTTTAAACTAATCAATGCAGAAGGAAAAGCTACTTTTGTAAAGTTTCACTGGAAACCTAAATTGGGGGTTCATTCTGTAGCGTGGAACGAAGCGCAAAAGATTTCTGGATTTAATTCCGATTTTCACCGTCAAGATTTATGGGAAAATATCGAGAAAGGTAATTTTCCACAATGGGACTTAGGGGTACAACTGATTCCAGAAGAAGATGAATTCAAATATTCTTTCGATATTCTGGATGCTACAAAATTAGTTCCTGAGGAGTTGGTTCCCGTGAAGATCATCGGAACTATGACTTTAAATAGAAATCCTGAAAATTTCTTTGCAGAGACCGAGCAAGTGGCTTTTGATCCAGGCAGAATTGTTCCAGGAATTGATCTGTCAGATGATCCGCTTTTGCAAGGTCGTGTGTTTTCTTATATGGATACTCAGAACTATCGTTTGGGAGGTGCAAATTTCCATGAAATACCTATCAATCGTTCCATCAATCAGAAACATAATAACCAAAAAGACGGTACGGGAAGGATTGACATACTGAAAGGCGGTGTAAGTTACTTCCCCAACAGTAAGGCTTCAGGCTGTCCTTATCAAGCAATGTTGAAAGGTGAGGAAGGTTTTGTATCCCACGAACAAAAAGTGGATGGTAAGAAGGTTAGAGCACGTTCTGATTCCTTTGCTGACCATTTTTCGCAGGCAACTTTGTTCTTCAATTCTCAATCAGAACCCGAAAAAATGCACATTATTAATGCATTGAGTTTTGAATTAAGTAAAGTTACCGATCCGAAAATCAGAGAAAGGCAAGTGGCCATTTTACATCAGATTGATGCGGATTTAGCTCATGGTGTCGGTACCAATCTAAATATTGTGCCCCCTAAAAAATTAGATGAGTTAACTTTAAAATTTGCCCGACAAAATCATCCGGATTATCCGATAAAAGTGAAAAAATCTGAGATTAAGAAATCAGCAGCTTTAAGCATGGCTGTTCGTGACGGTGAAGGCAGTATAGAAACCCGAAAGGTGGCATTTTTAATTGATGAAGGTGCTTCAAAGACCAGTATCGATGTTATGCGTACAGCTTTAGAAAAAGAAGGTGCTGAAGCGGTTCTTATCTCATCGAAAGTAGGTCCTGTACAACTTATGGGGGGCGAAAAAGAAACGATTGAACACACGTATCTCACAGATCCTTCGGTGTGCTACGACGCCGTGTATACGCCTGATGGAAAATCGATTGAAAGGCTGTTATCGAATCCAGATTATTACGAGTTTATCAATGATGCGTACAAACATTGCAAGGTTATCGCTTTTGCAAAAGATGCTGAAGTTTTGATGAAAAAATCTTTTGTCGAAAAAGATGCAGGAGTTATTGTAGAATCGGAAAACAAGAAGTTTGTAAAGGATTTTATCCAAATGATGAAACTGCATCGTGTTTGGGAACGAGAGGAAGCTCGAAAAGTTCCTTCTTAAATTATAGACTAAATTATCGGAAAAATTTTTCCGATAATTTGTTTTAGTCAAAAAAAATATTTTTTTTCGTTTTTAGTAATAATAAATATATTATCATTGAAATTGTCATTTCGACGAAGGAGAAATCTTCTATTTCAAGGAGGTTCTTCACTTCGCCCTGCTCCGTTCTGAATGACAAAAATCTGTATATTACTCATTACGGACAATCAATTTATTTCCATTTTGTTATTGAGCCAGTTGGTAACACTTTAGTACATACCATCTTAAAAGTCCACTAAAAAAAATGATTATTTTCAAGTAAAATTTTATTTGATGAACAGCTATAAAGACTCAAAAATTTACAGGAAATCTGAAGAGATTTTTTCCACCTTAAGAATAATTACAGATTTAATTCCAGAGGAAAATTCACATTTAGTGATGCTGAAAGAGCAATTATTGACTGACATGATGACTATTCAGGCAAAACTGGCGGGAGCTTTTTCTGTAGACTTGTATGATATAAAGATGGAAAATGCCACTTTTATTCGCAAGGCTGCAAAAGATTTACTGGTAAGCTATCACAGTTTGAAATTGTTTGGATTTGAAGATGTTGAATATTATAAACTGGTGCGAAATCAAATTGAAGAATTCAGATTTCTTTTTGTAGAGTGGGTTCAGAATTTTAATAAAAAACATTATATAACAGACCAATGGGGATTGTTCAATCCACCAGGAATTTCATTTGATGATGAACAGCGTAGTGATGAACTCAATTTTCTAGATGACAATGAATAAAAAATAAGCGTGTATGTCGGTTTCGGTCCAAAACAAAAACAGAGAACAAAGATTAAAGGCCATATTCCAATGGGCGGAGGAGAATGATGATGTGAAAGCAGTGCTATTAACAAGCTCTTTGGTGAATCCGTTGGCACCCGTGGATGATTTTAGTGATCTTGATATCGAGCTCATTTTTGAAGATAATTCGCCGTATGTTGAGGATACAACGTGGCTAGATAGTTTTGGAAATCCCATTGCCATGATTGAGGAAGATGAAAGATGCTTTGAAGGTAAACATGCTATGAAAATGGTTTTGTATGAGGATGGTGGAAAAGTGGATTTCAAGCTGTACAGCAAAAAGCAATTTATGGAAGAAACGCAGCTTAAGAAACTTCCTGCAGACTGGGATATTGGTTATAAGGTTTTAATAGACAAAGAGCACCTCACAGCTCAGATGTTGACACCTACCTATCAGGTTTCGATTATACAAAAACCTACAGAAAAGGAGTTTCAGAAATTAATCAACGATTTTTGGTGGGATACCACCTACGTGGTAAAATGTCTGAAGAGAGATGATATTTTCTACGCCAAATATATGTCGGAAACCATTATCCGCACAGAATATCTCATTCCACTCATTGAATGGCATATTGCCAGCCAACATCAGTGGAATGTGACGACTAATAAATATGGAAGGTTATTTAAGAAATATCTGGATGGAGATGAATGGATGGAGATTGAGAAAACTTTTTCGGGCAGTGATATCGAGGAGAACTGGAATGCCCTTTTCGCTATAGCTGAATTGGTATCAAAAATCGGTAAAAAGCTGGCCGAAAAACTAAATTATCAATATCCTTATCAATTGGAAAAAGATATTCTACATTATATGATACAAATTAAATTGCAGTGACAGTTTAGCTGCAAAAGTGATTAAGAACATCAGCAAATGAGCATTAACCGCAATTGATTATTTTCATGTGGTGCTCTGTGAATGCAGGGCAATACTTTTTGTTCGGGATGATCGACTGCAAGACGCCATAAATGCCCATTTCCTAAGACTGTAGGTTGTGCATCAGGTTTTGATTGGTAATGCAGGTCAAAAAAATTCTCTGTTAAAAAAGTTTCAAAATCTTCTCCTGAATTGGTATGCAGCTCTTTTAACTTTTCACGAATTTCGGGAATTAATATTTTTTGTTCCGCTTCAGAATTAGAAATAATCTCACTTGAAGCACCATAGTAAGTACACAAATAGGTGTCGGTAGCTATTGGCGAACGGTCCACATGGAAGGAATAGACATCGGTTGAAATACAATCAAAATCAGTATCCTTTTCGTAAGATTTTAGGAGATTGAGTGCAGGAGAAGCACCAAAATCAGTGAGTTGTTGTAGATCGTTCAGAATAATATCCCTTGCGAGTTTCCCATCCTCAGATAATTCAAGCAGCATTAAATCGTTTGAAGAAATTTCCGTAATGTTATCGCTTAATTGCAATTTAGAAACAATTTCCCCGAAATCACCTTGTAAATTCCTTTCCCAGCATAGCGCATTGTTTTCACCCTGAAATTCTGTATGGATCAAATCAGAAAAGGAGGATACTACTTTAATTTGGGAATGATGGTGAATAATTTCACTCATGGTATAGGAATTTGAGTGTAATTTTGGGAGTTTTAGGACTAAGAAGTTTGCATTTTCTTTATGAGAAGTTTTAGTTTTCGGCAACGAAGTTGCCGAAAACTAAAACTATTTTTTATCCTCTAATTATTAACCCAACTTTTTTGCATCAGCAACAAACTGAGCTAATCCACTGTCCGTTAATGGATGTTTCAGTAAATTTAAGATTGGTCCAAGTGGTGAAGTAATAACGTCTGCACCAATTTTTGCGCATTCGATAATATGCATTGGGTGACGAATAGATGCTGCTAAAATTTGAGTAGTATAACCGTAATTGTCAAAAATTACCCTAATATCTTCTATTAAAGCCAAACCATCTGTTGAAATATCATCTAACCTGCCTAAGAAAGGCGAAACATAAGTAGCACCAGCTTTGGCCGCCATTAATGCCTGTCCTGGCGAAAAAATTAAAGTACAATTGGTTTTTATTCCTTTATCAGTAAAATATTTAATGGCCTTAATTCCGTCTTTTATCATTGGTATTTTTACCACAATATTGGGATGTAAACTTGCTAATTCTTCGCCTTCTTTTATCATTTCATCGTAAGTGGTAGAAAGGACTTCAGCAGAAATATCACCATCGGCAATTTCACAGATGTTTTTATAATGCTGCATAATTGCATTGGTTCCGCTAATTCCTTCTTTTGCCATTAAAGACGGATTGGTGGTAACCCCATCTAAAATTCCTAAATCCATAGCTTCTTTTATTTGGTCTAGGTTGGCTGTATCAATAAAAAATTTCATTATTACTTTGCTTTAAAATTTCGTGATGCAAAGATAAGAAAATACGTCCGAAATCATAGGTCAAAGCTTTTTCTTATCATCTTAAACCTTACCTTTGTTAAAACAGTTTACGTTTATGAACATCATATTGGCTTCTACATCTACACTTTTTGGTGGAAATTATTTAGAATATTTAAAAGACGACATTCAAGAACTTTACAGTGGTATTTCTGAGATTATTTTTATTCCGTTTGCCCGTCCTTCAGGGATTTCTCATGATGATTATACTGAGAAAGCAAGGAGTTTTTTTTCACAAATAAATATAGCGGTAAAGGGATTGCATGAATTTGATGATCAAACCCAAGCTATTAATGAGGGAAAAGCATTTTTTACGGGAGGTGGAAATACGTTTTTACTAGTAAAGACTTTGCATGAAAATGGCTTAATGTCTGTCTTAAAAGCAAATGTAGAAAATGGAAAGCCCTATTTGGGATGCAGTGCAGGAAGCAATATTGGAGGTTTGAATATGAAAACCACCAACGATATGCCTATTGTATATCCACCGAGTTTCGAGTGTATGGGATTGGTGCCTTTCAATATTAATCCACATTATTTAGATCCGAATCCAGATCTGAAACATAACGGTGAAACCAGAGAAACGCGAATTAAAGAATTTCTTACCCAGAACGACACTAAAGTGATAGGTTTGCGCGAAGGAAATTGGATTCGCAGAATTGGTGACCAAATTACCGTTGAAGGAAAGGAAAGTACACGCATCTTCGAAAAAAAACAGGAACCCTACGAGGTTGCGCCTGGAACTTCTTTAGTATGATTCCAGTTAGCAAAGTATAGCACATATGTGCGAAATTACTGTTAAGTTAGGGGTATTTAATTAAAATTTGACATGATTAAAAAAGATGTTCAGCTTAAAAATGGCGAAACTGTAACGATAAGATCTGCAGAAATTTACGATGCTCAAAAACTAATGCTCTGCGTACAGACTTACATTGCAGATAGTGATTTTATTCCTAAAAATCCTGAGGAATTTACACTTACTTTAAATCAGGAGATTGGTTGGATACAGTCTTTCTCGAAAGAAAATTCATTATTATTGGTGGCCGAACATCACAACCAAATCATTGCCAATATCGACGTTACGGGAAGTCCACGCCAAGCCATGCAACATACGGCGGTTATTGGTATGGGAATGCTTTCGGAATGGCGAAATTCAGGACTTGGAACTGCTTTAATGCAAACTGCAGTTTCATGGGCTCAACAAAACACCATACTCGAAAAATTGTGGCTCCAGGTATATGCCGACAATGTACTAGGACTTTCTTTGTATAGGAAAATGGGTTTTGAGGAAAACGGAACTATAAAGGATTTTTTCAAACAAAATAGCAGATACCACGATGTTATAACGATGAGCAGATCTGTTGTCTAAGGTCATTTGCCAACCTCAGTAAATATTACAATTCAGAAAAATAATTAATTTTATCTTTGATTAAATTCAATGTATGAAGAAGTCAATAGCAGTATTAGTTTTAAGTTCAAATATTATTTTTGCTCAAACAGTCAGTCAGAAATTAGAAACAGCGACCAAAAATCTACTGAGTACAGATTTGGGAAAGGTAGCCAATCTGTCTATTTTTGTAATGGATGATACAGGAAAAACGGTTTACGATTACCAAGGTGATAAAGGTCTTTCAACCGCATCTACACAGAAAATCTTTACCGCTGCTGCAGCTTTGGAAACTTTAGGATCCAACTACACATATACCACAAAAGTCTCCTACACGGGAGAATTAAACAATGGAAATTTAAATGGTAACCTTATTATCTCGTCTAATGGTGATCCCACTTTGGGAAGTTGGCGTTATGACAATTACAAACCTGAAAATTTTCAGAAACAGCTTATCGATGCTTTAAAAAAGCAGAATATTACAAAAATAAGTGGCGATCTGGTGTTGGATGATATGTATTTTGATTTCCAGAAAACCCCAGGAGGTTGGCCGTGGGACGATATGGGCAACTATTACGGTGCGGGCGTCTGGGGACTTAACTGGCGCGAAAATCAGTTTGATATCAATATTAAAGGTACAGAATTTCAAAGGTTTTCATATCATTTGGAAAATATTTCATGGGCAAATGAATTGAAAGCAGGCGGAAATTCAGATCAAAGCTTGATTTTTACGGCCCCTTATTCCGATGTTGCA
The DNA here is from genome assembly GCA_023458535.1 of Bacteroidota bacterium. GTDB lineage: Bacteria > Bacteroidota > Bacteroidia > Flavobacteriales > Weeksellaceae > Chryseobacterium. Next base: position 7,953 of record JAEWYW010000036.1, read on the forward strand.
GTCATCAATGGAACTTTACCTGCGGGAAAAGTGACCACTGTTTCGGGTGCTACACCCAATCCACCTTTACAATTGGGTGCCGAAGTTAAAAATTGGCTTAAAAATGCAGGAATTGATTTTGCAGGGAATGTGGAAGTTCTTTCTCTGGTGGAATTGCAGGGTAAAAGAGTGATTGAAAGAAATAATGAAAAAAATCTTTTAACTTATCAATCGCCAACATTAGATAAAATCGTGTATTGGTTTTTAAGAAAATCTGTTAATTTTTATGGTGAAACTCTAATCAAAACCATGGGCAAAGAAAAGAAAAACAATCCGAGTTTTAAGAGTGGAGTAGCATACCTAAAAGAATTTTGGAAATCTAAAGGCATTAACTCAGCAGCCATTAATTTCGCTGATGGAAGTGGTCTGTCGCCACAGAACTATGTTTCTGCCAGAGCTGAGGTGCAGGCATTACTCTATGCCCAAAAACAAGCTTGGTTTTCCCAGTATTATGACGGTTTTCCTACCCAAGATAATGGTATGAAAATGAAAAGTGGAACCATGCGCGATGTAAAATCTTTCGCCGGCTACCACACTGCTAAAGATGGAAAGAGGTATGTGTATGCTGCTATTATCAATAATTATCAAGGCAGTGGCGGTGCAGAATTGCAGAAAATATTGAATGTTTTAAAATAGTTTTGTTTTGAGAAAATCCATTCTGTCCCGACTCAACAATTGGTTTATTTTTGGAATAATGACCTTATTGGTCGTGAGCATTGTTATCGCATCTACATTATTGATTAATTTTCTACGAAAAGAAGAAGTAAAGCGGGTTGATTTATTGATTAGTGCTATGAAATTTCAGCAGGAAGTTCAAACGCCCAGCTTGGAAGTTCAAGGATTAATCCTTCAGATATTCAGTTCGAATACCACAATTCCTGTAATCACTTTGGATAATGACGACCGACCTTTAGAACATCGCAATTTACCAAAAGATGTTGAAAATGATGCCGCAAAAATTACAGCACTTGCCAAGCAGATGGGTAAAAAATATCCACCGATTGAGCTGAAGTTTCAGAATGGAAATAATCAGTATTTTTATTACGATAACTCTCAGTTGCTTAATAAACTGCAGTATTCGCCCTATATTTTGGGTTTATTTATATTACTGTATTTCTTGTTTACCTACTGGTTTTTAAGAACGATTAAAAAGACGGATGAGGGTTATGTATGGGCAGGCTTGGCCAAAGAAACAGCACACCAAATTGGAACTCCATTATCTTCCATGATTGGCTGGACGGAAATTATGCGAATGGAAAATCCTGAATCGGAAGGTGTTCACGAAATCGAAAAGGATATTAATCGTTTAAAAACCATCTCCGAGAGGTTTTCAAAAATAGGTTCCGTGCCAGAGCTTAACGATCTCAATCTTAATGAAACCATTCAGGAGAATTACGACTATTTAAAGAAGAGAATATCTAAAAAAGTAGATTTCAGTCTGCAATTACCGTCAGAAAGTATTTTAATTCCACACAACAGAATTTTAATAAGTTGGGTACTAGAGAATCTGGTTAAAAATTCTGTTGACGCCATGAAAGGTGTCGGAAAATTAGAATTGAATGTTATCAATAAACCCAGAGTTGTACAAATAGAAATTAAAGACAATGGAAGCGGCATGACTGGGAGGCAAGCTAGAAATGCTTTTAAGCCAGGCTATTCTACCAAAAAAAGAGGTTGGGGCTTGGGACTGTCCTTAGCCAAAAGAGTGGTGAAAGAATATCACAACGGTGATATAAAAATTGCACAAACAGAAGTAGGAAAGGGAACAACCTTTAAAATTTACATTAAAAAATAATGCTTGATTTATCCCTTATATAAAAAAATGAAAAGTTTATCTAGATCTTTTACCGCTGCAGCCGTTGTTTTATCCATTTATGCCTGTAAAAAGGAGCAGTCTACAATTGCAACACCTACAGAAGTAACTGCACAACCAGATGCCAGTCTACAGATTAAAGTGGAGAATCTAAAACTCACAGAGGACGATTTGGGAATGGGATGCATTACTGAATATTATAAAAAAGGCAGCAAGAATAGTGATCATATCTACACGCAAACGGGTGCTAAAAATGACCAAGGTTGGGTGAATTATATGACGATAAATGGTAAAAAGGAAGTGTTTCTTTCTACAAACGAAGATGCTAAAATGAATGCTGATGGTACGGGGTTTACCCAAAGACTGGAAAATCAAGACTACATCGTAGAAATTGATGCTACAATAGGGGAGACGCACATTGAAACTGATTCGGCAATGGCTTTCGGAACAATAAAAATCATCCGTAAATCTGATAATTCATCCACAACAGTTGAATTTGAGGGTGGCTCAGCGTGTTGACAGAACAATGTCAAAATTTGCAGTATTCTACACAATCAACAGCGCAACTTCTTTAATGCGCTCTGCAGGTTTTGAATGAATGAATATCTCAAAATCCATTTCTAAAAACGTTTCGAAATCGGTTTTCATTTGCTGATAGGTAAGTGCTTTCGGACTTTCTTTCAGCCTTCTTATAAAATCGACCAGCCACTCAGCAATCTCTTGATCTAAGCGGATTTCAATAGCATCTTGCTTGGTGTGAATTTCCAGTAGGGTGTTTTCGTAGGTTACCCCTTTTTTGGTTTTTGTTTCTTGTTTTAATTGTGGAATACCGCCAAGCCACAAGACTTTTTGATTAGGTTTATAATCTGAAACTGGCTCGTTGTTGAGAACATCTTCAATATAAAATTTCGGAACGGTGGTTCTTGGAACTTTAAAATCAAACCATTCTTGTAGTGGCAAGTCAAACCCAACGCCGTGCATGTAGTTGAACAAGGATTTCTTCAAACCATACGAAAACTTCGAATGATCCAAACCTGATTTTTCTTCGTGAACCATATCGTTATTCGCAAAACTTCCCACTTCTGTACTGTGATTGATGACGTTGTATTGTTCCGGATTTAAACCTACCGGACTGTGAGCCGTCATCGCAAACTGATGCCAAAATCCCGATTGCAAAATCCCAATTTCAAAGAGTTGACGCACCATTTCGAGGCTATCAATGGTTTCTTGCGCCGTCTGTGTCGGAAATCCATACATCAAATACGCATGAATCATAATCCCAGCTTCGGTAAAATTTCGGTTTACCAAAGCCACCTGATCTACCGTAACGCCTTTATCAATCAGTTTTAATAAACGATCCGAAGCCACTTCCAAACCACCAGAAACAGCAATACAACCTGAAGCTTTTAGCAGTCGGCATAAATCGTAGGTGAAACTTTTCTCAAACCGAATATTCGTCCACCACGTGACCGTTAATTTCCTTCGCAAAATTTCCATAGCAACTTCACGCATTAAAGCAGGTGGTGCCGCTTCGTCCACAAAATGAAAACCCGTATTTTGAGTGGCGTGTATGAGCTCTTCCATGCGATCCACAATCTGTTGCGCCGCAATGGGTTCATAAACCTTTATGTAGTCCAAAGAAATATCGCAAAAGGTGCATTTTCCCCAATAGCAGCCATGCGCCATGGTTAATTTGTTCCAACGGCCATCGCTCCACAGTCGATGCATCGGATTTACAACTTCAATTACAGAAATGTAGCGATTCAGCTTCAAATCAGAATAATCGGGCGTACCAACTTCACTGAATTTATAATCTCTAATTTTCGGATTATTAATGTAAAGCACTTCGTTATTTTGTAGAACAAAGGTTCGTTTTAAATCAGAAATTTCAATTTCGTTATTGACATATTTTAAAATTTGCTCCGTGGGAGCTTCACCATCATCCAATGGAATAAAATCGAAGAACTCGAACACGCGAACATCACTCAATGACCTCAATTCCGTATTTGGAAAGCCTCCTCCCATGCTGATTTTAATGTTGGGATAGAGCCTTTTGATGTATTGTGCACAACGGAAAGCGGAATACAAATTTCCAGGAAAAGGCACTGAAAAACCAATAATTTTAGGCTGTGTTTGCTGAATCAGTTTTTCGAGTTCAGAAAGGGTAATTTTGTCGATGTAGGTTGGTTCTTTCTGAAGTTCGTTGTACAAATCATCGAACGAATTTGCAGACCGACCAAGCCGCTCGGCATATCGACTGAAACCAAAATTTTCGTCGACGGTTTCAATAATCAAATCCGATAAATCTTCCAGATAAAGCGTCGCCAAATGTTTGGCCTTATCCTGAAAAGACATGGCTCCAAAAGCCCATTCTAAGTCCTCCAACTGCGAAAATCGGGAAGCTTCGGGCAAATAGCCATCTTGAACAATAGAATCTGCCAAGGTAGAATTACAGCCCTGCAAAAAATGAATTACAGGATCAATTGTGGAAATATAATCTTCAGCGAGCATCAGCATTCGCCGACTGTTATTGCCCAAAATCAGATTTTGTTCCTGAATGTATGTAAAGAGATCTGTTAACCCTTTCTTGGAAAAAAGCTGCAAAATAACATCCAATCCTAAATCCGCCTGAACTGTGGTGTACGACAGCGTATTCAGAAAACCTTTTAGATAAACAGTTCCTGGATACGGCGTATTGAGTTGCGTGAAGGGCGGCGTGATTAAAAGTAAGTCGGTTTGCAAGGCTTTTTATTTGTGGCAAAAATACGGATGATTTTATGGAAATCAAATTAGACAATTTTAAAACGCTTCTCTGACAATCTAACATTTGCTCATTTCAAGAATTTATGCAAAAATCAAACAGATTATTTAATAAAAATCATGCAATGTAAAATTATACTATTATAATGACTTCCTTACTCTCAATAAAATATGTTCTGTAAAACTTTAGCAACCTTTTGTATAACTCCAAATATTTGGTTCTCCATTTTCATTCAAAACTTTTATCCAACCTTCCATTTTAAATTCTATGTTTGTGCTGTCTTCTAGTTCCGTTTGGCATGGATGCTCTTTAAATTTAGTGATTTTCACAAAGCACCAGTTTCCGCTTGTTCTATTGGTGAGTTTTATTTCAAAAAGTTCGCCTCGAACCGACCCAAGTATTTCTCCATTAATATCTGGTGTCCTCCTCAGCTTAAGTCCTGGTTCGTTAGCATAATAACCGAGAACATTGCTACTATTGCCAACCAAAAAAGTCATCCAATCTATAGCGGCAAAATCAGTTTTGTTGATCTCATCAATACTTAGCCAGTAATTATTTTTTCCTGATAGTTTGATAAAATTATTGTGACGTCTATTAAATTTTAATGCATAAAGTTCATATCCGATTTCCTCGTAATCAACAAACTGGATTTTTTTATCATTCAATAAAATATTCATCGAATAATTATCTTTTTCTTTTTTTAGAGTACCAATTAATTTGCCATTTGGATTATCAAAAACCCTAAAACCAACTGCCGGCGAAAGAACGCAGCAATATTTCTCGCTATAAATATCTTGTTTATTTTTAGGTATTATGAGTCCAGTATTAGCGAATTGAGCATTTATAGATGAGCATAAATGAATAATTAAAAATGTACCGAATAATCTTTTCATGATTTGTGTCTGCTTATTATACTTCTAAAAATAAGAAAAATTGGCGTTTGATTTTAAGGTAAAGTTTATATAAATTTTATTTAAACATGTCTTTAAATTTGTCAAGCGGAATGGAATAAAAAGATGATAGGTTTAAAATCGAAAAAAACTCTAGCAGGAAATTACGATGTGTTGATTACAACATTAGTGGTTTAGATTTTAAAACCGAATTAAGTTTTAGATTGGGATTTGGTATCATGTTTCAACAAAAACCAAATATACAATACAATATCGTCGAGAAACTGGACGCAAACTATTGTATTTTGTAACCATTAATGAGCATTGGACATCTTTTATCGCTAACCGCGAAAAGTAAAGACTTTATTTAGTTGTTTTTTGTCCTAAAATCAAGCTTCACATTGCAGTTCTTATCTATATCGCTAGTGGTAAAGTACGAAATTCGGCTACCTCAAGAGACTAAAAAAGCACATTAAAACCTGCTATAAATCATTTTTAGTAACTTTTTATTGCGAGGTTAAAATTTATTCCTAATTTTGCTATTTATAATTATTATAAATAAAATTAAGGAAATAATTTCAAAAGATCCCGTATGAGAAAATCGTTTTTTGCAGCCGTTTTTTTAGTCGCTGCCATCTTCGGAAAAGCACAAAAAAATACCTTATTGGATGGTGGTTTTTGGAAAAATAACCCCAATCTGGAAACGGTGAAGGCAGAAATTGCAAAAGGGAACAGCCCTTCGCAACAAAATCCAGGTTTTTTTGATCCCGTTGTTATGGCGATTAACAATAAAGTTTCTTTGCCGGTGATCCAGTTTATGGTGGAGCAGGACGGAAATTCCATTGACAAAAAAACGCACCATTCAAGAACCTATCTGCAGTGGGCAGCCGCTTCAGGAAATTTGGAATTGGTGAATTATCTTTTGGCTAAAGGATCGGATGTGCATTATAAAGACAGCCACGGATCTTCGGTTCTCGAGTACGCAGCCGAAGCGGGAAATAAAAATACTGCAGTTTTTGATGCATTGATAAAGGCCGGTGCCAATCCGAAATTGAAGCACGAAGACGGTTCCACCTTAATCATGATGAGCATCGCTAATGACGATGATTTAAGTTTGGCGAATTATTTCGTATCTAAAGGTTTGTCACTTCAAGATAAAGACAATGCAGGCAGAACTGTTGCCGATTATGCGATGAAATTAGGTAATTTCCAAATTCTCGATCAGTTAATTGCAAAAGGGGTGAAGCCTACCAATCAAGCTTTATTTTTTGCCACTCAAGGTTCACGTGCCAAGGCCAATGGATTGGATGTTTTCCAAAGCTTGGTAGAAAAATATAAACTAAATCCCAAAGCATTAAATCCAAACGGTGCGACGATTCTTAATTTGTTGATGCGACGACCTAATCTGGAGATTATTCAATATTTTATCAATAAAGGAGTGGATGTTGGAGTAGCCGACAAGGATGGAAACACAGCTTTAATTATGGCGTCTCAGGGCAAAGATGCGAAAGTGATTGATTTGCTTTTGGAGAAATCGAAAAACGTAAATGCTGCTAATGCAAAGGGCGAAACTGCGCTGATGAAAGCATTGGAAAACGGTTCAGCTGAGGTTGCCACAGTTTTATTAAAACACGGAGCTGATGCCAAAGCAGTGGATAAAGCAGGAAATTCTTTAGCGTATTATTGGTTCAATTCATACAAATCAAACCCAGAAGCCATCGCCGATTTTACAGCGAAACAGGCGTTGTTGCAAAAGGCGGGCGTTGATTTTAAAACCACACCGAAAAACGGAAATTCGTTATTGTTGTTGGCGGTGGATAAAGGTGAAGTTGATTTGGTGCGAAAAGCAGCCGAACTGGGTGTTGACGTCAATGCTCAGGATGCCGATGGAAACTCAGCGCTTCACAAAGCAGCTTTGGTTTCTAAAGATGATAAAATGCTGAAAACCTTGGTGGATTTAGGCGTTAAAAAAGATTTAAAAACAGAATTCGATGAAACGGCATACGATTTGGCCAAAGACAACGAATTTTTAGCTAAAAATAAAGTATCAATCGACTTTTTGAAATAAAAGATTATGAGAAAGAACTGGAAACTTATGTTGTTCAGCATGTTCGCATTTGCTGCGTCCAATCTGGTATTTGCACAGACAACGAAGTACAAAACAATGATTCAGATGAATGCCTACTCGGGAAAAGAGGCCTATGTGGTAATTTCGCTTATCAATCCAAAAGGGCAGTACGAGCAGACTTTGGGTGTTTTAGGAACCGATAATGAGTGGTACAACACGCTGAAAGAATGGGACAAATTTCAGAAGGTTAAAAAACAAAAATTAAACGGAATAACAGGTGCTTCGGTAGCTGGTGGAGCGCGAGCAACACGTTTAATCGAATTTGATACAGCTAAACTCAACAAGGGCTATAAACTTCGTTTCGAATCCGCTGTTGAAACTCAAAAATACTACGCAAAAGATGCTGAAGTCGCACTGTCATCGGCAGTTTTAGACAATAAGGCTGGTGTTACTGGCGGTGGTTACATAAAAGCAATTCGCTTCCTAAAAGTTCAGTAAAAAATGACCTTATCCATTTGGCGGTATGCGCATTTGGCGTTGGCGATTCTGTCGTCTGCCTTTCTTCTTATTTTGTCGGTGACGGGCGTTATTTTGGCCTACGATGCCATCGATGAGAAAGCACCAGCATACCGAGTAGAAAATTTTCAGGAACTCAGTCTGGCAGAGGTTTTACCCACACTTCGAGAATCGTATTTTGAAGTGATTGAAGTTAAGGTGGATCACAATGATTTTGTGACTATTGATGCTTTAGACGAAAACGGAAACCCGCTACAATCCTATATTGATCCCAATACAGGGAAAAAAATAGGCGAAATTAAGGCCAAAAGTGACTTCATCAATTGGACCACAGCCTTGCACCGATCTCTATTTCTGAAGGAAACGGGTCGAGCGATTGTGGGCATCGTTTCGTTTATTTTATTTTTGATATCCATAACCGGATTTATCTTAATTATCAAGCGTCAGAAAGGTTTACGACACTTTTTTACAAAAATAAATAAGGATTTTTTCTCCCAATATTTCCATGTGGTTTCGGGGAGATTATTGCTGATTCCGATTTTGGTTGTTGCCTTAACGGGCACCATCATTTTCATGGTGCGTTTGGATTATTTTAAAGGTGAAAACAAAGAAATCAAGCATCAACCGAAATCAGATGCGAAAGCTCAGGACTTAAAAGATATTCCGTTTTTTAAAAATACCCAACTTGCGGATGTTCAAAGGATTGAATTTCCATTTATTCCAGATGATGAGGCAGAACCGTTTATCGTTCATCTCAAAGACCGTTCAGTAACGGTTAATCAGGTAAATGGCAAGATCATTTCAGAAACTTTGTATCCGTACTCGCAGGTCTTAGAAAAGATTAATATCGATTTGCATACGGGCCGAACGAGTATTGCTTGGGCGGTGGTTTTAGGTTTGGCCTCGTTGAATATTCTGTTTTTTATCTACTCAGGATTCGTGATTATGTTCCGAAGAACGAGAACAAAAATCAAGAATAAATTTACAGCAAAAGACGCCGACATTGTGATTTTGGTAGGCTCAGAAAACGGTACGACTTTAACTTTTGCCAATCATATCCACAAACAATTATTGGGTCAAAATCAGAAATCGTTTTTGGCTCAAATGAACCAGTATCAGGAGTTTCCTAAGGCGCAACATCTTTTGGTTTTTACATCAACATACGGTTTGGGAGATGCACCAACCAACGCAAGCGAATTTGAAAAATTGGTTCAAAAAATTCCACAAAATCATACCATCTCATATTCCGTAGTCGGCTTTGGCTCGAAATCTTATGCCGATTACTGTGCATATGCAGAGCGTGTTGACGAGCTTTTATCAAAACAAAATTGGGCAGAACGTGAAGTTCCTTTAATGACGGTAAACGACCGTTCGACAGAGGAGTTAGTGAAGTGGGTGCAGGAGTGGAGTGAAAAATCCTTGCATGCCTTGGCAACTGCTCCAGCGGTTTATGAGGCGAAAATTCCAGGTTTAATTTCCTTTGAAGTGATTGAAAAAACCGCAACTTCTGAAGATAATTCTACGTTCAAAGTGGTTTTAAAACCTCGAAAAAAACAGATATTCGAATCCGGAGATTTGCTTGCCATTTATCCCGGACACGATCACCGTGAGCGTTTTTATTCTATCGGAAAGAAAAATCAGGCCATTCAATTGGTGGTTAAATTATTTCCTGGTGGCTTGGGCTCGGAATATTTGCATCAATTGCAGATCGGTCATAAAATCGACGGTCGTGTGATGCAGAATGCGAAATTCCATTTTCCTAAGAATGCACCGAGAGTGGCCATGATTGCCAATGGAACGGGGATTGCACCTTTTTTGGGAATGATTCATGACAATATTGAAAAGAAAAATATCCGCCTGTATTCAGGTTTTAGACATGACAATTCTCTGGCTGCCGAATACCGTCAATTTGCTGATGAACAAATGGCAAAATCTCAGTTGGAATCCATGCAATTTGCATTTTCAAGGGAGGAAAATAAGCAGTATGTGATGGACTTAATCCGTCGTGATGAAGCCTCTTTCGCTGATCTTTTACAGAATAACGGCGTGATTATGATTTGTGGTGCGTTAAAAATGCAGCGCGATGTGGAAATGGTTTTGGAGGAAATTGTACAAAAATACCACGGTAAATCTTTGTCGGATTATCAACATCAAATTTTAACGGATTGTTATTAATCAACCAATTTTAGGGTTTATCAGCAGGCGTTGTTAATGTTTGAAAATATCTTGACAAGGCTTTGTAAAGCTCAATAAGAATATGAATTTAAACCTGAAATTATTTTTCGTTCTCTTAATAATTTTCGCCACTAAAGTATCGGCGCAAACTGATGTGATGGTTTCGCGACAGGTTACTTTAATGGGTTCTGTTTTTAACATTACTCTTGTTGATCAAGATTCCGCCAAAGCCAACCAAAACATTGATAAAACCATCGCTGAAATTGAACGCATTGAAAATCTGATTTCAGAATGGCGACCGCAAACCCAAATTTCAGAAGTAAACAGAAATGCGGGAATTATGTCCGTAAAAGTGGATAAAGAAGTATTTGACTTAACAAAGCGTGCGATTGAGTATTCAAAAATGTCCAATGGCGCTTTTGATATTTCGACGGCGGCGATGGATAAAATCTGGAAATTTGATGGCTCAATGACTGAAATGCCGACACAAGAAGAAATCAAAAATTCGGTTCGCAATGTGGGTTATGAACATATCATTTTGGACAGTTTACAATCCACTATCTATTTGTCTAAGAAGGGCATGAAAATCGGTTTTGGTTCCATTGGTAAAGGCTATGCAGCCGACAAAGGCCGAGAATTAATGCAAACTTTAGGCGTAAAATCAGGAATCGTGGATGCTTCAGGCGACATTGCGACTTGGGGAACACAACCCAATGGCGAAGCTTGGGCGATTGGCATTCGGAATCCCTTTAAAAAGCATAAAATTGCTAAGGTTTTAAAGCTGAAAAATGCTGCTGTAGCCACTTCGGGAAGTTATGAGAAGTACGCTGAAATCAATACTATTCGCTATTCACACATCATCAATCCGAAGACGGGAATGCCTGCGACAGGTTTAACAAGTGTCACTATTGATGGACCTTCGGCAGAATTTGCCAATTTTCTCAGCACATCTAGTATGGTTTTAGGCGAAAAAGAAGGCAAAAAATTACTAAAAAAATTCCCTCGCTACCGCTATTTGATGATAACGGACGGAGGGAAAATCATCAAAAAATAACTGCTAAATACTGCTTCTAATTCTGCTTAAAGTTTCGGGAGAAATGCCAAGGTAGGTGGCAATCATGCCAAGAGGAGCACGAAGGAGGAGGTCTTTGTTTTCCTGCATTAAATCTTCATATTTTTCTTTCGCCGTCATGTATTGCAGAGAGGTAATCCTGTTAAGCATCTGAACCATTAAATTTCCCAAAATATACCTGCTAAAATTTGCTGCTGGAAGTGATTCCTTACAAAGTCTTTCGAGATTTTCGTAATCGCAATACACGACTTGTGAATTTTCAATGGCCTCGATATTGGAGCGTGTGGGAAGATTTTTAAAAAGTGTATCTATATTGGATACCAACTTACCCTCTGGGTAGAAATTGGTGGTTATGTCTTTTCCGTTTTCTAAATAAAAAGCCCGCAACAAACCTTCTTCAACAAAGTATATATTCCGATTATAACTTCCGTTTCTGCTGATGAGTTCTCCTCTTTTAACTTCTAAGGTTTTGGTGTGATCCATCATAAAATCGTGGATTTCTTTATCATTTGGGAAAAACTCAGAAATAATCTCGAAAAACTGCATTCATTTTTTATTTAGGATTTAAAATTACAGTTTTATTGAATCAAAAAAAAGGATTTCCCAAAAACTCAGGAAATCCTTATCAACAAACACAAAAATGAAAACTGAATTATTCAGTTACTCCATCTTTTTCTATAGGTAGCGCTTCAACTTTATTGTTTTTGAAGAGCATTCTTAATTTTATTTTTAACGCCAACCAACCCAGGACAAAATACACAACTGTGAGGATTAGTAAATGCCAGAAATATTTATCTGTTAGGTAATCTGATCCGTGCTGTACCAACATTATTTTCAAAGCCTCTAAATAGGGCGTTAATGGAATAATATCTGTGAAAGCCTGTATAGCAACGGGCATCGCATAAGTTGGCCACGTAAATCCACTGATGATAAATGCAGGAGAAGCAATCACCATCAATATTTGTGTCGCTTTAAGTGCGTCGGGAAGAATGATGCTGAAGAACACTCCCAAATTGGTGGCTGCAAAAACAAAGAAACCTGTTACCAAAAGGAAGTTAAGTACGTTATCTGGAGCCGGAATCTTAAAATAAACACTCAAAATATAAAACATGAGAACATTCAAGATTGAAAATACCCAAACTGGTAGACACTTTATTGCCATGATTAAAACTGCATATTTTTCTTTTCCTTTGAAATCTCTTTTAAAACTTTCTCGCTTAAACTCCTCCGAAAAACTTACCGCCATCGCCAACAAAATCACCTGCTGTAGCACTACCGCCATCAGAGCTGGCCACATAAAAATAAGATAGTTGCTGGTGGTATTAAAAAGTGTAATATAATTGGCTTTGAAAGGTTCGTACTGTGTACTGGCTTCGGTTGCAGAAAGTCCTCTTTTCTGCAATGCTTTCATCTCTGCACCTGCGGAAAATGTTCCTAAGGTTGTTTGTATCGCCTTGCTTGCAAAATTAGCCGTTAAAACGTTGGAGGTATTCACATAAACATTTACTTCGGGATATTTTTTCTGCAACATCATGGCTTCGAAACGTTCAGGGATGATCACCACTGCGGCGGCATCTTTTTTAATGACTTCATCCTTTAAATCTAATGGCTGCTCTAAATAATTTAATATTTTGATGGACGAATTATCCGAAAGCATGTCTACAATTTGCTGAGAAAGCGGAGTTTTATCCTGATTAACCACAATAACAGGTATGTCTGTTACTTTCCCTTTTTGATAGGTAAAACCCATTAAAAGTGCATACACCAAAGGAGCCAGAAAGAAGACAGAACGCAAAGTACTGTTGGAAAGGAAGAGTTTAAATTCCCTTTTTATTAAAAATAGTATTTGTTTCATCACTTCTAAAATTTATTGTAAAACAACACTTGAGTTCACCAAAAGCGGAGAGATTTTGGAACGATCTGTTGGGATTACTTTTAGTTCGTAAACCGCATCTTCAGGGTTATAATCTGGGAAAGCGGTAGTGATATCTGCATATTTGGTGAGTTGTTTAATGCCCACAATTTTCCCTTGAAACTGCAGATTTCCGTAAGTGGTTTTCATGTCCACCGTTTTTCCTTTCTGATATTGAGAAATCTTACTTTCAGGAACGGTAAACCTAAAATAAGTGGAATTCGGAACATAACCATTAAACAATGCAAAACCTGCTGTTGCCAATTCGCCTTTGTGAAGAGAAATCGTCTCTATCTCCATATCATTAGTGGCAATAACATATCTTTCTGAATAAGCCACTCTTGCCTCCTGCAAGGCTCCCATTGCCTGATTGGCCTGTCCCTGTGCCATATCTATTTTTTCGTAACGTGTGCCGCGCTCTACATCGTGCAATTCGGCGTTTACAGCATCTAATTGCGCTTTTGCACCTTGATATTTCGCGATCACTTCATCATAACTTTGAGGCGACATTAAACTGTCACGATACATGTTTCTGGCTCTATTGTACGACTTATTGGCAAATTCATACTGTTCCCTTAAGCCTTTTTGCTTGGCTTTTAACTGTCTTAGTTGATCTTGAGTTGCACCATTTCTCGCCATTTTTGCCTGTGCCTGTGCTGCTTCTGTTGCGCCTTGAGCTTGGGCAATTTTCGCGGAAACTTCTGGTACATCTAATTTTGCCAAAGTATCACCCGCCTTTACGGTTTGTCCTTCTTCAACATACATTTCTAGAATTCTCCCTGTAACCTTGGGTGAGAAAGAAATGACCTCTTTTTTTGTTTTTCCTTCAAAACCTTGCTGGGTTTTGGTTTCGCCGCACGCCACTAAAGTTGTAGCCAGTGCAACGGTAAATATTTTAGATAAAGTATTCATTTTTGTGTGATGTTTTATAGTTTGTTGATGTCTAAATTTTGGGTGGCCTTCATCAGCTCAATTGCGCTTCTTCTTTGGTTGAAAATGGCTGTTTGATATTCCAGTTCTGCGTTTTGCAAATCGCTTTCTGCATCTATAAGATCTGATGATTTTTTGGTACCATAACGGAATTCTTTTTCTACATTTTCTAGGGCAGTTTTTGCAATTCCTTTGGCTTTTTGTTTCAAGGTAATCTGCGCATCAGCAATGTCGTAGTTCGTTTGGTTATTCGCCAAATTCAATTTTAATTTCTTTTGAGCATCCTTCTTCTTGTTTTCAAGAATTTCCTTATTAATTTTTGCTCCTTCTACTGCCACTTTGCCTTCATTTCCATCGAAAACATCCCATTTAAAACCTACACCTGCCTGAAACAGCGGAAATACATTAAGATTGGAAGGGTTGATGTCTACTTTCGAATTAATCCCCTGAATAAGATCTTTTGAAGTCGAAATATGATTATTGTACAGTCCAAAATAAGACAGTGACGTTTGCGCCTGCACTTTAGGAACCCACCATTTTTTTTCAGCTTCTATTTTAAATTCTGATGCTTTGATCCCGTGATCCAACGCTTGGATTTCCGCACGGTTATCAATATTTTCATCTACCAATGCGTAAGCAATAGGCAGCAGGACAGGTTTTATTTTAGCTATTCTGGCTCTTTCAATACCCGTTAAAACTTCAAGTTGGGTAATTAAAAGTTGTTTTTTACCTTCATATTCCACAATTTTTGAATCTAAAGTCGCCTGCGCAAGTTCTATTTTTTTGTGATCGTAAGGTGTAATTAAGCCGTATCCCAATGCCTTATCAGCAGTTTTTCTGTTGATATCCAATCTTTTTTTACTTTCATCCAAAACCTTTCTCGATTCTTCTAAAAGGGCAAACTGATCGTATGCCTGAGAAATCGTCGAGATCACATCATCTTTGGTTTTGTCCATCAGTTTCTGTTCAGATAAATTTTTCTCTCTATTCGCTTCTTTCAGGTATTTTACCTTGCCGCCAGAATACAGTAAAACTGAGGCTTCAGCCTTAGCCATAGCAGAAATTCCTGAAATGTTAAGGCTGTTGTTTCTTTCTGGAATAGTGTAGCCCGGAAATACTGATCCAACTGCTGGAAAATTTACTTCTGGTGTTGAAAAGTGTGCGGAAGTGTACATATAACCCGCTTTTCCCGAAATATCTACTTTGGGAAGAAAGACATCCTTTAATTTTTCATCATCCAAATGAGTGATTTTATTCTGCAAAACCTGTTCGTTCAGCGTTCCATCATTTGCTAGGGCACTGTTGATAAGCTCCTGTAAAGAAGGTTCATCGGTTTGCGAAAAAATAAGCGATGGAAGTAAAAGCAGTATTCCCGCCCATTTCTTATTCATTTTTTTCATTTTTGTTTTGTTTGTTTGTTGATGGTACAAAGTTCCGAGAATTATCTACGCCGTCCTTTGACAAATGTCAAATTCGCGCTGTAATCAAATATAATCAAAATACAGATTAATGGTTGAATCAGAAAGCTCCATAAACTCCATCTCAATCAAAATTCGTATTTTTATAGGATAGAATGAGTGAAATACTCTTATTCATAAAACAACTATTGATATGAATCTTATTAAAATTGCTATTCTTAGTATTTTCACTATTGGAAGTTTGAAAGCCCAGTCTGAAAGGCCTGTTTTGGACATTATGTTAACGAATTACCAATATCCATATGATGTGAAATTCTTCAATTTTAAAAGTCAGAATGAAGATGTGAAAATGGCTTATATGGACATACAACCAGCAAAATTTAATGGTAAAACTGTTGTTCTTCTGCACGGTAAAAATTTTAATGGTGCTTACTGGAAAACTACCATTGAAGCTTTAAGTAAAGACGGATATAGAGTGGTAGTTCCGGATCAGATAGGATTCGGGAAATCTTCGAAACCTACAGACTATCAGTTTAGCTTTCAGCAACTAGCGCTGAACACCAAAATGTTGTTAGACGATTTACAAATCAAAAAAATTTCTTTGCTCGGGCACTCGATGGGTGGGATGGTGGCCACGAGGTTTGTGCTCATGTATCCCGAAACTGTGGATCAGCTCATTTTAGAAAATCCTATTGGCTTAGAAGATTGGAAGTTAGTGGCGCCGTACACAAGTATTGATCAAAATTACCAAACTGAGTTAAAGGCTGATTATGAGAGTACAAAGAAATATCAGAACAGCTTTTATTACGATAACAAATGGAAACCTGAATATGATGAATGGGTATATCTTTTAACAGGTTGGGTGAAATCTCCTGACTATCCTAAAGTGGCCTTTGTAAATGCCAAGACTTCAGATATGATTTTTACGCAGCCAGTGGTTTATGAATTTGACAAAATTAAAACACCAACGCTGTTAATTATTGGAACACGTGACAGAACCGCAATAGGCAAAGCCAATGTTAAAGATCCTAAAGTAGCGGCAACAATGGGTCTGTATCAAAATCTTGGGAAAGCTACTCAACAGAAAATAAAAGGTTCGCAGTTGGTGGAGTTGGATGATGTTGGACACCTTCCTCACATTGAAGTTTTCGAAAGATTTATTCAGCCACTAAAAAAGTTTTTGAAAGAGTAAAGTAATGTTGAACTGAGATATCATGTCGCTGATTAAGCAAAAAAAAAAGTCTTTATTAAACTGATTCAGATTTTTAGTAAACCAATTTTGAGTTTTTTTTGTTCCACATGATTCTTTTATGTAAAATTCAAAATTCCGAAAAGTAAAAATAACTGCAGATGTCTCCATATCGATTTAGCAAATCATATACAGAAAAATCTGCAGTTTCAGTTTAATAATTAAAACTCCACAAAATCAGGGTTTAAGCCAGAAAAGCCAGCTTCGTCCATTGAGGAAATTCTTTGCATGTCGTCATCTGAAATAGTGAAATTGTTGACTTCTAAGTTAGAAAGAATATTTTTTGGTGTTACAGACTTTGGTAAGGGTAAAATTCCATTTTGCAGACAAAATTTGATGGATAACTGCGCCACAGATACTTTGTAATGATCTGCGATAGATTTTAATTCCTCGTTTTCTAAAATTCTTCCAGAACCGATTGGACTCCACGCTTCAACCAAAATGTGATTTCCTTTACAATAATCCACAACTTCCTGTTGCAAATATCCCGGGTGATATTCTATTTGATTTACCATTGGATCTATCCTTGCGGTTTCCTTTAATGCTTCCAAATGATGCACTAAAAAGTTGCAAACGCCTATAGATTTTATTTTTCTCTGATCGTAAAGATCTTCCATAGCGCGCCAGGTTTCAGCATTCAACTCTTTCCAATTGTCAAATTGTTGCGCATTCGCTGGCCAATGTATTAAATATAAATCCAGATAATCGGTGTCAAGCAGCTCAAGGGATTTCTCGAAAGCTTTTAAAGTGGAATCATAACCACGATCTTTGTTCCAGACTTTAGTAGTTAAAAAAATATCTCCCCTCGGAATATTACTATCTTCAATCGCCTCACCAACCCCCTTTTCATTTTCATAAATTTTTGCGGTATCTATATGTCTGTAACCACTTTCCAGTGCATATAAAACTGCATTTTTCACTTCCTTACCATCAGGAATTTGCCATGTTCCAAAACCTATTTCAGGAATTTCTAGTCCGTTATTGAGAATAAAATGATTCATATTTATTGTACATTTTAAATTGTTATACCAACAAATGTAGTTCATAACCATAAAAACTGCATGATGTTTAATATAATTTAACGTCCAATTTCACGGTAATGAATGGGAAACTGAACCTGATCTTTTATCACGTTAAATAATTTAAATCTTATCTTTGTCACTCAATTAAAATATAGAAAATGTCCACAAAACAAGATAAAATAAACAATTTTGACCCCTCGCAGCCTGGCTTGGCAGATGCCAGCGTTTTTGGGTTGCCATTTACATCGGAAGAAAGTGATATTGTAATTGTTGCTGTACCTTGGGAAGTTACAGTAAGCTATGGTGCAGGAGCATCAGAAGGTCCTAAAGCTATTTTAGATGCATCGTTTCAAGTAGATTTACTGCATCAGGATTTTCCTGAATTGTGGAAATTAGGAATATTTTTGGATGAAGGTGCTGAACATTGGAAGACCACAAGTGATCAATACAAAGCATTGGCCCAACCGATTATTGAGGCATTGGAAAATGGGGAAGAAATTGGTGAAAATCATTCTTTGTTTGGTGATTTAAATACCATAAATACTGCGTCAGCACAATTAAATTCAGAATTGAAAACCAGAATTTTAGAGTGGCAGGCAAAAGGCAAAAAAGTAATTTTATTAGGCGGTGATCATTCAACACCATTGGGCTATTATCAAGCTTTAGCAACCCAATATGATAATTTTGGAATTTTACATTTTGATGCGCATATGGACTTGCGGATTGCCTATGAAGGTTTTACATATTCTCATGCGTCCATTATGTACAATGCTATTCAGTTGCCGCAAATTTCTAAACTTGTTCAGGTGGGAATTAGAGATTTTAGCGAAGAAGAAGTAGGAGTGATTCAATCTTCGGATAAAGTGAAAGTTTTTACTGATTTTGATTTGAAAAAAGCTCAGTTTGAAGGTAAAACCTGGCAACAGCAAGTAGATGAAATCATTGCTTTACTTCCCGAAAATGTGGCGGTAAGTTTTGATATTGATGCATTGTATCAGTGGTATTGTCCAAATACAGGAACTCCTGTTCCGGGAGGCCTTTCTTACGAACAAGCTATTTATGCTTTGAACAAACTTGCAGAATCGGATAAGAATATTATTGGAATCGATTTGGTGGAAGTTGCACCAGGCGAAAATGACGAGTGGGACGGGAATGTTGGGGCAAGACTTCTGTTCCATATGTGTGGTGTTTTAGCGAAGAATAACCAACTGCATGTTGGCGAACGTGTTAATCTTTAAAATAATCGACAAGAATTGTAAGAGCAGTATAAGGTATTTAACTTTTATTTAAAGTAAATAAGTTTGATTTTCGTCTTTAGTAAGACATTGAAAATTTATGAAAGTCATCATTACAGGAGCAACAGGTATGGTAGGCGAGGGCGTGCTGCTAGAATGCCTGGAAAATAAAGAGGTTACAGAAGTTTTAAGTATTTCCAGAAAACCTTGTGGCATTACGCATCCAAAAATGAAGGAATTATTAGTTCCAGATTTCACCAAATTATCCGATTTTAAAAGTGAAATATTGGGTTATGATGCTTGTTTTTTCTGTGCAGGAATCAGCTCAGTTGGAATGTCCCAAGAAAAATTCACATACATCACTTACGACACTACTTTAGCTTTTGCAAAAGCTTTATTGGAAGTCAATAAAAATATGACTTTCATTTACGTAAGTGGCGCAAGTACCGATTCTACAGAGAAAGGTAGGGTAATGTGGGCCAGGGTAAAAGGAAAAACCGAAAACGATTTAGCGAAATTGGGTTTCAAAAAACAGTTTAATTTCCGTCCTGGCGGAATGCAGGCTTTCAAAGGTCAAATTCATGCTAAAAAATCTTATATCGTGATCGCCAATATTTTAAAATTTATTATTCCATCAAAAATTCTAAACCTTTCAGAAGTGGGAAAAGCAATGATACACGCAGTTCAACGATATGGTATAAAAAATATTTTAGAAATTAAGGATATTCGAGAACTATCAAAATGAAAGATATAATTACCATAAAAGTGGCTGTTCCTAATGATTACAGTCAGCTCATGAAAATTTGGGAAACATCTGTGAAATCTACGCATGATTTCCTGGCGAAAAGTGATCTTGAATTGTTAAAAACAATAATTCCCAGAGATTTTTTTCCACAAGTAAAATTATTTTCAATTTTAGAAAATAATGAGATTAAAGCTTTTTTGGGTGTTTCGGACGACAATTTAGAAATGCTCTTTGTGGATGCTGCCTCTCGTGGAAAAGGACTAGGGAAATATGCAGTAAATTATGCAATTAATAATCTTAAAATTTATAAAGTAGACGTCAACGAGCAAAACTTACAAGCTGTTGGTTTTTATAAGAAATTGGGCTATCATCAGATCGGAAGAAGCGAAGTAGATGGCATGGGAAAACCTTATCCATTACTGCATCTCGAATTTTCGCATCAAGGTTAATTTCTCACCAATTCAATATTAGGATGCTCGGCAATAATTTCAACAATTATTTCGAAGTAGGTTTTACCGGTTCCATTTTTTAATTCTTCAATAGATTTTTGAATGAATTTTGAATTAAATTGTTCTGGAAATTTCAGTTTATTTTCATAAAAACTTAATGTAAAATCAAATCCGAAAAGTTGTTGGTTGTTTTCAAAATTTTTCCATGTCAATACAATGGGTTCTTTGCCATGTATTTCCCCAAAACCACCGTACAGAACATCATTCAGGGTGTCTAAACTTTCACCCATTTTCCAGTCCTCATCTGGCATCAATTTGCGATTCAACTCTTCGTAAAGTGAGGTTTTATCATAAATTTTAAAACCATCGATAACAATCTGTTTTTTCATCTCAATTAGTGTAAGTTGATAATTTTTTAGAAAATTATGTATTTTAGTTGAATAACAAGATATTTTGAATAAGGTTTTAGAATCAGGAATATTTAACAGAGCAATTTCTCTGAAAAGGAATGAATTTTTGAAAACTCAAGGATCAATAGATTCGCAAATTTATTTCATCAAAAGTGGGAGCCTAAAAATTTCTGTTTATAAATCGCATCAGGAACAAATTATTAGATTGGGATATGAAGGTAATTTAATTGTTGCCCTCGATTCGTTTATTCATGAGCGTTCTTCAGATTATGTCATTCAAGCCATCAAGAAATCAGATATTTTAGTGGCGACAAAAAAAGATTTTATGGAATGGCTCAACACTTCTTCGGATCATCAAGTATGGTACACTCAAATGTTAGAAAATTTAATCTTACAGCAATTGGAACGAGAAAAGGATCTTCTTACAGATTCTCCACAAGAAAGGTATCAGCGTGTAATGGATAGAAATCCACAACTTTTCCAGATCATCCCCCATAAGCACATTGCCAATTATTTAAGAATGTCGCCGGAAACATTATCCAGACTAAAAAAATCTTGATTGCAATCAATTTTTTAAAGCCATAATTTTCCAACCTTTGTCATAAAAAAATATGAAAGTTAGGAGTGAGGAATTGATAGATAAGCTTTCGGAGCTTACATATCAACATCTAAAATATGTGGAATTTTTGAGCCATCTTTCTGATGATGATTTGCAAAGAAGAAAAAACGCTCATTCATGGTCGGTTTTGGAATGTATCGAACATCTTAATTTATATATGGAATTTTACTTGCCTGAAATTACAGAGAAAATAGAATTTTCAAAGTACGAAAACATGGAGTACTTTAAAAGTGGACTCATCGGAAATTATTTTGCTCAGCTAATGCTTCCCAAAGAGAAACCCACTCGAATGAAAACTGCCACAAAAATGAATCCTAAAGATAAAAATCTTAATAGGGTAGTGCTGACAAGGTTTAGTGAATATTTAAAAAGACTTTTATTTTTGTTGCAAGAATCTAGAAATGTTGACTTAGATAAAACCAGAACCAAAATTTCAATCTCACAATGGATTCATTTAAAACTGGGCGATACCTTTATATTTTTGGTCAATCACAACACACGACATATTGCACAAGTCAAGCAAATTTTGTCTGATCAAAAAATTAATAATTGATCTAAAGACGAAAAACGGATAAAATAAAAAAGGCTATCCTATTTGATAGCCTTTACATTATTAGTGAGCTTCGTTTCCGTCGATGCCGTGTGCATGTCCGTGAGAAAGCTCTTCCTCAGTTGCAGGACGAGCCTCAACGATTTCTACATCGAAGTTTAAAGTTTTCCCAGCCATTGGGTGGTTAAGATCAACTACAACAGCCTCTGGAGTAACATCCACTACAACTGCGTTCACCTGGTTACCTTCCTGATCTTGTAAAGGTAAAATAACTCCTACAGGCGGCATTCCAGCTTCAGCAAACATTTCTGCAGGTAATTGAGTAGTGGCATTTGGCATTACTTCACCATAAGCGTTTTCTGGTGTAAGTGTGAAAGATTTTTTATCTCCAACATTTAAACCTTGGATGTTTTCTTCAAAGCTTGGCAACATCATTCCTGCACCGTATAAAAAAGTTAACGGATTTTCAGTAGTTGTTTGCTCGATGAAAGTTTTATCACCATTTTCGTCAATGCTGTTTAGCGTGTAAGTTAACGCCACAACGTGGTTTTTGTCTATACTCATTTGGTTAATTTGAGAGGAAATTTTTCCTGTTAATATTTTAAGTCTTACAAAGGTAAACTTTTGAATGAGAAACCCATCAAAATCTAGTCAAAGTGCTCAATCTTTAACAA
This sequence comes from Bacteroidota bacterium, assembly GCA_023458535.1. Taxonomy (GTDB): domain Bacteria; phylum Bacteroidota; class Bacteroidia; order Flavobacteriales; family Weeksellaceae; genus Chryseobacterium. Next base: position 30,500 of record JAEWYW010000036.1, read on the forward strand.
AATATTAATAATTTGGTAGTAAAATAAGAGCAATCATATTTTTCTGCAAAATTTTGATGAAACACAAATTTCAAAGGATGTTTAAATAAATTCATTCTTCTTATTTCTCCTTCCCAATCTTCCCCAGATGCGTATTATGAAAACTATCGGGATACTTTAGACCATAACCTACTATTCGATCAAATGCGGAATGCGAGAATAAAATAATTCCGGCGACTTCGATTTCAGGGAGGGCTAAAAGTTTTCCTGCAAGAAATACCAAAACCGCAACGCCTAAATGATGAAATAGGTTGTAGAAAAAAGCTCCGATTTTAGGATTGATTAGGTAACCCAACATGGAAATATCAGGCAAGAAAAATAATCCTGCAAACCACCACCAAGACCATCCGGTTTGAGCAAATGCGTAAATGCCAATCAGTAATAAAGCTGTGTATTCAAATTTCAAAAGTGCTTTCATGCTCTATAAGTCCCTATTTCAAGCATTCTGTTACAAATTTTAAGTTTTTAGAATGCATTTCCGTATAGATTTCATTTCCCAGCATTCAAATTCCCAGATTCCTACAAAATCCGTATCTTTGCCCTCGAAAATTTAAAAAGTTTAAATAGTAAAACACTCAATACGGAGTGTAAAACAAAATTAATTTATGAGTGCACCACAAGCAATCACAGAGCTGATTACTCTTGCAGACGGCAGAGAAATTACGCTTGAAACAGGCAAGTTGGCAAAACAAGCTGACGGCGCTGTTGTCGTAAAACTAGGCGGAACCATGCTAATGGCAACGGTTGTAGCCAACAAAGAAGCCAATCCTGGCGTTGATTTTCTACCTTTAACAGTAGATTACAGAGAAAAATTCTATGCAGGCGGTAAAATTCCTGGAAACTTTTTTAGAAGAGAAGCGAGACCATCCGATCAGGAAATCTTGACGATGCGTTTGGTAGATAGAGTTTTGAGACCTTTATTCCCTGAAGATTTCCACGCCGAAGTTCAGGTGATGATTTCCCTAATTTCGTATGACGGACAAACGATTCCGGACGATTTAGCTGGTCTAGCAGCATCTGCAGCTATCGCCATTACCGATATTCCTTTTAACGGACCGATGTCTGAAGTTAGAGTCGTAAAATTAGACGGAAAACTTTCAATCAATCCTAAATATGAAGATTTAGCAAATGCTGAATTGGATATTATGGTGGGCGCTACAAAATCGTCTATCGTAATGGTAGAGGGCGAAATGAAAGAAATTTCTGAACAAGAAATGCTTGAAGCCATTCAGTTTGCACACAAAGAAATCATCAATCAGATTGAAGCGCAAGAAAGATTGGCTGCGAAAGTAGGTAAATCCTTCCCAAAAAGAGAATACAACCACGAAAATCACGATGAAGCCATCCGTGAAAAAGTGTGGAAAGAAACATACGATAAAGTATATGAAGTAGCGAAAACGCCTTCTGCAAAAGAAGAAAGAGGTGAAAACTTCAAAGCGGTTTTAGCTGAATTTTTGGCTCAATATGTTGACAATCCGGAGGAGTTGGAGCGTGTGACGCCATTTGCTAAAGTGTATTACCACGATGTGGAAAAAGAGGCAATGCGCCAGATGATTCTGAACGAGAAAGTTCGTTTGGACGGTCGTGATCCGCAAACCATTCGTCCGATTTGGTCAGAAATCGATTATTTGCCAGGAGCTCACGGTTCTGCAATTTTCACGAGAGGGGAAACGCAATCTTTAACAGCAGTAACTTTAGGTTCCATTAAAGATGCCAATATGGTGGACAGCGTGATTACGCAACACGACGAAAAATTCTTTTTACATTATAACTTCCCGCCATTTTCAACGGGTGAAGCTCGTCCTTTAAGAGGAACGTCAAGAAGAGAAGTGGGTCATGGTAACTTGGCTCAAAGAGCTTTAGCGAACATGATTCCTGAAGAAAATCCTTATACAATCCGTGTAGTTTCTGATATTTTAGAATCCAACGGTTCTTCATCTATGGCGACGGTTTGTGCAGGAACTTTGGCTTTGATGGATGCAGGTGTTCAAATCAAAAAACCTGTTTCGGGTATCGCAATGGGATTGATTACGGACGAAAAATCAGGAAAATTCACGGTTCTTTCGGATATTTTAGGAGACGAAGATCACTTGGGAGATATGGACTTCAAAGTAACGGGAACTGCTGATGGAATCACGGCTTGTCAGATGGACATCAAAATCCAAGGTCTTTCTATGGACATCATGGAGCAGGCGTTGATGCAGGCAAAAGACGGAAGATTGCATATTTTAAATAAAATTACAGAAACCATCGCTGAACCAAGAGAAGATGTGAAACCTCACGCTCCGAAAATGGTGATGATGGAAATCCCTAAAGACTTCATTGGTGCGGTAATCGGACCTGGAGGAAAAATCATTCAGCAGATGCAAAAAGATACTGACACGGTGATTGCTATCGAAGAAGTTGGTGAAATCGGACGCATCGAAATTTCGGGTGTTGACCGTGAGAAAATCAATGCGGCGGTGGCAAAAATCAACGAAATTACTTTCGTGCCAGTTGTAGGCGAAGTTTACAAAGGGAAAGTGGTAAAAGTAATGGATTTTGGAGCTTTCGTAGCGATTGCAAAAGGTACAGAAGGTCTTCTTCATATTTCTGAAATTGAATGGAAGCGTTTGGATAAAGTTCCTTATAAAGAAGGTGATGAAGTGGAAGTGAAATTCATGGGTTACGATGATCGTAAGAAAATGAAACTTTCTAGAAAAGTGCTTCTTCCAAGACCTCCAAAACCGGAGCAGAAACCAAAAACTGAAAATGCTGAAGCAAAACCTGAAGGCGACAAACCTGCAGACCAAGCTTAAAAATAGAAACCACCTCAATTCGAGGTGGTTTTTCTTTTGCTTTAAATTCAGTATTTTCGTTTCAAGATTTAGTTCTCGCACCAGATAAGATTGATCAATGGTAAAATTGTATTTGTTTTCCTCCCTATTTTTTACATCGCTTTTATTTTCTCAAGAAAAAGATTCCATTCAGTTGATATCAGAAGTTACGGTGGACGCTTACAAGAAACCCACAGAATTCATGACGTCCACGAAGTCTGTAGGCATCATTTCAGGAAATTTAATGAATCAAAATCCTCCAGAAAGATTATTGGAATCCATCAATCAAGTGGCTGGTGCAAGAATGGAAGAACGATCGCCTGGAAGTTATAGAATTTCTTTACGGGGAAGCACATTGCGTTCGCCATTTGGTGTACGAAACGTAAAAGTATATTTGGACGATTTTATTCTGTCGGATGCTTCTGGGAACACCTATTTTAATATTATCTCGCCACAGTTGATCAATAATATGGAAATTTATAAAGGTCCAGAAGGTGGCGACTATGGTGCCGTAACTGGCGGTACAATTTTGTTGAAAACACGGCAAACAGATCATTTAGGTGCAAATATTTCAATCGGAAGTTACGGAACCTTTAACCAAAGTCTAGGTTTTTCAAAACAAAAAGGAAAACATTTTTTTGAATTGTTTCAGAATTATTATCAAACGGACTCGTACAGAGATCATTCTAGAGTCGTCAGGAAGCAGGTTTTTGTCAAAGACAATTATCAATATTCAGAAAAAGGTGTTTTAAAAGCCATGTTAACGTACACCGATTTGAATTATCAAACGCCGGGAGGCCTTACTTTAGAGCAAATGAACGCTGACAGAAAGCAAGCCCGACCGAAAACACCAACACTTCCAAGTGCCCAAGAGCAGAACGCTGGAATACAAAACAGAATGCTTTTAGCCGGAATTTCCAATGAATACCAGTTCACACCTCAATTTTCACATTTTCTGTTAGTTCAAGGTTCTTATGTCGATTTTGAAAATCCTTTTATTACCAATTTTGAAAAGAGATTTGAGAAGAATTTTGCTGTAAGAACGCATTTTAATTATGAAAGGAATTGGGATAAAATTTCTTTAGCCTATCGCTTGGGTTTTGAAGGCGGGTTAAACGGTATCACAGTTAAAAATTACGATAATAATTCGGGAATTTTAGGAAATCCTCAGAATTTTGATGAGCTTAAAAACAGTTCGGGATTTTACTTTTTTTCTCAGAAACTCAATTTCAACGAAAGGCTTTTTACAGATATTTCCATCAGTTTAAATTCCAATAATTACGAATGGGAAAGGATTTATCCACAATCGGAATCAGGAATAATGAAGTTCAGAAACCAATGGCTGCCCAATTTTGGGTTTAGCTATCTTCTTACGAAGGGATTTTCTTTGCGAGGAAAAATCGGAAAAGGAAATTCTGCGCCAAACAATGAAGAAATTAGATCTTCCACTCAGGAATTTAACCAAAATTTACGACCAGAATTTGGTTGGAACAAAGAAATTGGCCTACGGAAGCAGTTTGCAAATGTGCTGTTTGTTGAAGCGAGTTATTTTGATTTCCGTTTGAAAGATGCCATTGTAAGACGGCAAAACGAAGCTGGACAGGAATATTTTGTTAATTCTGGACAAACAGTTCAACAAGGTGTTGAATTTTTATTAGAATCGAAGAATTTGAACTTTCAAAATTCTATTTTCAGTAACTTAAAATTGATGTTTTCTGGAAGTTTCTACAATTTCAAATTCAAAAATTATCAGCAGAATGACAATGATTTTTCAGGGCATCAGTTAACTGGTGTTCCGAAAACCTCGCTCAACAGTTTGCTGAATTTTACATTTTTCAGAAAGTTATCTATCGATTTTTCTCATTATTATACGTCCAAAATGCCTCTCAATGACGCAAATACCGTTTGGTCGGAAGCTTACTTAATCGGAAATCTGCAATTCCGTTTTCCAATCAACATTGAAAAGACAAAAATTAATTTATTCTTACAAATTCAAAACCTCTACAATCAAGACTATGTTTTGGGCTTTGATATCAACGCTTTCGGCAACCGATTTTATAACCCTGCCGCAAAAAGGAATTTTATTTTGGGGATGAATGTTGATTTTTAGTGAGGAAAGTAAAATTAGCTAAAATAGTAATTGTACATTAATTCAAATATTCTTCAATTTGAAAAAATAGATTTGGCTTCGAACCAGATATTTTTAAAATCGGCATTAATTGTAGACTTAAGTTATCATAGTAAATTCAACGAAATTATTCATACTGATTATTTTATTTTATCACTAGCACATACACCGTAACCAAACCTGTTTTATACGCCTATATTTGTTTGTAAGTATTTTCTATTTTTATGACAAAATATTGCTTAAAATCCGAATCTTTCCTCAACAAAATAGTAATTGGTTGACACAAACATATTTAGTATTTTTACAGCGCTGCCATAATTCTAATTTAGAATAATTAAATCGCTAATAGTTCACAAAGAATGATAAAAAAAATACTCTTTTTCATTTTTATTTGTACGTTCAATTTTCATCTCTATTTTGCTCAGAATTCACAAGCATACAAGTGGGTGGGTGATCTTTTTGCGATTCAATTTGAAGATCCCGAAAAAGCGATTGAAATTGGCAATAAAATTCTTAAGTATCCCGAAGCAACACCTCTTGAACAATCCTATGCCCTAATTGGTATTGGTACCTCGTACAGCATTATTGGGAAGCCTTCGAAGGCAATTCCACTTCTCACCAAAGCAATTGAGGTGGCTCAGAAAACCAACAATTACGAACTTAGAATCAATTCAAACTTGGCGTTGGCGAATCTCTATACGAAAATGAATCTTCACGAGCAATCGTACCACTATATTCTAAAAGCGCAAAACGAAGCTAAGAATGAGCCTAAAGAAGTCACTCGAATGTTCATGGCCATGCGTATTTCAACGCAATTAGGTCAAAATCTGAATGTTCAAAAAAAATATGATGCTTCATTGAAAAGTCTTTATCAGGCATTAGAATTTGCTAAAAAATATGGGCAGTTAAAGAAAAAAGAGTCGGTTCCTGCGGAATACAGCTTGATTTATTCATCGCTTGGCGAAACATATTACAGTCAACGTAATTGGGAAAAAGCAGAGGAAGCTTTTAATAAGGTGGTAGCCTATTCTGAAAAGGGCGGTATCGATTCTAACTTTGAAAAAGCATTTGCTTACAGCTATTTGGGCAAAATTTATCTTCATCAGAAAGAGTACAAGCGAGCGATTGATACTCTGCAAGCGGCCGCAAAAAGCAATGCGGATAAGCGCTCGTATATTCAGGCTGATATTTATTATACTTTGTCGCAGGCTTACGATAAAATTGGTGATGATCGATTGGCTTCCAAATACAATACCTTGTATATTACCGAAAAGGGAAAAATTAGTGATGAAGAAAAGATTGCTCTTGCTGAATCTTTAAAGTTTGAAATGCAAATTGCGAATGAGCAAAAAGAGAAAAGAGAACTTTCTCTCGTAATTTTTGTTGGAATAATTTTTTCAGTCCTTATAGCTGGTGGCTATCTTATCTGGAAATTGGGCAAGAAGCGAAAGGATGATAAAATCTTGTTCCAAAAAACAATTCAAAAGCTTGAAGAAAGATTGGAGGAGCGAACGCACGAGCCTAAAGAAATTGAAAATGTTAAAACTAAAAAATCAGCATCTTTTGTGGGAGGTGAGCGCGAAGCAAAATTACTTCAGAAATTAGAGAAATTTGAAAAATCGGAAGCCTTTCTCAGTCCGAAGGTGAGTCTTTCAACAATGGCAAGTCAGTTCGAAACCAATCAAGCTTACGTGTCCGAACTCATCAATACGTTTCGAAATAAGAGTTTTAATCAGTACATTAATGAGCTTCGTATTGAATATATTTGCCGAAAGATTTATGAAGATTCCATCTATCAAAATTATAAAATAAGCCATCTTGCTGAACTTTCTGGCTACCCATCGCACACGGCATTCACCAAAATTTTCAAGAAAGTAACGGGCATTTCACCATCGGTATTTATTGCAAATGCTAAAACAGCTAATAAATTGTAATAAACTGATATTCAGGTAAATAAATTCTAATTTATTCTGTGTTTTTTTAAGATTTGACAAGCTATTTACTTTGTAAATGGAAGGTTGTTGATGTATTTTTGACGTTGTTGAAATCGAAGCTACACTTCTGGTTTCAGCCATTGAAAAAATATTTATTATCCTCTCTCATTAAAATGCAAATGATGAAATTTTTTTATTTACTGCCACTCCTGCTATTGTCGTCGATTATTTTTGGGCAGTCAGGGTTTAAAGGCGTTGGCATAGGTACGAATAATCCACAAGCTAATCTTCATGTAAAAGGCAGCTTGAGACTGGATCATCCATCTGAAGGCAATGGATACATATTGCAGGTGTTTAATGAAGGTTCAATGAAATGGTCTCCATTAATACCCAATAGTGTTACAGGAAATCTTGGCAACACTAACGGTTATGACGGAGATATCCCTAACAACACGTTTCTAAACGGTACAATAACCATTTCGCCAGGAAAGTGGTTGGTAAAAGTCTCTTTATTAATTCCCACAGATTATAATGCGAGTGCTATTAACAATCCCGCATCCTCTTTGCGTTATAATGATCTTGTCATTAAGGTAACAACCTATTTTACAGATTCTAATACCAATGCAAATCCAACTTTAGATTACATACCTGGAGGAGCTCGAAAAATTACTGGTACGCTCGTCACACCCAGCATGTATGGAATGGTGGAAGGCTACGCCTTGCTGGAGAACAAAACAACTTCTAATAAAACCTACTACTTGTGGGGGAAGTCTGATAGAAGAGCAGTTACGAGTAATCCTGATGCGTTGCCATTGTACAAAATTTCTGCTTTTTGGGGAGAAAACAGAATCTACGCATATCCTATTGCAACTACAAACTAGCAATTTATGAAGACATTATATTTTTTTTCTAGCATAGTATTTTGTGGAATTCTAAATGCACAAACAGGCAATGTGGGAATTGGTACAACCAGCCCAACAGCAACTCTCCATTTAAAGTCAGAAAATCAGTACATACTAAGACAGGAGAATGCTGTTAATACCTCCAACAGTAATTATACAATACAAAGTTCTGATAATTTGGGAACTTTTAATAAAGTTCCAACGGATGTTTTTAGAAGTGTACAAATTGTGAATCTACCTTCCTCGGGCAGTGTGGTAAGTCAAGTAAACCCGGGCTGGCAACCAACAGTCATCAACATCACATTGCCACCAGGAAAATGGCAAATTACAGGTGCCTTGGTTTTGCGTCCTTCAACCAGTCTGGCAACCAATTCCAATACCGTTTTAAACTGTAAATTATCTGTAGCGGATACCAATACAGCTACCGTTCCATCTAGCGATATTGTTACGGGATCAGTTTTTGGTCAGGGTTATTTTTACGGATCGTATTATGCGCCTTCAGAATATAATATGATGAAAGGTAATATTTATGTGAATAACAGTTCGGCCACTAGTAAAACCTATTACTTCATTGCCAATATAGGCAGGATAAATAATACCACAATTAACTTTACAAATTTTGGATCTTCAACAGAGCTTGAAAATCAGATTTTTGCGCTACCAATTTTTTAACCAACTGTCATGAGAAAATTATTTCTGAATATTCCGTTCGTATTAATTTCGATATCGGCTCTATCCCAACAAGGAAATGTAGGTATTGAAACGTCAAACCCTAAAGAGAAACTTCACGTTGTAGGCAGTATAAGCTTTGAGTCTACGGACCCTAACAATCTTCCGTCTGCGGGAAAAACTTTGGTTTCTGATGGCTTGGGAAACGCAACATGGAGAAATGTTAATTTATCCAAACCTTCTGTTCTAGCCAATTTTAATACCACACCTTATACCAAAGTAGAAACTTTTACCGCTTACACACCAACGGTGAGTAGAAGCAATTTTAGAACTACGGGAACAACATTAACTTTGCCACAGGGAAAATGGCTTGTTGTGCTTTCTTTAGGAGTTTACATTGACAATAAATCCACTTCCGAAACTAATTATTATCCAATGGTTGATGGCAGAAGTACTTGGATAAGAGCGAGTTTTTTTAACGATAATATAGACAACACTACGGGAAATCCTTCAGGAGATATTTCAACCAACGGCGTTTACTCTTCTGCCGCGATTATTGGTCCAAATCCAAGTGGTTTGATTACGGGAGAATTCTTTATCAATCAGCAATCGGCAACGCCAAAAACCTATTACCTCAAATACAGGTTCGATTATTTTTCACCAACAGCTACCAATGTAAGGGTGAGTAATTTTGGGGTCTCGCAAGAAATTGTTCCAGAGAATTTTATCGTTGCATACCCAATTAATTTCTAAAAAAAAATTGATTATATAAGCCTAAAGATGATCTTTAGGCTTTTTTTTGCTTCAAGTTTTAGTGATTTTATTGGAAAGTAGTGATGCTGTCTTGAATAATTTTTAATTTTATTAAAATTTCTCATCGCTTATGAAAAACCAATTATCAAAGAAAGAATCAGAAGACTTACTTGCGCTTCTCGAAAATCGCTTCGAAAATAATAAACAACGGCATCATGATATTTCTTGGATTGATGTTCAAACCAAATTAGAAAAATCACCTGATAAACTCTGGTCGCTCCACCAAATGGAGATCACTGATGGCGAACCCGATGTTATTGGGATCGATAATAAAACGAATCAGCTGATTGCTCGGCAGAGACTCCGAAACGCCGTAGTTTATGCTATGACAAGGCCGCTTGGGAATCTAGAAAGGAAAATAAACCCAAAGATAATGCTATGGATGTCGCCAAAAAAATGGGAATCGAAATTGTAAATGAGGAAGAATACCGTCATTTACAAACCTTAGGTGAATTCGATAAAAAAACGTCAAGTTGGTTAAAAACCCCCGAAGAAATTAGAAAATTAGGAGGTGCCATCTTTGGTGATCGCAGGTATAAC
>JAEWYW010000037.1 GCA_023458535.1 Bacteroidota bacterium
CTGTCAGCATGTATAAATTGACTGTTTTCATCAATAGTTACATCAATTTTAATTTTTTTCTGGTCGGCTGCGGATCGGTTGGCTAGCAAAGCGTAATCTACAATCTCTGAGACGGAAGTATTTTTGATATTTAACTGAAGCGAACCACTTTCCAATTGTGTGATATTCAACAATTCACCAGTAATTTGAAGCAATCTGTTGGCATCATCTTTTATCCCGGAAACTAAATTTTGTTGTTCTTCATTCAAGTTTCCAATTTGATGATTTTCAAGCAGTTGAACTCCCATTTTAATGGAGGAAATCGGCGTCTTAAATTCGTGAGAAACAGTGCCCATAAAATTGGTTTTTGCCATATCCAATTCTTTGAAAGGCGTAATATTTCGAAGCATAATAACCTGACCGATAAATTGCGATTGCTGCTCGCCCGTAGGAACAATATTGATATCGATGACGTCTTTCTCGAAATAACTTTCCTTACCATCTGCAAAAATTTTCATGGGTTCATTTTGCCATTTCGAATCGTTTCGTGGGGAAATATCCTGAATCATATCGCGTATCAAATCGTTATGAACGGCAATATCCTGAATACGTTGACCAAGCATTTGTTCTCTCTTCAACCCTGTAATTTTCAGAGATTCTTCGTTCACAAAAAGTATTTTCATTTCTTCATCAATACCGATAACTGGATCGTGCATATTGTCTATCAAAGTTTCAATGCGCTTCTTTCCCTTTATAATTCGGTCGAGTTTACTTTCGGAATATTCTTGAAGTTTTTCAGCCATCGTATTGAATGATTTTGCCAACTCTCCAAACTCACTATGGCTTTCAAAATGTACACGTTCTTTATAATTTTGATTGGCGATCTGGCGAATGCTGTGCGTAAGTTCCTTAATAGGATTGGCAATATTGGAGGGCAAATTTATCAGCAGAATAAAAGCCAACAAAAAACAAATGGTTCCCACCACAGAAATTACAGCGATGGCGTTTTCTGCAGTTTCATTGGCGATGCTACTTTTGTGGTTAATGGCTTCCATATTCAGGCGCGTAAGTTCTGCAATATCCTGACGGATAGCCGATAAGACTTGTGGATTGTCAATATTTGTTTTTAAATTTTCAAAGTGCAGTTTCACATTCTCCGTGGCTTCCTTTTCGCCCATTTCGGTTACGTTTTGCTGCTGCTTTTCAAGGTTTCGGGCAAATTTGGTGAGCGCAATCGAATTTTCAGGAAGTTCTTCCAACGCCAAAAGCATATTTCTGGAATATTCTAAGGTATTGTAATTCGCCAGTAAAATATTATTGGTATCTCTTTTCAGCTGATTGATGTACCAACCACTGAGAGCGGATAATACAATGATCATTATGAATAAAAATCCGACACCGAAATTGAGTTTTGTTTTAATTTTCATTTTTAATTGCTAAACTAATTTTCAACTAAGCACCACTAAATCAATATTTTCCAGAGACAACCTATTGAGAAGTGTATTGAATGTATCGGTTGCCAGAATTATTTTCCAAAGATTAAGATGTGGTTTCCCAATGCAAACCGTCGTAATCTTATGGTCTTCACAAACCTGCATGATGGTATGCACAATTTTTGGACTTTCGATTTTAATAATTTCAGCGCCTAATTCGGTGGCTAATTTAAAGTTATTTATCAAATGTCTTTGCTTGCCCAAACTTATTTTATCGGCACTTTCTTTGGGGGTTTGAACATAAAGCACATACCATTTGCTGTTGTAATAATTGGCTAAACGGGCGGTTTTCCTGATGACATTTTTGGAGGTGTTCTCGTTGGAACTAATGCACGCCAAAAATTTTTCTTTTCGAAGATTTTTCGAGGTAGAAACTTCATTCTCGACTTTTCGTTGCACCTGAGAAGCAACTTCTTTTAAAGCCAACTCACGGAGCTGCAGAATATGTTCGGTTCTAAAAAAATTATTCAGTGCTGCATTAATCTTGCTCGAGTCGTATATTTTGCCGTCTTTCAGTCGGTTAATCAGTTCTTCTGCCGTCAAATCAATATTTACCACCTCATCGGCTTCAGCCAAAATACTGTCGGGAATTCTTTCGCTTACTTCAACGCCCGTAATCTGCTGTATTTCTTGATTTAAACTCTCAATATGTTGAATATTAACCGCAGAAATCACGTGGATTCCAGCATCCAGAATATCCAAAACATCCTGCCAGCGTTTCTCATTTTTGCTTCCTTGAATATTGGTGTGCGCCAACTCATCTACAATAACAATATCGGGACGCTGGTGATAATCGCCTGAACATCCATTTCTTGCAGTTCCTTGCCCTTGTAGAAAATACTTCGGCGCGGAATGCTTGGCAAACCATCGAGCAATGCGTGGGTTTCTTTTCGGTAATGTGTTTCGATATAGCCAATTTTAACATCAATTCCGCTCTGCAATAAGGCATGTGCTTCCTGCAACATGCGGTACGTTTTTCCCACACCCGCACTCATGCCGATGTAAATCTTAAACTTTCCGCGTCTTGATTTTTGAATTAAATCTAAAAATTGTTGAGCATTTGCCATGAGATGGGTAGAAAATTAAATTTTATTTTTCAAGGTTGGATGATTAAAAAGCGATGCTTAACGATGTTGAGAGCAGAAAATTGTCATGAGATGCTTTGTTATTTTTAAAAAACAATGGGTCTTTTGAATTCAAACTCCGGGCTTCCATACGCCACAAAACATTGGTTGCAATTCTATAATCGTAATTAATAGAATAGCCAAAAGTTTGGAATCCGTTAGGTGTTAGACTGGGAATGATGACTCCATTTTTGTCGCTAAAATATTCACCACGCATTGCTAAACTACTATTTTCGTTTGGTTGAAACTTCAAAATTATAGCAGGTGTATACCATGAGTTGTACTGTTTACTTCCTGTTGTTTTCTGCTCTGCGCCAATGTCGAAACCAGCCGTTAAAGCCCATTTTTTACTCAACTTAAAAATGCCATAAAGATTATGAAAATACCGCATTTGTCTAATGCTGTAGGCTTTATCATTCCCAACAAATGAACTGGAATTCAATGTCATTTTATCATTGATTTGATACGTGAGCTGATGTCCAAAAGCGGGTGTGTTATTACCATCGGCACGTGCAATTCTTTGCCAACCATTCAGCACCAAAAACGCAAAATACCACTTGCCACTTTTGTCGTTATACGAGAGCCGTGCGCCTGTCTCAAAATAAGGAGAGTTTTCTGCTGCCAAACTTCGTATAAGTGTATAATTATCTTTTCCAATTGCACTTTCCCATCCGATGTGCGAAGGTAAAATTCCGGCATCAAGCCAAATGTTCTGGGTTTTGGAGAGCTTAATACCGACGTTTGCTTCGTAGATATTTTTTAAAACACCTTCTTCTGCTGCATAATTGGCATTCATATAAGTTCCTGCTGCCAAAGCCAAGTTTCCACGTATATTTTCTGTTGCGTATTCCGCTTTTATCAAAACTAAATTCAGGTTGATTTCATTATGGCGGTTATGTGAATAGATGAAGCCTGGACGCTGATGATTTTGTGGATTGCCAAAGTCGTAATTGTAATAGACTTCGGCATATCCTGAAATTTTCAACGGAGAAATTCGAACACTATCTTCTTGACCAAATAGTATCATGGAGAACGCCATCGCAACTAGAGTTAGTAGATTTTTCATTTTAAATGGATTGTTTTTAATCAACTTATTTTCGAGTATCCAACTTTTCTAAAGCGATATTCAACTTTAAAACATTGATTTTCTCGGGACCAAAAATTCCTAACAAGGGTTTTTCCGTATTTTCTGCTACCAAGTCTTTGATTTTATATTCTGGAATCTGGCAAACGTTTGCAACTCGCTGCACCTGAATTTCAGCTGATTTTACAGATATGTGCGGGTCTAAACCACTTCCACTCGCCGTAATCATATCCATCGGAATATCCGATTTTTTAACATGCGGATGGTGTTTCATAAAATGTTCAATTCGCTGCTCCACCTGCTGAAGATATTCTTCATTGGAAGGCCCTTTGTTGCTTCCTCCCGAACCAGCCGCATTATAATCTACCGCCGAGGGACGCGACCAGAAATACATGTTTTTGTTAAAAGTCTGACCGATATTTTCGTAGTATTTTTTACCTTCAAATTCTACAATCTTTCCGTGACCTTGGTTCGAAGTCATTTGCGTAATACCCCAAATGCTGATGGGATAGAATACCGAAAAAAAGATGATCATTACCAAAGTAAGTTTTATGGCTGGTGCATTATGTTGTTTCATTTTTAAATTTTTTAAATAAATAGGGATACAATAATGTCGATGATTTTGATTCCGATAAAAGGCACCACAAGGCCGCCCAAACCATAGATGAACATATTTCTGCGCAGTAAGGCGGATGCACCTATTGGTTTGTACGCAACTCCTTTTAATGCTAATGGAATTAGAATCGGGATAATGATAGCATTGAAGATGATGGCTGATAAAATCGCAGTCTCGGGCGAATGCAGACGCATGATGTTGAGGCCTTGCAAAGCAGGAATCGCCGTGATAAAAAGTGCGGGAATAATTGCAAAATACTTTGCGACATCGTTCGCAATACTAAATGTGGTAAGCGTACCACGCGTCATCAATAACTGCTTCCCTATTTCTACCACTTCAATAAGTTTGGTAGGATCGTTGTCCAGGTCCACCATATTTCCGGCCTCTTTCGCTGCCTGAGTGCCACTGTTCATAGCAACACCCACATCGGCTTGTGCCAATGCCGGTGCATCATTGGTTCCATCACCCATCATGGCCACCAAGCGTCCTTCAGCCTGTTCTTTTTTAATATAATTCATCTTATCCTCGGGCTTCGCTTCGGCAATAAAATCATCAACTCCTGCTTTTTCAGCAATAAATTTTGCAGTCAGAGGATTATCACCCGTAACCATCACGGTTTTAATTCCCATTTTTCTAAGGCGTGCAAAACGCTCCTGAATCCCAGGTTTAATAACATCCTGAAGTTCAATAACACCCAAAACGTTTTCATTTTCTGCAACTACGAGCGGCGTTCCACCATTACTGGAAATTCTGGTAACCTCATCGCTAATTTCTTTTGGAAATGCATTTTCTGCGGCTTCAACTAAATTTTTAATTGAATCATAAGCTCCTTTTCGTGTCCTTACATCCTCATAGTTGATGCCTGAACATCGAGTTTCGGCTGTAAACTTGATAAATGTAGGTCTCGAAATACCGTAGGATTGTGGACTGACGTTTGCCAACTCAACAATGGATTTTCCTTCGGGTGTCTCGTCTGCCATCGAACTCAACACTACGGCTTTTAAAAAATGTTTTTCATCAACACCGTTCGCGGGAAAAAAATTGGTTGCTTTTCTGTTTCCTATCGTTATTGTTCCCGTTTTATCCAACAACAATACATCGATATCACCAGCGGTTTCTACCGCTTTTCCACTTTTCGTAATAACATTAGCTCGTAATGCACGGTCCATTCCTGCAATGCCAATTGCTGAAAGCAAGCCGCCAATTGTCGTCGGAATTAAGCAAACGAATAGGGATATAAAGGCTGCAATGGTGATGGGTGTTTGTGCGTAATCTGCAAAGGGTTTCAAAGTGACTGTCACGATGATGAATACCAATGTAAACCCTGCCAAAAGAATGGTAAGTGCAATCTCGTTTGGTGTTTTTTGTCTGGACGCACCTTCTACCAAAGCGATCATTTTATCCAAAAAACTTTCGCCTTTTTCTGTCGTTACCCTAACTTTTATCCGGTCCGACAAAACTTTTGTACCGCCCGTAACACTGCTTTTGTCACCGCCTGCTTCCCGAATTACTGGCGCACTTTCGCCTGTAATTGCGCTTTCGTCTATGGTGGCCAAACCTTCAACAATTTCGCCATCCGTTGGGATGATGTCGCCTGCCTCGCACAAGAAAACATCATTTTTTTTGAGTTCGCTGGAGGAAATTACAACTCCATTTTCTAGTTTGGCAGGGGTCTCTTCACGGGTTTTACGCAGACTATCCGCTTGTGCTTTTCCTCTGGCTTCAGCAATGGCTTTCGCAAAATTGGCAAAAAGAAGTGTCAAAAATAAAATGATAAATACACTGAAATTGTAGCCAAAACTACCTTGAGACTTTTCTCCTAATAGCGTCCAAATACTTACGAATAACATCACCACTGTACCGATTTCCACCAGAAACATCACGGGATTTCGGAACATAATTTTCGGGTTGAGTTTGATAAATGACTCTTTTAGTGCGCCTTGCACCATATCGTGTTGAAATAATGATTGTTTTGATTTCATGATTAAATTCTATTTCATTGAAAAATATTCGGCAATAGGACCCAAGGTCAATGCTGGGAAGAATGATAATGCGGCAACAATGATGATTACGGCAAAAACCATAATACCGAACGTTGAAGTATCTGTTTTTAATGTTCCGGCACTTTCGGGTATGTATTTTTTCTGAGCCAGCAAACCCGCAATGGCAACTGGGCCAATGATGGGTAAGAATCGACCAAAAAGAAGGACGAAACCTGTAGAAATATTCCAGAAAAGGTTGTTGTCTCCCAAACCTTCAAAGCCGCTTCCATTATTGGCTGATGACGAAGTGAATTCATATAAAATTTCGCTGAATCCATGAAAGCCCGGATTATTTAGAGTGGAAGCAACATATTCTGGAAAGGCCGTAGCAATGGCTGTTCCCACCAAAATTAAGAAAGGATGAAGCAAGGCAATAACCATCGCAATTTTCATTTCGCGAGCTTCCACTTTTTTGCCTAAAAATTCTGGAGTTCGACCCACCATTAATCCACTTATGAAAACCGCCAAAATGATGAAGACTAAAAAATTGAGAATGCCAACTCCACAACCGCCGTAAAAAGCATTAATCATCATGGCAAGAAGTTCATTCATTCCTGATAAAGTCATCGTGCTGTCATGCATGGCATTAACAGAACCTGTGGAAATTACCGTGGTTACAATGCTCCAAAAGCCCGAAGCCGCTGCACCAAAACGCATTTCTTTACCTTCCATCGCTCCCAAATCGGCGTTGATTCCCATTTTTGTAATGGCGGGATTGTCCTGCATTTCCATATACACATTCGGAACAGCCAACAGTAGAAACCCTAAAGTCATCACTCCAAAAATCATCCAAGCCATTTTTTTCCTCTGAATGAAAAATCCGAAGGCAAAAACCATCGCAATGGGGATAATGAGTTGAGCAAACATCTCTACCATCGACGTTAGGTAGGTTGGATTTTCAAAAGGATGCGCACTATTGGTTCCAAAGAAGCCTCCGCCATTGGTTCCGATATGTTTTATGGCTATAAAAGCCGCTGCGGGACCTGTGGAAACTTCAACTTGATCACCTTGCAGATTGGTGACTGTATCTTTCCCTGAAAAAGTCATCGGTGTGCCTTCGAAAACAAGCACAGTAGCTACAATAATGCAAAGTGGTACTAAAATTCGGGTACACGATTTCACAAAGAAATTGTAAAAATTACCCAAGGTGTTACTTGACTGATCTCGGAATGCTCGAAATACAACAGCCGCGGCAGCCATTCCTGTTCCTGCACTTACAAATTGCAAAAACATCAGCCACATCTGTCCCAAATAACTAATTCCCGTTTCGCCCGAATAGTGTTGCAGATTGCAATTCACCACGAAAGAAATCACGGTATTAAATGCCAAATCTGCCGTCATGCTCGGGTTTTGATCGGGGTTCAGAGGTAAAATCCCTTGCGTCATCAAAATCAGCATTCCCAATACAAACCAAAACATATTGATGGTCAACATTGCTACGAGATGCTGTTTCCAGTTCATTTCCTGCAGCGGATTTATCCCCGAAATTTTGTAAAATAGATTTTCTATGGGTCCGAAGATTTTATCGGTAACCATTTTTTTTTCGCTATACACGTTGGCAATGTACTTGCCCAATGGAATTCCTACGGCGACGGCTGCTGCAAAAACGGCAACAATTCCTAGTATTTCTGTGTTCATGATTTTTAAATAAGATTGAATAGGAGATTAAGCACTAAACCAAACTTCTGTTCTTTTTTCCTAATCGTTTTTAATTGATGGTCTGAAACTGCAACAATGCGTAGATCAACGCCATTACAAAAAGACACATCAGCAGGTAGGTAAGAAAGTTCTCCATGGGTTTAGGGTTAGACTTCATTTGATGGTAGTTTTAAAATTTTTCTGGTTTCAGTAAAACATAACAGGTGTACACAAAAACCAATACAGCGATAATGAATAAAAGCGTCATTGTCTGAGATTTTGATTTGTTTGAATTTGTTTTTGATAGGAAATTTCAATTCAGATTTTGTCGAAAAAATCAATGGATTTAAAAAAGAGAGCAAAACATAAGAGCCCTGCGAGTAATAAAAGAATAGTTAGCATCATGAAAATTTTTAGTTTGACTTTGTTTTATTTTCAAACCTATATGCCAATTGATGTACCTACTACAAAAAATAAATTTCAATCAACTGAAAATCAAAATTATATAATTAAGTCTTTGATTTTTGAACATTAAAAAACCTATCAAAATGATAGGCTTGTTCTCAAAATGAAATGTTGGAATTTAGAAATTCAACTCTTTCTATAATTTGTATTCTTCGATTTTACGATAAAGCGTGGCAATGCCTATTTCCAGCAACCGCGCAGTTTCGGCTTTATTACCTTTGGTATATTGAAGTATTTTCTGAATGTGCACTTTCTCCGCATTAGCCATAGAAAACTGAGGAAGATTTTTATCTTTTGTTGCGGTGGTGGCAAAATCAAAAGGCAGACTATCGACCAAAAGTTCCGAGCCGTCTGTGAGGATTACACTTCGTTCTATAATATTTCTAAGCTCTCTGATATTGCCCTTCCAATCGTGATTCTGCAATGTTGTTAAATAATCTTCGGAAATTGAGTTGATCGTTCTGTCCGCTTTCTTTGAGAAAACCGCAAGAAAATGAAGCACCAAATTTTCAATGTCGGATATTCGGTCCCGAAGTGACGGGAGGTTGATTTGGAAAACAGCAATGCGATAATACAAATCTTCCCTGAAATTCCCTGCTTCCACCTCATTGAGAAGATTTCGGTTGGTAGCAGTTATAATTCGGACATTTACTTTGGTCGGTTTGTTATCACCCACTTTAAGAAATTCGCCCGACTCCAATACTCGAAGCAGTTTTGCCTGCAGGTCGAGTGGCATTTCACCCAACTCATCCAAAAAAACCGTTCCGTTATTTGCCTCCTCAAATATACCTTTAGAGTCTTTTAGCGCACCCGTAAATGCACCTGCTTTGTGACCAAACAATTCATTTTCAAGCAAATCTTTACTAAATGCCGAGCAATTTATCGCAATAAAATTCGAATTACTTCTCTTACTGGCGTTGTGAATGGCTTGCGCAAAAACTTCTTTACCTGTACCTGTTTCACCCGTTAATAGCACCGTAGCATCGGTTTCGGCAACTTTCTTCGCCGATTCAATGGCATTTCGTAGAGCGGTTGATTTTCCGATAATGCTTTCAAATGACTTTTTGCTGCCAAGGTTATGTTCCAATTCTAATTTGCGTTTAGAAACCTGAACTTTTTCCATTGCTTTATTGAGTAGAGGAATTATTTTATGGTTGTCGTCCCCTTTTGTGATATAATCGAAAGCACCATTTTTTATAGCCTGAACACCATCAGGAATATTTCCGTACGCCGTTAATAAAATAACTTCTACGTTTGGAAATCGAGTAGAAATGGTCTGAGCAAAGTCGACGCCGCTTCCATCTGGAAGTTTTACATCACAAATGATAACATCGATTTCAGAAATTTCAAGACGTTTTAAACCCGATTTTAAATTCGAAGCTTGAAACACCTCAAAACCTTCTAAGGCTATAATTTTTGAAAGCAACGAGCGAATCTTCTCTTCGTCATCTATAATAAGAACTGTAGGCATCACACTAAATATGGACAAAGGTAGTGGAATATTTCTCATCAAAGACATTGTAATATTTTCAAAATTATTTTATCATATATTAATAAATTAAATTAATAATTAAATATAATTTTAAATTTTGTTATTATAATCTTTTATGTCGAACAATATTTATAAATTTGCCACTCATAGATTTACAGTATTCTCCCACCAATTATGAAACGATTAATCATTATTCTATTTTTCTCCCAAGTATATACCTATGCACAAGTTGGTATTAATACTAAGACACCATTAGAGGTTTTGCACATTGATGCAGCAAAGGACAACAATGCTTCTGGAGCTCCTAATAGCGCGCAAATTGCCAATGATATTGTTTTTACAACAAGTGGTAATGTTGGAATTGGAACAGTGACACCTGCCGTAAGATTAGATGTTAGATCATCAGTAAATACTGATAATTCTGTAGGTATCGGACAAACGACAAAAACAGCAGCACAAGCAGGTGCAGGTGCTATACGATACAATCCTTTTAACGGTGGAAAAATGCAATATTCTGACGGTGTAAAATGGGAAGATTTACTCTCCACCCCAGTTAAAGCGATTGTTGTAAGCAACATACAGACTGCACCTTTTAATGTAAAAATTCCTTATCAATCACAAACAGTTGTCACCAATTGGAATGAGTTAAGGGATTCCACCAATAATTTTGATCCTATTGGCGGTATTTTTACTGCTCCGCGCACTGGTATCTATCTCGTGACATTTACTTATGATTTTGTTAGAATTCCTTTAGCTTCCAATTATTTTTCAGAAGCAAGATTTTTAGTTAACAATTCAACAATTGCTAAAAAGTGCATCAAATCTCATCAAAATGCCAATATACAAGCTCAAGTGGGATTAACATGTGTAGCCGGAATTCGATTAAACAAAGACGATACTCTACAACCAGCCATTTATCAATCAGTTTACAACGGCCTATTGAGTCTTCGTACTGGTATATCTGGGTCTAGTTCAAACGATGATTATGGCTTTATTAACTTCTCAGTGATGGAACAATAAACAATAAATGATTGCAATGAAATACAAAATAATACCAATAATAATTTTCTGTAGTGGCTTCTCATATGCACAAAAGGTAGGTATTGGAACAACGACTCCCGAAACCCAGCTGCACATTGATGCTAAAAGAAATACAGTGAATGGTACACCAGCGAGCTATTATGATGATGTCGCAATTTCATCCACAGGACAACTTGGAGTGGGTAATATTTCACCAAAAACCAGATTAGATTTGCGTTCTAATGAAAATTTAAATGAAATAGGAATTGGGGGAACTGACCAGACAGCTGCCGCCGCTAAAGCAGGAGCTCTGAGGTATAATTCTTCAAGCCAAGATCTCAGTTATTCAGATGGTACTAACTGGATAACGTTAGCACATAAGGCACCGAATGATTTTGTAGATGTTGTTAATGGTTCAGCCCAATCAATTAGTAATGGTATCACTGCAGTTATCACAAATTGGACAACTAACACTGATGTTAACAATAGTTTTACTCCTTCCACTGGAATATTTAAAGCATCCAAGTCGGGCATTTATATTGTAAATTTTAATTACGCATTGCAGAGCTCAGTAATTGGAAGTAATTCTCGTATTGAAGCCATAATACAAACCAACTCGACTGTTGGTGCTACCATTAAAGCTTTTCGATGCGTTGGTTCTTATCCGGGAAACAATACATTTAGTAATACTATATCAGGCGGCTGCTCAGGTATATTTAACATAAATGCCGGAGATCAGATAACTGTATCCTTGCTAAACGGATTGGGTTCTACTCAATCATTAGATGCTAATAATACTTTAACATCACTTAATATTTTTGGATTATAAAGTAAATATATGAAGAAGACCATTTACACCTTACTCACAAGCTTTTTTGCATTACACCTCTATACCTCACAAAATAAAGGCATAGGAATAAATACTGCGGACCCTCAAGGAATTTTACATACTGATGGGCTAAAGGACAATCCAGCTTCATCCAGCAATATTACATCTGTTCAGCAATTAAATGATGTTTTAATAGATCACAACGGTAAAATTGGGGTTGGAACTCTAACTCCTAACGCTAAGGTGGATTTAAGAAATTCTGGAAATGGAGCAATCGGAATTGGTAATTCAACGCTTTCTGCAAATATTGCAGATGGTGGTGCTGTGAGATATAACAATGGGATTGAATACAGTAATGGACAAAATTGGTATAAATTATTGAATTCCTTGCCACAAAACAAAATACTGGTAATAGCCACAAAAACCAATAACAATGTAAAGTTAATCAATCCTTCTTCTATCAATAACAATGGGTTACAAAATAGACAGAGCAATTATCTGGTGGATTGGACAAAAATATACGAATCTAATAGCGGTAGTACATTCAATGCAAGCACTGGTGTATTTACTGCTCCTCGAGATGGTGTGTACGTTGCGGTGTATACCGTAAGTTTACAAGCTTTACAATTTAATTTTGATAGTGCCACAACTCAAAACCCTCTTCAAACAGAAGCTATTTGGCAGGTTTACGATAATACTGGTGGATTAACCACTGCTAATATTGTAAACACAGTAAAATGTGCTAATACTTATTCTTCCAATACTTCAGGTGGGGTTAGTTTAGATTCAGGAAGCTACTGTTCTGCTTCTCTATATATGCAACAGGGGCAAAGGCTTATGCCTTATATTTGGTTTAATCTAAATTCTTCTAATACTGCCAACTTTTCGTTATACAATAGCGGCGGCTACAACAATTTAACAATTACCGAACAGTAAAAAACATACGACATCATCTATTCCTACTGATAATTTCATAGCATTTGATGATTTGCTGTGTCGCTTACTGATTGGCACAATTTTTCCTATTATAAAGAAAATCAATGCATATGAAAATCTTTACTTTGATTTGTCTTAGTCCGATGCTACTGCTGATGCACATTTCTCAAATTGTGCTAGGTTCAAGAATTTATAAGAGCGGGGACATTTAAGAAGACTTACTACTATTTAATAATAATCTTTAACAATAAAAGTTGTTGAAGATTATTTTTTTGTAAAATTAATCCGACTGAATGCATCATGTAATTTCTATATTTGTTTATAAGCGACCTCAGTTTAACATGAAACACATCCTAGTATTTATTTTATTGTTTTTATCTTTATTTTATTTTGGACAAGATAAACTACTTGCGGGAGAGGATAAACAAAACGTGGAAAATATTATTCGCGCTTTTGGTACGAATGATATTTCAAAAATTTCGAAACTTTTAGTATATCCTATTGAGAGAGAATATCCCATTCCTCCTATAAAAAACGAATCAGCTTTTATTAAAAATTTCAACCACATTTTCGATGAAGCGTTAGTCAATGATATTAAAAAATCTACTTTGGATGATTGGCAACAAGTGGGTTGGAGAGGAGTAAGTTTTAAGAATGGGGTTCTATGGATTAATTCTGAGGGAAAGATAATTAGAATAAATTATCAATCCCAATTTGAAAAAAATCAACATCAACAATTAATCAATCAGCAGAAAAAAAATATTTACCCGTTTTTGAAAGTTTTTAAAGATGCGGTATTTAAAATTAAAACACACAGTTATACGATTAGAATTGATGAATTGGACAACGGAAATTACCGATATGCATCATGGAAAAGAAACAAGTCCGAAACTTCCAAACCAGATCTCGTTTTGAACAATGGAGTTATTAAATTTGAAGGAAGCGGCGGCAATCACACCATCACTTTCAAAAATAAATTATTTACCTACACAATTTATAGAAATGTATTGGGAACATCAGAAACTCCTGAAATCAATCTTATAGTTGAGAAAAATGGTAGGCGTATATTATCCGAGGACGGAACACTTATCAATGAATAATTAATTTTCTATATCACCCCAGAGAGATTTATTTGGAAATTTTTCACTACTTTCGGTTTTCAGTTAAAATTCGATAATTTTCTGAGTTAATTTAGCCGATGATGAATAAAATACTTCCTCTTTTTGCACTCGTTTTCACTGTTTTTCTTTACGCGCAGCAGGGCGACATTACCATCAATGTTTACGATGAGGTGAGCAAAAAACCACTTAACGTGAAGGTGACTGAAGTTAAAAATGGTACTACACATCAAGGTTTGGGTTCGGTGGAGATCAAATCTTTGGCGGTGGGGCAATATCAATTTCAGATTCAGGCGGATCAGTATGAAACTTCTTTTTTAAATGACATCAACATTATTCCGAATCAAAATATTACGTATTCGGTAGGTTTGCAAAAGGCTTCCCGTGAGATTGAAGAAGTAGTTATCAAGCGAAATGTCTACAAAACAACGCCTGAAAGTCCGGTCTCATTACGCAATATCACTAGTGAAGAAGTTCAGAAAAATGCGGGTTCCAACCGTGATGTGTCCAAGGCGATTTTAAGTTTACCTGGCGTGGGAAGCACGTCGACTTTCCGCAATGATCTCTTCATTCGCGGTGGTGCTTCTGGAGAAAACAAATTTTATATCGACGGTATCGAAGTGCCTGTGATCAATCACTTCCAAACGCAAGGTGCTAGCGGAGGGCCTCGTGGAATTATCACGGTAGATTTTCTAAAAGATGTTGATTTCTACAGCGGAGCATTTCCTGCTAAGAGAAATGGCGTTTTGTCATCGCTTTTCGAGTTTAATTTAAAACAAGCTCGAAAAGATAAAATGGGCTATAAAGCCATCATTGGACTGGATGATTTACAGCTGATGGCGGACGGACCTCTAAGCAAAGATCAAAGCTGGAGCGGATTGTTCTCGGTACGGAAATCAAACCTTCAATTGTTGTTTAAAGCTATTGGATTGCCGTTTTTGCCATCCTATTATGATGCTAATTTTAAAGTTTCAAAAAAATATAAATCGGGTGACGAACTTTATTTTATAGGAATTGGCGCCATAGACCGATTCAAATTTAATGAGGATGTTGAACCCACTTTATACAACCTGACGTTGCTCGACAGACTTCCGAATTCACCGCAATGGAATTACACTATTGGCGCGGGATATCGAATGTTGACTGAAAATGGAAACTGGCTTTTCACCTGGAGCCGAAATATGCTCGACAATCAAGCTGAAAAATACTACCGAAATATTGAGCAGCCCGAAAATTTGCTGTACAAATACCATTCTCAGGAAAAGGAAAATAAAATTAGAGTCGACAGGAATTTCCGAACCGGTGATTATCAGCTGAGTTTTGGAGGAAATCTTAACTTTTCTAATTACACCAACAATTCATACATCCGAAGTGTTGCCCAAAACGGAATTAATGTAGATGATTTGAATGCCGACTTGGATGTTTTTCAATACGGCGTTTACGGTCAAGCCTCTAGAAAATTCTTTAATGATGCTTTGCAGGCCTCTGTTGGAGTACGTTTGGATGCCAGTTCGTACTCCGAAAATACACAGAATATTTTTGATCAGTTTTCGCCTAGATTATCTTTAAGTTACCGTTTTACGGATCGATTTGCCCTCAATTTCAACACTGGAATTTACTATCAATTGCCAGCGTACACCGCTTTAGGCTTTAAGCAAAACAGCGAATTTATTAATAAAAATACCTTGCGATACATCAAAAACAGCCATTTGGTGGCGGGTGTAGAGTATAATGGACCGCAGCAACTGCGCATTACGGTGGAAGGTTACTATAAAAAATACGACCGCTACCCTTTTTCACTTCGAAATCAGATTAGTTTAGCTAACATTGGTGCCGATTTTGGGATTGTAGGAAACGAGCCTTTGGACTCTCGTGGTGAAGGGAAAACGTATGGTGTAGAAGTGTTGATGCAGAAACGCACCAACAACAATTTTTACGGTATTTTGGCCTATACTTTTGGGTATTCTCAGTTCTCCAATGCCAATCTCGATCTGTTGCCTTCATCATGGGACAGTCGACATATCTTAACCTTATCCGCAGGGAAATATCTGAAACGCAACTGGAATATTGGTGCCCGTTTCCGAATGCAAAGTGGCCTGCCTGAAACGCCTTATAATATTGAAAGAAGTTCGCTGGTAAACGTATGGAATATCGCCAATGGTCCTTTGCAGGATTACAGTTTAATAAATTCACTGCGCGGAAATCTTACCCATCAGTTGGATGTTCGAGTGGAGAAAAAATGGACGTTCAAAAAATGGCAAATCACCGCCTACATGGACGTTGTGAATGCTTACGGATCTGAAAACCCAAGCAATCTTCCTGTAATCAATTTAATGCGCGATGCCAACAACAACGGAATTATTGTAAATCCAAGCGCTCCCGAAAACGAGCAACAGCATGCACTGGATTTTGGGAAGGCAGACCGCAGCACGCCACTTCCCTATTTTGGGTTGATTTTTGAATTTTAGAGTATTCCAATAATTACTCTAAGTAAAGGAAAATATCAAATTTCACAATTTATTTAAAATTTGTTTTGTAAAAAAACGTCAGCATAATGAATATTTTATATAATTTATTCGGACTTCAAAAAGGAGAAGAAGATAAAGAAAAAGTGCGCGAGGACGTGGTTAAGAATATTTCATTCCGTGGTGCGCAGCTGTGGATTTTGGCTTGTGCTATATTAATAGCATCCATTGGTCTCAACGTAAATTCTACGGCTGTTATTATTGGTGCGATGTTAATTTCTCCCTTGATGGGTCCGATTGTAGGTTCAGGTTTTGCTTTGGCAACATATGATTTTGATTTACTAAAACGGTCGACAAAAAATCTGTTAATTGCTACACTTGTTGGCTTTCTGGTATCAACTATTTACTTTTATGTAAGTCCATTTAAAGAAGTGCAATCTGAAATATTGTCCAGAACTTCTCCCAACATATACGATGTGATGATTGCATTTTTTGGTGGTATTGTAGGCGCAGTTTCCATCACTCGGGTGGAAAAAGGAAACCCAATACCAGGTGTAGCGATTGCTACAGCGTTAATGCCTCCACTATGTACAGCAGGTTTTGGCTTAGCAACTTTTAACATGAAATTTGTGGTGGGAGCTTTGTATTTGTACTCTATTAATTGTTTTTTTATTGGTATTGCTACGTTTTTGGTGATTAAGTATTTAAAATACCAACCCATAAAGACCAAGAATTTAGCTTTTGACAAAAAAGTGCGATTTATAATTAGTTTTTTAATGCTTCTAATGATTATTCCGAGTTTTTATTTGGCCTACAGTCTATTGGAAGAAAAACGCTACAGTCAGAATGTCGAAAAATACCTTCAGAATCAGTTTTTAGATAAGGGCTACACCATTATTTATAAGAAAATCGATAACTCCAGCGATCCAAAAAAAATTGAACTTGCATTACTTTCTAAGAAATTTGACAGTACGGAAATTAAGGAATTGAATTCTAACCTTAAGGATTTTGGACTCCAAAATACGAAGCTTATTATTAAACAAAACACCAGAGATTTAAAACAAGAAATTCTTACCGAACTGAATACAAAGAACTCCAATGTAACCGAAAAAGACTTGAAAATCCAAACGTTAGCCAACGAAATCGAAAGGTATAACCTGGGAAATAAAAATTTGGATAATGAAATTAAAATTCTTTTCCCCGAGATTGATACATTGTCTTTTGGCGTTTTATCCAATTTTGCTATAAAAGATTCGGTACAAGAAAAAGACATCATTATGTACTCAGCAGAAAAGCCTATTGACGAGAAAAAACTTAAGGATTGGTTGGCTACTAAAATGGACAAAAAAGATATCATCATCATAAAAGAGTAGAATTATTATGATTGAAAAGCGTTTTTTTTTT